>JBHJOH010000259.1:0-13305 GCA_050329955.1 Acidimicrobiia bacterium | reverse complement strand
AGCTTTGTCCCCCTCGAGCTTGCGAGAGGGGGAAGGGGTCCCCGCGAGGAACGAGCGGGGTAGGGGGGGCCTATCCCTCGCGAGCATGATGACGCGTTCCTGGTCCTCGCGTGGCTGATGGCGGGTTCCGGAACGCGTGCGGAGTTCATCTCGCGGGCTTTCGACCCCCCTACCCCGCTCCTCCGTCGCGGGGACCCCTTCCCCCACTGCGTGGGGGACAAAGCTCATGACTCCAACAGCGCCCATCAGTCCTCTATCCGCTAAACCTCATTGTGCAGAACGTGGTCGTTTCGCTCACCTTTTGCATCGTGCAAAAGGTGGGTCACACCCAAATCCTGAATTGCGGTTCAGTTTAGGGGTGCCACCGGAGGCGGAGTGGTCAAAACCGGCGTCCTGGTAGCCTGCTGGACCACCGATGAAGATCCTCGGACTCATCCTCAGTTTCCTGACCGCTCCGGTCAGGCGCCGCAATCTCCGGCTGATGATGATCCTGTTGGCGGCGTTCGTCGTACTGGTCGCGATCTTCAGCACCGCCTTCCACGAGCTCATGGAGACCGAGGGTCGCCGCTACAGCTGGGCGACGGCGGTGTACTGGACCCTCGTCACCATGACCACGCTGGGGTTCGGCGACATCACCTTCGAGTCCGATGCCGGACGGCTGTTCTCGGTGGTGGTACTGCTGTCGGGGACGCTGTTCCTGCTGGTGCTGCTGCCGTTCACGTTCATCCAGTTCATATGGGTGCCGTGGATGACCAAACGCGAATCGGAGCGGGCACCCCGTTCTCTTCGCGAGGGGACGTCGGGCCACATCATCCTCACCGGAACGGGCTCGATCGAGGATTCGCTCATCGATCGAGCCGAACGCGCCGGCATCGACTACGTCGTCCTGGTGGCCGACCTTGCCGAGGCGCTGTCGTTGCACGACCAGGGGTACCGGGTGATGGTCGGTGAACTCGACGACCCCCAGACCTATCGCCATGCCAGGGTGGAGCACGCAGCAATGGTCGTCGCCAGTCGCACCGACACCACCAACGCCAACATCGTCTTCACCGTCCAGGAGATTTCGGCTCAGGTCCCGGTGGTGTCGACCGCCAACTTCGAGGCGTCGGTCGACATCCTGTATCTGGCCGGCGCCGATGAGGTGCTCCAGCTCGGCGACATCCTGGGGCGGGCCCTCACCATGCGAATCCTGGCGGGCGGAGCCAGGGTGATCGGAGAGATCGCCGGGCTTCAGGTGGCCGAGGCGGCACTTCCGTCCGGCTCGGCGGTACGCCCGTCGACGATCGAGCACGAGACCGGCCTGGAGGTGTTGGGCACCTGGCGACGGGGTGAGTTCGATCTTCCCAACGGAGACGGGGACGAAGACGACGACGGAGTGATGATCCTCTCCGGTCTCCCCGATCAGATCCGCCGCTACGACCAGATCTTCGGGACCACCCTCGAGATCGACCATCCGGTGGTGGTGATCGGCGGCGGCCGGGTGGGTCGGAGGGTCGGCGCAACCCTGGATGAAGCCGGCATCGACTTCAAGATCGTCGAGAAGTTGCCCGGCCGGGTCAGGGATCCCGCCCGTTACGTGGTGGGCGACGCCGCTGACATCGAAATCCTGACCGCCGCCGGCATCGAGGAAGCGGCCGCCGTCGTCATCACCACCCATGACGACGACGTCAACATCTATCTGACGATCTACATCCGCAAGCTCCGACCGGAGATCCAGGTGATCGCCCGGGCCAACGTCGACCGCAACGTATCGACCCTGTACCGAGCCGGGGCCGACGCCGTGCTCTCGTACGCCTCGACCGGATCGGCCGCCATCTGGAACTGGTTCCGGCCACAGGATTCGCTGCTGGTAGCCGAGCACCTCGAGGTGTTCAAGGTGCCGGTCCCGGCTGCCATGATCGGGCAGAGCATCGCCGACAGCGGCTTGTGCGCACGCACCGGGTGCGCCGTGATCGCACTGGAGGCGGCGGGCGAAGTGCGCACCCATCCCGACCCGGCTCAGCCGCTCCCCAAAGGGGCTTCGCTCGTCCTGTTGGGCGACGACATCGACCACGAACGATTCGAGCACGTCTTCCTCCAGGGTCGACGTCGACACTGACATCGCCATCAGGGCGACGGGGTCAGTCCGAGGGCTCCGGAGCGCCCTGCCCTCGGATCCACAGCGTGCGTTGCTGAAAAGGGTTCTCGATGCCGAGCCTGTCGAGCTCTTCTTTGATCCGTCGTCGAAGCTCACGTGAGATCCGCCACTGCTCACCCGGGACGACCTTGATGACGAGCCGAAGCGACACCGAGTCCGGGCCGAGCCGTTCCACCCCCCACATCTCCGGTTCTTCGAGGAACAGCGCCTCCCATGGCTGCTGGTGGGACATGGTGGTGGCGACGCCCAGGATCGCCGCGGTGGCGGAGGCGAGATCGGTGTCGTAGGTGACCTCGATATCGAGCAACGACCGCGCCCATCCCTGGCTCTGATTACCGACCCGTCTGATCTCGCCGTTGGGGATGTGCCACAGGGTTCCGTTGACATCGCGGATCCGGGTCGAGCGAAGCGTGACACCTTCCACCACGCCGCTCGCCTCGCCCACGTCGACCACATCCCCCAACCCGTACTGGTCCTCGGCCAGGATGAACACACCCGACAGGAAGTCCTTGACCAGATCCTGGGCACCGAAGCCGAGCGCTATGCCGACGATGCCGGCGGAAGCGAGCACCGGCGCCAGGGCGAATCCGAACTGGTCGAGGATCATCATCACGGCGATGGTCCAGATCACCACCGTCACCACCGACGAGGCGAGGGCGGCGAGGGCGGTGGCACGTCGTTCCCGCCGGACCGTCAGGATCGGGTCGTTGTCGGGCGGGCGATCCTCCAGCCTCGACAGCCAGGCGGGCTGACCGTGCTTGACCCGCTCCACCGACCTGGTGATGATCACCCTGCCGATCCGGAGGGCCAGGGCGGTGAGGATGAGGATGAGCACCACGCCGACCACCGGGCCGGCCACGCGGGCGGCCACCTCACCCCAACTCTCGGCATCTACCAGTTCCAGGATGTCCACGAAGGGATCGTAGGCGAGCCAATGGTCGCCGTCCGAGCCAGAATGGGCACATGGCCATCGCGGTACCCATCATCGACCTGTCAGATCCACGGGCTTCCGAGGCGATAGACCGGGCGTGCCGGGATGTTGGCTTCTTCGGCGTGACCGGTCACGGTGTACCCGTGGAGGTGGTGGCGGCCGCCTGGGATGCGTCCCGGCGGTTCTTCGATCTTCCCACCGCCACGAGGATGGAGGCGTACTCCGACGCCGGCCCCTACGGCTACGAGCCGATGGAGTCCGAGACGCTGGGCCGCACCCTCGATCGGGCTCTCGACGCCGGCGAGGAACACCCAGACCCCAAACAGACCTTCAACCTGGGGCCGCCCTATCGGGGACCCGACAGCGGCTTCGGGCAGTATCAACGGGTGTGGCCGACCGAGCCTTACGACCTGCGCATCACCTGGCTGTCGTACTACTCGGAGATGGAACGCCTGGCCGACACGGTCCTCGGGCTGTGCGCCCGGGCGATGGGCCTCCCTCCCGACCACTTCGACCCCTTCACCGATCGTCACCTGTCGGCGCTGCGGGCACTCGACTATCCCGAAGGCATTGCCGCCGGCACGATGCGGGCAGGCGCCCACACCGACTACGGCACGCTCACAGTCCTGCGGCCCGACCCCGCCGTGGGAGGCCTCGAGGTGGTGACACCCGATGGAGCGTGGGTGGAGGTTCCGAAAGTCGACGGCGGGTTCGTGGTGAACATCGGCGACCTGATGCAACGCTGGACCAACGGCCGCTGGCGGTCGACCCTGCACCGGGTGGTTGGCGATCCCGCCGGACGCCGGCGCCAGTCGATGGCGTTCTTCCACAACCCCAACTGGGATGCCCGCATCGACCCGATCCTGCTCTCACCCGACGAGCAACCCCGGTTCGAACCGGTCGACGCCGGCCCCTGGCTCACCACCAAGATCTCCCGAGCGATGAGATGACCCGAACCCAGGGTTTCAGACCACACCACGTGTAGTCGTGGGCCCGCAGAATGCGTCAGAGCGCGGCGAGGACGATGCGAGCAGCGCGTTCGCCGCTGGCGACCGCCCCGTCCATGGTGCCGCTGCCGTTGGTGTGCTCGCCGGCGAACACCACGTTGCCGTGGGCACGCTCGAACTGGGACAGATCGACCTCGGGGGCCATCGCCGAGTAAGAACCGCCCGTCAACTCGTCGGCGCTCCAGTCGATGGTCACGGGTGCGCCCGCCAACGACACACCGGGAGCGGCCTGGGCCAGCAGCTCCGGCCAGCGGGCCATGGCTGCGTCGACTCCCGCCCGGGTCCCGGCGAAGGACGACACCACCTTCCGCACCGACCCATCGCCACCACGGCCGGTCCAGAACCACACCGGAACCTCCAACCCCTGCACGGCCAGGATCGGTGGCTCGTCGATGGTGGGGGCGAGCATCTTGGCAGCCACGCCCATGTGCATGCCGGTGAAGTCGAGCTCGATGGGCGGGTCGAACTCGAGCGAACGCAGCACGCCGAGCGGCACCGCCACCACCACCATGTCAGCGTCGACCGACTCACCATCGACGGTCTCGAGGCCGGCTCGGGTGACCCGGGCCACGTGGCGGCCAACCCGGACATCGGGGAGGCCCGCCGCCAGCACCTCGGCGAGCCGCTGGTTGCCGTCGGCCACCCGGAAGTACGACCCCAGCTGAACACCAAAACAGCCACCGATTTCGTCGACACCCACGTTGCTTAGCGGAACGCCCGCCGACGCCTCCAAGCGGGCTCGCAGTACCCCCATCGCCTCCGGTTCCACCGCGACCGAGTGAAGCAACTCCGCAGCGGTGGCCGTCGCCAGCTCCTCTTCGGACAGATCATCGATGCGTCGGGCCACCTCGGCGGCGAGTCGAAGGTGCGCCTCCAACTCGATCGGCTCTCCGCCCAGCGGGTCGCGCGCGCCGAAGACGACACCCACAGGAGCGAGAAACACCCCGAGCTCGTCGGCGAGTGCCCGGATGGCGCTCTGGTCGTTGCCGATCCACTCGCCCCCCAGCTCACACACGGCGCCGTTCGACAGCATCGGCGAGTGGGTGCGGCCACCGACCCGGTGGCGGGCCTCGAACACGATGACCGACACCCCGGACGCAGACAGCCGATGCGCACAGGTGAGTCCGGCGAGACCGGCGCCGACCACCGCCACGGTGGTCATGACGTTCTCAGGCGGCGGTGACGGGCCGCGCTCGTTTGCCCGACCGGCGACCACACCATCCCAGGGCCACCCGCCCGACCAGGCAGTCGAAGATGATCGTTTGCTGATCGGTGCCCTCGGCGTCGACCCAGATGGCGGTGGGACAGTCGAGTGTCACCTGAACCGGCTTGATCCCGTCGTCGAGGACCAGCTCGATGGTGTCGGCGAGCGGCACGTACTGGGCGCCGATGAGCCGGAAGGCCTCCGAGACGTCGACCTCGAGCGACGGCGAGCTGACGTCGACCGATCCGGTCGTCCGCAGTCCGTCGAGCCACTCCACCCACTCCGAGCGATGCACCTGGTCCACCGGCCACCTCCGCACTCGAGGTGAGTATCGACTCCGAGCGCGCCGGCTTGACGGATTTCGCGGTCTCCTCGAAACAACGGCCGGAGGCAGGCCGGAGTGATCCGAGCCTCACGCTTTCGCCGCGAGGTCCTTGATCACCTGCTGGCTGGCCAGCTTGCCGGGACCACCGGTGACGCAGCCGCCGGGGTGGGTTCCCGAACCGCACTGGTAGTAGCCCTCGATCGGGGTGCGGTACTGGTTCCAACCCGGGGCGGGCCGGAAGAAGTACATCTGGGGAGCGAGGAACTCACCGTGGAAGATGTTGCCTTCGGGGAGGCCGGCCACCTGTTCGATGTCGAGCGGGGTGACGATCTCGCGGTGCAGCACCAGGTCGGAGAATCCGGGGAAGAACGACTCGAGGGTCGACTGGACGTTGTCGGCCATCTTCTCGCGCTCGGCGCCCCAGTCGCTGCCCTTCAGGTGATAGGGGGTGTACTGGACGAAGCACGACATGACGTGCTTGCCGGGAGGGGCCATGTCGGGGTCGATGGTCGACTGGATGCAGCCGTCGATGTAGGGGCGGGTCGAATACCAGCCGTACTTGGCCTCGTCGAAGGCCCGCTCGGTGTACTCCATGGACGGGCCGACGTTGACGAATCCGCGGAACTGGTCGCCCCGATCCCCCAGCGCCGGTTACTTCGGCAGCCCGTCGAGTGCGAAGTTCACCTTCGACGACACCCCCTGATAGCGGTAGCGGCTGAGAGCGTCGGTCAGATCCGCCGGCAGTTCGCGGGGGTCGACGAACTTGGTGAAGGTGCGACGGGGGTCGGCGGCGCTCACCACCACCTTGGCCGAGAACTCGGTGCCGTCGACGAGGGCGACGCCGGTGGCCCGGCCGTTGTTGGTGATGACCCGGTCGACCTCGGTGTCGAGCATGATCTCGGCGCCGAAGGCCTGGGCGGCCCGGGCCAACACCTGCGTGAACCCGCCGTTGCCGCCCTTGTGGAACGCCCAGCTGCCGAGGTCGCCGTCGTGCTCACCCATCGAGTGGAACAACAGCACCAGCCCCGACCCCTGCGACATCGGGCCCACCTTGGTGCCGATCAGCCCGGAGCTCGACAGCCATCCCTTCATGATGTCGGACTCGAAGTAGTCGTCGAGGAAGTCGGCGGCACTTCCGGTGAGCAGTCGCACGAAGTTGTGCAACACCCGCGGCTCGAGGCTGCGGAGGTGCCGGCCGAGCTCGGCCATCTCCATCAGCTCCTCGGGGGTGGTGCCGAGGATGTTGGGCGGCATCTTGTCGAACAGCGGCTTGGTGGCCTGGATGACCCGGGTGATGTCGTGGGAGTACTGCTCGTAGGCGTCGGCGTCGCGCTTGGAGTGCCGCGAGATCTCCTTGAGGTTCTCGTTGTGGTCCTGGCCCATCAGCAGGTAGTCGCCGTTCTCCATCGGGCAGAACGTGGTGGGCATCAGCAGCGGCATGAACCCGTGTTTGGTCAGCTCGAGCTCGTGGATGATCTCCGGGCGGAGCAGCGACAATGCATAGCTGAAGGTGGTGAAGTTGAAGCCGGGGTGGAGCTCCTCGGTGATGGCGGCGCCGCCCACCAGGTGGCGGCGCTCGATGATGAGGACCCGCAGCCCGGACTTGGCCAGGTAGGCCCCATTGGTGAGGCCGTTGTGTCCTCCGCCGATGACGATGGCGTCGTAGGTGCGGTCGGTCATCAGGAGGTCTTCCTCTCGGGGTTGTAGAAGGGGAGGCGGGAGACGTGGGCGCCCACCTGGACGTAGCGGTGGTTGATGGTGAATTCGAGGTTCACCTTGGTGCCGGTCCTGGCCAACTCGGGACGTACCCGGGCGAGCGCCACGTTGGCCTGCGCCATCGGTGAGTACATGAAGCTGGTGGCGTAGCCCACCCGCTGGACGTCGTCGTCGTAGACCATCATGTCGCCCACCACCGGCCGGTGATCCTTGGGAACCACCAACCCCGCCTCCTGGTACTTGCGGTCGTAGTCGGCGTGGTCGACGACCAGACCCACCATCTTCCAGCGCGAGGTCACCTCGTTGACTTCCCGGACGATGGCGTTGCGCCCGATGAACCTGCGGTCGGACGAGCCGAGGTCCTTGAACATCCACCCGAACCCCAGCTCGTGGGGGGTGGAGCGGTGTTCGTCGTTGAATGCGAAACGGCTCGACTCGAAGTCGGCGTTGATGAGCAGCAACCCCGCCTCGATGCGAGCCATCAGGAGGGCGATCTGACCGAACGCGATCACCCCGTGGCCCTCGCCCGCTTCCATGATGGCGTCCCAGACATCGAGCGCCTCGGCAGCGGGCATCCACACCTCATAGCCGAGGTCGCCGGTGAACCCGGTGCGACTGACGGTGGTAGGCACTCCTGCGATCTTGGCGGGGGTCAGGTCGAAGTAGCCGATCCGGTCGATCTCGGGGGCGAGCTCGGCGAGGATGCAGCGGCTACGCGGGCCCTGGAAGGCGAGGGCGGCCATGTCTTCGGTCACGTCCTCGATCTCCACCTGGTCGTAGCCGATCAGGTTCGAGAAGTAGGCGAGGTTGGGCTCGGCGGCGGTGAGCACGAACTCGTCGGCCGAAAGCCGCAGGATCACACCGTCTTCGTTGACGAACCCGCGGTCGTCGCACCAGATGGTGTACTGGGCCTGGCCCGGCCGGCAGCCGCGGATGTCCCGGGCCAGCACTCCCGACAGGAACTTCTCGGCGTCGCTCCCGGTGATCCGGTACTTGTAGAGCGGTGAGGTGTCGAACACACCGGCGGCGTTGCGGATGGCGAAGTACTCGAACTTCTCCGACATCTGGAACTTGTCGACCACCAGGTACCCGGCCCAATGGTTCCACAGGTGTGTCTCGTTGAGAGCACTCACCCGATCGTGAAACGGTGTCCTGCGCAACATGCCGCCTGCTCCTTCGCTCTGGCGGCGCCTACGGTATCCGTTGTTGTACAAGCGCGCAATAATGTATGCAGGGGGACGACCCCCTCCCGACCCCCGCCGGGCCTTGCAGACGATGAGGATCCGCTGGCCAGGGCAAGGCCCGAAAGGTGACGATGGCGAGACTGACACCTGATGCCCGCCGCCAGGCGATCGTCGACGCAACGCTGGCCATAGCCTCCCGCAAGGGTCTCGCCACCACCACGGTTCGTGACGTCGCCGCCGAGATGGGCACCTCCAGCGGGCTCATCCACCACTACTTCCACACCATGGACGAGGTGCTCGCCGCCGCCTTCGAACAGGCCGCCGGCGGGGATCTGGCCGAAGCGCGCCGCCGGGTGGAGCACGCCGACGATGCGCTCGAACAGTTGGCGGCCTTCCTCGGGGTGTACTCCCCCGCCCAGACCGACGGCACCATGCAGCTCTGGCTCGACGCCTGGTCGGAGGCCGCCCGCCGCCCAGCCCTGCAGGCGGTGTCGCGCCGTCTCAACCTGGAATGGCTCGAGCTGGTGATCGGCATCCTCCGCCGGGGCGACACCGAGGGAGCCTTCCAATGCCCCGATCCCGTGCCGTCGGCATGGCGGGTCCTCTCGGTGCTCGACGGACTCGCCCTGCAGGTCGTCGCCCACGACGGACTCGTCAGCAGATCCGACGCCATCTCATGGGCTGCCACGGCCCTCCAGTCGGAGCTCGGCCTGGAAGCCGACCTGGTGACAGCACCCGCTGAGCTTCGTGGGCATCGAAGGGCACCAACAACAACCTGACCCACACCGGACCGACGGTGTGATCACCGCCGCCGGCGGCCCGGTTCGCTCCGGCCGTGAGCCCTCCCGGTGACCGGCCGGATCGCCAGGGCGAGCGAGGCCAAGGCGCACAGGTGGGCGGGCCACACGTACCGGTATGACTGTCCCGGCGTGAACAACACCACGGAAATCCACGAGGCGAAACCAGGAAGCGCCCACAGCCACCGGGTGGCCAAACCGCCCCGTCGGCGGGCGCCCACGAACACTGCCAGGAACCCGGCGTACACCCACAGCGCCGGTCGATAGGTGAACATCGAGCCCTGAGCCCACCAACCGGCAACCGAGGTGAGAGGGGCGGTCAGAGCAGGCACCAATGGGTCGGACTCGATGCCCGCCGAGTTCGGGGAGATCCTCAAGGGCACCGTCCAGGGGACACCGCCGTTCACCGGGACCGGGCTCCAGGCAACTCCGGACACGCACAGCCTGTGTCCGATCAGGGTTCCGGGCCACCTCAGCGCGGCGTCGGCCCAGATGCCCATGAACTCGGAACCCCGGAGGTCGAGCGTGTTGGAGGTTGGGTTTTGACGCACCACCGGCGGGAACTCTCCGACCGGCCGCAGCTCCCCGGTGCGGTCGACCCGTTCGGATGGGAAGAGTTCCGGAGGGAAGATCAGCGCCGTGGCCTGCCGACACATGTACAGCCCGTCTGGATTGTCGGCGGTGGCGGCGGACCATCGTTCCACGGGCAGGATCGTGGCCAGCAGGGCGAGGTCGGCCGGGTCCATCTCCGACGAGTGCTCGGTGAGGAAGCCACCCATGTCGTGGACGAAGGTGGTGTAGGTGAACAGACCGGGCGTCGGCCAGGAATCGAGGGATCGGTACAAGGGCCCTTGGATCAACAACATGCCCCCCACCGACACGAGCGACACGATGGCCATGGAGCGGGGGCTACGCCGCAACACCCACAGCGCTCCGAGCAGCACCATCCCCGCCACCAGCAGGCCGTTGTGCCGGAAGGTGAATACGCCGAGGAGCGCCAGCCCGAAGCGGAGGGGGCCAAAGCGTCTGAACCGCTCCGGATCTTCCCCGAGGACGACCACCTCGGCGAAAACCCAGAGGACGCAGATGCCGAACGGCACGTCCTTCCATACCGCGATCGTCAACGTCCAGGCGTTGGGGGCGAAGGCCATGACGAGGGGGAACCCGATGGTGGCCGGCCGCGGAACGCCGGCCACCGCCAGCGCTCGGCTCAGTCGCCCGAGAACGGCGGCGAACGCCACGGATTGGGTTAGGGACACCACGCCGGGTGTGTCCCAGATCGACCGCAACAGCCCCATCAGCCATGTGTGGAACACCGGGTGCCAGTCCTGGTAGACGCCGGCGGAGATCTGCTCCCACTGCTGAGTGCTGTCGACGGTGAAGGCCCCGGGGAAAAACCCGGCCCAAGCCAGCAGGAAAACTACGAGCGCCACCCCACCCACAACCCAGGCATCCCTCGAACGCGATTGCCGTTGCCACCGCCACTGACGCGACATCAGCGCAGCCAACCGCCGGCGCGTGCTCGCCGGAAACGAAGCATGTCGGACCGGACCAGGACCGCCATCACCCCTCCATACCTGCTCGGCTCGATCCCCTCACCACCGCGACACTACCGCCTCGTGCCACTGCCATCGACGGACCTCGTCCGGCGTTGATGGGCACCCGCCTCGAGCCTGCGGCCCCGGTGGGTGAAGAACCCTCGACGCCACCGGTCACGCCGATGGCGGGCCGGTCGAGTCACGCACGACGAGATGCGGGGCGACAACTTCGTGCCGTGCCCGCCGGCGGCCGGCGAGGCGACTCTCGAGGAGTTCGATCGCCCGGGCGGTGATCTCGGCGAACGGCTGGTCGACCGAGGTCAGGGACGGCACGAACGAGCTCGCCAGGCTGGAATCGTCGTAGCCGACCACCGAGACGTCCTCCGGCACCGCCAGACCCCGCGCCCTGAGCTCGGCGCACGCCCCGGTGGCCATCAGATCGTTGGCCGCCACCAGCGCCGTGAACCTGCCATCGTCGGCCCACAGCTCGGACACCGCCTGACGCCCGCCGTCGTGGGTGGAGGATTCGCCCGCTACCCGGATCCATCGCTCCAGGCGGTGGGCACGCATCGCTGCCTCGTAGGCCCGCCGCCGGGCGGTGACGGTGGGCCGATCGCCTCCTCCCAGGTGGGCGATCCGCTCGTGCCCCAGCTCCACCAGGTGCTCCACGGCGGCGCTCACTCCCGCCTCGTCGTCTCCCACGAGGGTGTCGACGCCGGGGACCCGCGGATCGACGCGGCCGACCACGATCGTCGGCACGACCCGCGAGGCCTTCTCGATCGCATCCTGCGGCAGCCGGGACGTGATGGCGATGATGGCCTCCACCCGCTGGCGGAGCAGCACCTCGACCAGCTTGGCCTGATGCCCCCCGTCGCGCCGCCCGTTCCCGAGCAACGCCTCGCGCCCGACATCCTCGAGCGCCCGCTCCACCGACGCCGCCACCTCGGCGTGATAGGGGTTGGTGAGGTCCGACAGGATCACGCCCACCAGGTGGGTCCGTCCACTCACAAGCGCCTGTGCGGCCGCATTGGGACGGAAGTCGAGCTCGTCGGCAGCCGAGAGGATCGCTTCCCGCCGGGCCGGGCTCACCCCGGGGAGCCCGCGCAAGGCCCGCGACACCAACGAGACGGAGACGCCCGCACGCTCGGCCACGTCGACGATGGTGGGCGGGCTCATGACGACACCCTACCGCCCTCGGTCGAATGTGGTGCAACGTTGCACACCCAGCTCAGCTAACGAATGTAGAACGTTGCACACCGTCAATCTGGCGTCCACGTGGCATTCATCGAAGGGCGGTAGCTTCGGCTCGTCGTAGCAAGGAGAGGCTGATGACACCGAGAATCGACTCGGAAGAGACAGGCAAGCGCCGTACCCTTCGGGCCGAGACCCAAGCCCAGAAGCTGATGGTGTTCCTGCTGTCGGCGTCGCTGTTCGGGCTCGCCAACATCCTGACCGAGGTACTACCCAGCTTCCAGTTGGGCCCAGTGGAGGTCGAGATCTCATACCTCCTGTTCGTGCCACTCACCATCGTCGCCCTGTTCAACCCGCTGTGGGCCGGAATCGGGGCCCCGGTGGGCGAAGTGGTGTTCAAGGACCTGCTGATGGGCGACTTCGGCGGACTCGGTGAGTTGGAAGGCATCATCCAGATGTCGCTCGCCCTGGTGGTGGCGGGCCTGATCATCCGCAACCCCCTCGACCGTCGGCAAATCACCATCGCCGGCCTGGCGGCGGTGATCATCGACAAGGGCCTCTCGGCCATCGTCGACATCGCCAAGGTGTGGGCCGGCGTCGAGGAGTTCGAGTCGGTCGAAGGCCTCCCCGAGACCATCCTGGCTGTCGAGGGCGTCACCTTCATCATGGAGATCGTCATGTCGGGAATCCTCTTCGGCGTGATCCCCGCCCTGTGGCTGATCCCTCGCCTCCACGGCAAGATCGAACCACTGATGGGCCTGTCGCCCCGCACACCCGACACCGCCATCGCTCAATGGGCCACCGCCACCTTCGTGGTGGGCGCCATCGGCCTGGCCGCCATCAGCCTGGGTGCGGAGTTCCTGGCGGAGAGCGGATTCAGCCCCGGCACCTTCGAGCCCGATTTCCGGGATCAGTACGGTGATGCCTTCCTGTGGGTGGGAGCGGCGGTGGCAGTGGCCGTGCTCGCATTCGTGTTCGTGTACGCCTCCCGGCGCCGCTCCCGATCGACCCCGTGACGATGGCCGCATCGGCGGGAGAGCCACCAACCGACCACATCGTCGAGCTCCGGGATATCGGTTTCAGATATCCCGGAGCTTCGTCGGACTCGCTCACCGATGCCTCCCTCACCATTCCTCGGGGAGGCTTCGTGGCGGTTGTCGGTTCGAACGGATCCGGCAAGACCACACTGTGCAAGACGATCAACGGACTGGTGCCCCACTTCTTCCAGGGGGAGTTCGAAGGATCCGCCACGGTTGCCGGGATCGACATGCTCGA
>JBHJOH010000258.1:0-4806 GCA_050329955.1 Acidimicrobiia bacterium | reverse complement strand
TGGTCGTGGTGTTCGGGGTGGTCGTAGTGGTGGTCGACCCCACCGGCTGGGTGGTGCTGGTGGTGGCCGTTGTGGTGGTGGTGGTCGACTCGGGGACGGTGGTAGTGGTGGTCGTGCTGGTGGTGGAGGTGGTCGTGGTCGTGGTGGTGGGTGCCGGGGCGGCGCCGAGATCGATCGTGAGCGAGCTGGGCGTCGAAACCGAGTCGTAGGCGATCCACATGTCCCCGGCAGCGGCGGCGCCAGCAACGATCCGAACCTTCAGCATCCGGCCGCCACCGAAGGCGTGGTCGACCGCCGGAAACGAGATGGTGCGTTCGCTCCACTGGTCGGCGGCGTTCCACGAGTCGTTCGACAGCGACCCCGTCGCCAACAGTGAGCAGCTCCCGCCCCACGAGTTGCAGTCCAACAGGTAGGCCTCGAGCGCGCCGGTGGTGTCGGCTTCGAAGTCGGCGACGGCGCTCCACACCGTCAACGAGCCACTGCCGCTCAGATGCACCCCATCGACCGCCAGGAAGAACTCCTGGTATCGCGTCGACGAGCTGGTGTTCCAGCTGCCTCCGGGACGGAGTGTCACCCCGGGGTCGTCGTTGCGGAGCCAGTCGAAGTTGCGGACACTCGACGAGGTTGGTTGTGAGGCGCTGAGGACGCTGATGGGGATGCCGCCTCCCCGCAGGTACAGGCGTTGCGAGGAGGCTCCGGCCATGGTGGCCGGTATCAGCATCATGGCGACGATCAGCGCAGCCACCGATCGCCGTCCGATCATGTGAGGGCCATCTCGCCGGAGACCGGGGTGGGCGCCAGCGGAACCTCGATCTCGAACATGGTGATGTCGTCGATCCGCTTGTAGGCGATGCGGCCCCCCATCCGTTCCACCAGGTCGCGGGCAACCGCCAGTCCCAGCCCGACGCTGCCCGCCAGCAGTGCCCCACGGCCCCCGTTGACGAACCGGTCGAACAGCCGGGCGATGATGTCCTCGGATACGCCCGGGCCGTCGTCGGCGACGGTGATGCGAGCCATACCCTTGGACTGGTCGACGATCACGGCGATGTTGTCGCCGCCGTGTTTGGCCGCGTTGGAGATGAGATTGCGCAGGATCTGGCGGAGCCGGAGCGGGTCGGCGGCAACCCACAGCGGTGGGCAGCTCGCTGCCACGTTGCGGCCCTGGCGCAGGACCGGTTGCAGGACTGAGTCGATGGCGAGCGCCAGTTCGGTCGGTTCCACGGCAACGCCCAACTCTCCTGCGTCGATACGGGCGGCGGTGAGGAGGTCGTCGATCATTCGCGACAGTTCGCCCGATTCGGAGTGGATGATCGACACCAGATCCATCGCCATCTCCTGATCGGCCAGCCCCTGGGTCATGAGGATCTCGGAGAATCCATGGATTCCCGTCAGGGGTGTGCGGAGTTCGTGGGAGATCCCGGCGATCAGCTCGTCCTTGGCGGCACTCACGGCTTGTTCGGCCTCGAGCCTGGATCGCATGTCCACCTCCTGCTCGCGCAGACGGCGTCGGACGATGAGCCAGTACGAGAGCATGGCGCCGGCGGGGATGGCGAGGATGATGAACACCTGGGTGACTCGGGCCGTCCGCCCTGCCGACGTCTGCGTGTCGAGGATGGCCTGTTCGGCGGTGTTCTGGCGGTCGGTGAGGTCGGCGACCAGCGCGCTGTAGGCCGGCTCCAGGCGATCGTTCCGGATGGACACGGCCGACCGCACGTCGGCGGTCTCCAGCTTGTCGAGGATCTCCACCACCGCCGACGAGAAGGCAGTGGTGGTCTCGAGGGGGGCGGCGGTGTTGATCGCCCGTTCGAAGGACTCCAGCGCTGCCCTGGCTTCGGCGATGCTCACGTCGACGTCGGCCTGGGTGGCGACGTTGACCTGACGGTCTGCTTCGAACACCACCGCCAGGGCGACGGCCGCCCGGGTGATGCCGGCGGCTCCGGCGGTGGCGTTGGCCGCGTGCAGTTCGCGGGCGTTCGTGGTGACACGTTCCAGGGTGGTGGCGTTCGACCACAGTCCGGCCATCGCCGCCATCAGGGCCACGAACACGGCGGCCACCACCGCCATTCCCACCCGAGCGGCGGCCGGGTGCAGCGTCATCCCGTCGGCGACTCTCGATCTCAGCGCGCTGGCCTGGGCAAGTTTCACGGTCGCGTCTCCTCCCGGTTGTGGCGCCACAGCGCCGCGCCGAGCAGCGTCACCAGAGCGAGCAGCCATGGCCAGGTCTGGGAGATACTGGAGCGGGTGGCTCCGAAGAGAGCTGCCGCCGAGACAACCGGGTTGGCACGTGGCTGGGAGGGGTCCGCTCCATACGAGAGTTCGAACACCAGTGGGTCGAGGGGTACCGCCGAGCGTGCCCCGTCGTCCTCCGTGGTCGAGGTGGTGGCGGGAATGGTCGTGGTGGTGGTGGTGACTGTGGTCGAGGTCGTAGCGGGGACCACCGTTGAAGTTGTGGTGGTCTCCGACGGCACGGGCGTGACCGGGCCCGGTGGGTGAGTAGCCGGGCTGGTTGGCGGTGGTGTCGTGGTGGTGGTGGTCACTGTGGTTGTTGTCGGTGTCGTGAAGCTCTCGAAGGCCAGCGAGCTGGGCGTCTCCAAGGCGTCATAGGCGACCCACAGGGCGGAGTCGTCCGAGGTCTCGGTTGTGAGGCGCAGCTTGAGCACCCTGTCGGCCGGGAAGGTGTGACTGTCAAGGGGAATCGATACGGTGATGGGTACGAATCCGATCGGGTCCGTCCAGGCGATCGACGCCGATCCCGCCGCCAGTTCCTCGCATCCGAACCCGAACTCGTTGCAGTCCGCCACCATCGCCGTCAGGTCGGCGGCGGGCCCGCCCGCCAGCCCGGCTGGTGCCACCCAGATGCTGAGGGTGACGGTGCCGATGATCGTTGCCCCGCCCGAGCGGAAGAGGAAGTCCTGGTAGCGGGCGTCGTCGAACTCGCGGCGTCCGACTCCTCCCGATTCGAGAGTGAGCCCCGGATCGTCGTTGCGGGGTCGGTCGAGGTTCGTGATCGTCTCCGACAGTGGCAGTTCGGGGGACAGGAGTGACGTCGGGTAGGCGGCACCGCGCAGGTACAGCAGCCGATCTTCGGTCTGTGCCCCCGCTGACAGGAGCGGTCCGAACGCGAGTCCTCCCGCCAGGGCCATCGACATCACCGCACGCTGCAGCATGGTCACCGACGACGGCCTCCGACGAGGGGCAGCGTGATCGTGAACACTGCCGTGGCCTCCACCTGACGATGAATGAGCGTGCCCGCCATGGCAGCCACGAGCCTGCGCACGACGGCGAGGGACAGCGCCGCCGCTCGTTGCGGCCGTGAGTCTTTCTGCAGGGTCCGCAGCACCTCGAGAGGGATGGTGCATCCCTCACCGACCACGCAGACGGTGCCCCGGCCCTTCTCCTGGCCCACCACCAATCCCACCTTCAAGGCGCCGTGACCGACGACCACGCCGACCAGGTTCTCGAGGCACTGGTGGAGCCGTACCGCATCGGCGAGAACCTCGACGTGGTCGGCGACCACTTCGACGGTGGTACCCGTGTCGAGCGCACCCAGGCGGATTCGGTCCGCCAGTTCGCCGAGGTCGGTCGGTTCCACCGAAACCAGGACCTCACTGGCTTCCAGCCGGTCGAACGCAAGCAGATTCCGGGTCACGTTCAGCAGACCTCCCGCCTCCAAGAGCAGGCTCCGGTAGGGGGCGGCCTCGTGGCCGGGGGGACGGGTCCATGTCACGATCCGGGCGTGGTCGAGGATGGCCGCCGCCCGATCCTCCAGTTCCCGGGTGAGCCGGGGCGGCAGGGTCGGGGCCGCGGTGGTGGCGGTGGTCGTGCCAGCCGGCGGTCCGGGTGCGCGCAGAGACCGGGCGAAGACGAACATCGCAATCGTGGGGAGCACCAGGATCGCCACCGCCGTGGCGGCGACCGCGGCCGTACCACCTCCGGCGGCAGAGGCGACGAGGGCCGATCGGATCGCTGTCCGCCGCCCGTTGATGGCGTCGATCAGGATCCGGTGGGCCAGTTCCAGCGGGACCGGGTTGGGCGGTTCGGAGCCGGTCCCCGCTCCTGCCTCCGCAACGTCCAGGATGTCGGCAGCGGCTGTCACATACTGCTCGGCGGCCGACACCAATACGGTGTCGGCCGGATCGAGAGCCTCGATGGCAGGTGGCATCGCCTCGAGCGTGGCCCGGGCCTCGGAGATGGCCATCCGCACGGCGCGATCCTCGTCGGGCGGGCTGGTGGCGAACACGATCACCGTCTGATTCATGGCGCCGTGGAGACGGGTGGACGACTCGGCGAGATCGGTGAGCCCTTCGAGGGAGGCGGCATCGTCGGTGGCCCGCTGGGCCACCTGCACACCGGCGACCAACGCCGCCGCCATGCCCATGAGCACGCCGACGACCACCAGAGTGAGCATCCGGGTCCGGTGCGGTATCGACGATGTCATGATGGCGAAGGCCCATCTGCTCGAAGGTCGTTGGGTCCGGGCGCAGGTTCGGCCATGATGGGCACTTCTTCACGGAGACACCGATGGCGCGCAGACAAACCAGATCGATGCCGGCACCCGCCACGCCCATGTCGTGGGTTGGGGGCGTCGCCGGTGCCGCCTTCGTCATCCACGTGGCTGCGCTGCGATTCCTCAGCGGTGCCGCACCCGGTGCCTACGGGTTCGGCCAGATCTTCGGGACCCACCTGGCGGCCTTCCTCATCACTGCGTTGATCGCCTCGGTGACCCGTGTCGGTTCGGTGGGGGCGATGATCGCGGTGTACCTGCTCTCGTTCGGATCGCTGCAGCTGCTGCTGGCCCTCACCGAT
>JBHJOH010000257.1:0-37296 GCA_050329955.1 Acidimicrobiia bacterium | reverse complement strand
GTATCCAGGATCATCCTGGCGGCGCTGGAGACGGCCATCGGACTCGGTCTCATCAGCGGAAAGTTCATCCGGGTCACGCTGCTGCTGCTGTTCGGGCAGATGCTCGGCACCGTCACACCATTGTTCCTGTTCCCCGAGCTGACGTGGCAGAGCTTCCCGTTCGCCCCCACCCTGGAAGGCCAGTACATCATCAAGAACCTGGTGCTGGTCTCCGCCGGCATCACCATCGGTGCCACCGTGCGCGGCGGTGGAGTCATCGACGATCCGGAGGCCTACGCCGCCGGACGAGCACGAGCAGAGGCCGCCCCCTAGATCATCCGCGCTCTGATCAGCTCGATGATGGTGGCCACCGCTCCCACCCTCATCCCTCCGGGGATGATGATGTCGGCATGCCGCTTCGAGGGTTCGACGAACTCCACGTGCATGGGTCGCACCGTCGAGAGATACTGCGCCAGCACCGACTCGGCCGACCGGCCCCGCTCCATGATGTCGCGTTCGAGCCGGCGGGCGAGCCGCAGGTCGGCATCGGTGTCGACGTAGACCCTCAGGTCCATCATCGCCCGCAGATCACGTTCCGCCAGCACCAGAATCCCTTCCAACACCACCACCGAGGCCGGGACCACCGTCACCGTCGCCGGGCTGCGCTGGTGGGTCGAGAAGTCGTAGACCGGCTGATCGAACGGGAGGCCGGATCGGAGCGCTTCGAGATGGCGCACCAGCAGATCGGTCTCGAGCGAGTCGGGATGGTCGTAGTTGAGCAGCGAACGCTCCTCGGACGTCAGGTCGGAGCGGTGCCGGTAATAGGCGTCGTGTTTGATGTAGGCGACGCCCGGTTTGTCGGGTGGCGGCTTGATCGCCTCGACCAAGGCCTCGGCGATGGTGGTCTTGCCGGATCCGGATCCGCCGGCGACACCGATGATGAGGGGGGTCGACTTGCCCCACTTGGCGGGATCGAAGATCGGAGGCGGGGGTAGCGACATGACGCGGGTACGTTAGATACGACCATGCCACGTCTCCACCGCACCATCACCGTACCCAAGCCGCTCGACGAGGTCTTCTCGTTCGTATCCGACTTCTCCACCGTCCCCGAATGGGATCCGGGGGTGTCGACGTCGCGCCAGACCAACGGCGATTCCCCGGCGGTAGGGGCGACCTACGCCGTGACTGCGGTGTTCAACGGGCGCGAGATCCCCATGACCTACCGGACCACGGTGCTGGAGCCGCCCCATCGGATCACCCTGGAAGGCGACGGGTCGACCATCACCGCGGTCGACGACATCACCTTCAAGGACAAAGGCGACGAGACCACCCAGATCGACTACGTGGCCGATCTGCGGATGAAGGGGCTGCTGCGGTTGGCGCACCCGCTGCTCAAAGGGGCGTTCGACAAGCTGGCCGACAAGGCGATGGCAGGTCTCGAGAAACGCCTTTCCTGAACCCGTCATGAGTGAACCACGGATCGCCATCATCGGCACGATGGGTGCCGGCAAGTCCACCGTGGGTGGGATCGTCGCCGCCCGGCTGGGGGTGCCACTGATCGACTCCGACCGCTGGATCGAGGCCAGGGTGGGAATGACCAGCGGCGAGTACGCCGCCCGTCACGGCGTGGAGGCGCTCCACGACTTGGAGGCGACCGCCCTCGAGACGGCGTTGGACACACCCGGCGGGATGGTGGTGACCCCGGCGGCGAGCGTGGTCGATCGGGGCCCGCTCAGCGAGGCGCTGCGCCGGGGGATGACGGTGGTGTGGCTCGACGTCGACGCCGAAACCGTTCGGGGCCGCTATGCCACCGGCGAGCACCGCCGGGCGGTGGTGGCCGAGACGTTCGCCGCCCTGCACGAAGCACGACGCGGCAGGTTCGAGGCACTGTGCCATCTTCACCTCGATGCGACCCGGTCGCCCGAGCAGTTGGCAGCCATGATCATCGACCGGCTCGGTGCGGGGGCGGTGAGCGGCGCCGGGCCGCTGCCGTTGTTCGAGGATCCTTCGCTCGGGGAATTGATCGCCCCCGGGGTAATCGTGGAACGGCTCGGCCAGGGATGCGAGTGGGCTGAGGGACCCGTCTGGGTCCCCCAGCGCGGGGTGGTGTTGTGGAGCGACATCCCCAATGACCGGGTGATGCGCTGGAGCGCCGAGGGGGGCGTCGAGGTGGAACGGGTGGAGGTCGAGTTCACCAACGGCCGTGCGCTCGATGCTGCCGGCTCCGTGGTCACCTGCTCGCACGGATACCGTCGGATCGAACGCTGGGAGCCCGACGGCCGGGTGACGCCGCTGGTGAGCCACTATCAGGGGCGGCGGCTCAACTCGCCGAACGATGTGGTGGTGCGCTCGGACGGGAGCATCTGGTTCACGGATCCGCCCTACGGGATCCTGTCGGACCGGGAAGGCCACCAGGCCGAGCCGGAACTGCCAAGCTGTCTCGTGTTCCGCTTCGATCCCGAAAGCGGTGCACTGACCGTCGCCACCGACCTGCTCGCCCACCCCAACGGTCTGGCGTTCTCGCCCGACGAGTCGGTGCTGTACGTGTCCGACACCGGAGACGCCCACAACATCATCGCCTTCGACGTGGTCGGAGGCGTTGCGCTGCACAACCCCAGAGTGCTGGCGGTTATCGAGCCGGGGGTGCCGGACGGGTTGCGGGTGGACCGGACCGGTCACATCTTCACCAGCGCCGGCGACGGCATCCACGTCCTCACACCGGAGGGCCGACGAATCGGCAGGATCCCGGTGCCCGAGGTGACGTCGAACTGCGCTTTCGGCGGCCCCGACGGCACCGACCTGTTCATCACGGCCACGACCTCGCTCTACCGGGTGGCCACCCTCACCAGCAGCGCCTGATCGGGTCGGGCGGGTGGAGCCCCCGGATCAGTCGTCGTATCCGGGCTCGAGGGTCTGACCCCGCCCGCTTCGAAACCTCGACCGGAGGTCTCCGAGCACGTCGGAGACGAGCGTGGTCTCCGAGGGCGTCACCACCTCGTGCATGCGATGCGAGGGCATCCCGAAGATCTCGACGACCGGCTCGCCCGTGTACACCTCTCCCATCGGTTCGGGCACTGAGGTGTCCTCGTCCACGGTCTCCCTGCGCGCCTCGATCGGTTCCGGCTCCTCCAAACCGCTGGAATCGGCCGGCTGCGCCGCCTCCCCGGAGTTCGATTCGACTGGCACGGTGGCGTCGGCCTCGGCCGGACTGTCGGCCGGAGCGTCAGCCGGACTGTCGGTCGGGAGATCACCCGGAGGGCAGTCGTCGCTGTCGGCGGACAGACCGGCCCGCGCCCAGGCCGCTTCGTCGGCCCAGCCCGGGTCTTGTGCCGGCTCCGGCATCTCGACCGACTCCATCATCACCCCATCGTGGACCGGTTCGGGATTCGACTCGGCGAGCACGGCCTGCACCATCGGCGGGCGCGGTTCGGGAAGCTCGACGTCACGCGACAACACTCCGATCGCATCGAGGGTGAGCACAATCGCCACCGCCTTGCGCCGGCCCACCCGCCGCTCGAGGTTGGTGAGCGAGAACGGCTCGATCAGGTCGGCGAGAAGCTGCCAGACCGCCGGCTTGAGGGTGAGAGGGTCCGCAACGTGGCGGGCAACCCCCAGCCCCTCCAGTCCGGAGATGCCAAGATCCACCAGCCGCTTCTCGCGGGCGAGATCCTTTTCAAGTGCTGCGAACACCGCATTGATATCGACCGGGCGCTCTTCGACGAACGGCACCTCACGGGTCCCGAACTGGAACGAGCCGACTTCGATCCCGGTGAGGGCGATGATGACCTCGACGACGCGGGAGAAACGATCACCGGCGGGCTGGTCGACCCCGATCAGCTCGGCGTCCACGACGCCACCGTCCCGGAGGTAGATAACCCCCGAGCGGTCCTTGCCGATCAGCTCGATCGACGTCGTCTTTTGGGTGATCTTGGCGATCTGGAGTAGGTCTTCGACGCTCCATTCACCAAGACGCCCCGCCATGATCACGGTATGCCACCTCGGTCGCGTTGGCGCAGGCGCGAGTTGTCACTCGCTACGAGCTTCCCCCTCCTGTCGGCGCCTTGGGCTGTCAGACGAGTGATCGAAGAACAACCCAGGCGACCAGCAGCACCACGGGGATCAACGCCACGAGGTCGGAAACCTCGATCATCTTGTTGCGTGGTTCGAACTGTGTGTGTGCCATCGTGACCTCCTATCGGTGAGACGTGTGGCGACTTGATGCGGTTCGCGTGGCGCGGTCGGAAAGATTTCGCACTCCGGGTCAGATGGGCGACCGGATCGACTGATACCTACTCAGGAACCGGGCTAGCGTCCCGAATTCCCGGAACAGAGGAGCCCTCATGGACGTGCCGACCAAGATCCTGCTCGACGAGTCGGAGATGCCGACCACCTGGTACAACATCATTCCCGACCTGCCGGCTCCCCCTCCCCCGCCGCTGCATCCCGGCACCCACCAGCCGATTGGCCCCGACGACCTGGCTCCCCTCTTTCCGATGGCGCTGATCGGCCAGGAGGTCACCCAGGACTCCTACGTCGACATCCCCGGCGAGGTGCTCGACGTCTACCGCCTGTGGAGGCCGTCACCGCTGTTCCGAGCGCACCGACTCGAGAAGCTGCTCGGCACCCCGGCCCGCATCTACTACAAGTACGAGGGCGTGTCCCCGGCAGGGTCGCACAAGCCCAACACCGCCGTTCCCCAGGCCTTCTACAACGCCGCCGAAGGAACCCGCAAGCTCACCACCGAAACCGGAGCCGGCCAGTGGGGTTCGGCGCTGTCGTTCGCCACCGCCCAGTACGGCATCGAGTGCGAGGTGTGGCAGGTCCGGGCCAGCTACGACATGAAGCCCTATCGCAAGTCGATGATGGAGATATGGGGAGCCACCGTGCATCCCTCGCCCTCGAACCTCACCCAGGCCGGGCGGACCATCCTGGAGATGGACCCGGATTCGCCCGGATCGCTCGGTATCGCCATCTCCGAAGCGGTGGAGGTCGCGGCGGGAGACCCCCACACCAAGTACGCCCTCGGTTCGGTGCTCAACCACGTGCTGCTGCACCAGACCATCATCGGTGAGGAGGCGCTGCTGCAGCTGGCCAAGGTCGGCGAGACCCCCGACGTGCTGGTGGGCTGCACCGGAGGCGGTTCGAACTTCGGCGGGTTGTCGTTCCCGTTCCTGCGAGAGAAGCTGGCGGGTCGGATGAACCCGACCATCCGCTGTGTGGAGCCGGCGGCGTGCCCGTCGCTCACCAAGGGCGAGTACCGCTACGACTTTGGTGACACACTCGGGATGACCCCGCTGGTGAAGATGCACACGCTGGGCCACGACTTCATCCCCGATCCGATCCACGCCGGTGGCCTGCGCTACCACGGAATGGCGCCGCTGGTGAGCCACCTCTACGAGCTGGGGCTGGTCGAGGCCGAGGCAATCCACCAGACTGAGTGCTTCGACGCCGCCGTCAAGTTCGCCCGTACCGAGGGCATCGTCCCCGCACCGGAACCGACTCACGCCATCGCCTCCGCCATCCGCGAGGCGATGAAGTGCAAGGAGACGGGCGAGGAGAAGGTCATCCTGACGGCGCTGTGCGGCCACGGCCACTTCGACATGAAGTCCTATGACGCCTACTTCGCCGGCCAGCTCCAGGACTACGACTACCCGGCGGAGAAGGTCGCCGCCGCCATGGCGCGCGTCCCGGTCATTGCCTGAGCGTCGAAACCAGGGTCAACAGGTCGACAGGTCAACAGGTCAACCAGTCCG
Source organism: Acidimicrobiia bacterium (assembly GCA_050329955.1). Lineage (GTDB taxonomy): Bacteria > Actinomycetota > Acidimicrobiia > Spongiisociales > ZC4RG35 > JAOUGY01. The sequence continues at coordinate 31,564 of JBHJOH010000257.1, read as the reverse complement.
GAACCTGTTTACCTGTTGACCTGTTGTTCAACTCACCCGGCTCAACCCATGGGAGCGGAGCGTGCTTGCCACCCGTGCGAGCGCTTCAGGCGAGGTCTCGGGCCACTCCCGGGCCCGACGCCGGGTTCCGGTGTGTCGGAACGCCATCAACCGCACCGGAACCGCCGGGTCGACCGAGGCCACGATCGACGCCCACGCCTCCAGCTCCTCCGGCGTGTCGGTCACGCCTTCGATCACCAGCAGGCGCACTTCGGTGAGCTTGCGGGCACGGCGCAACAGTCTCATCGAGTCGATCACCGGCAGCTGCTCGTGGCGGGCGAGTCGGCGATGCAGTTCGGGGGTGCCGGCCTTGAGGTCGACCATGGCACCGTCGAGCACCGGGATCAGCCGACGCCACCCGGCCGCAGCGAGCGAGCCGTTGGAGTCGACCAGCGTGGTGAGCCGGGACAGGATCGGATCGGCCCGCAGCCGGGCGAAGAGGGCGGTCACAGACGGCAACTGCAGCGTGGGCTCCCCGCCGCTCACGGTGATGCCGTTCAGATAGGCGGAGACCCGACGTAGGTCGGCCACCACGTCGTCCACCGACATGAGTGCGATGGTGGGGTCGGCGTCGAGCGGGCAGCCGGTGCGACAGTCACCACACTGATCACAACAGGACCCGTCGAACGCGACCGACCCTGCCACCGGGATGCTGAGCGCCGCATGCGGGCACACCTCCACACACACCCCGCACCCGTCACAGCGGCCGATGGTCGAGGGATTGTGGCAGGCGGCGCAGTCGAAGTTGCATCCCTGCAGGAACAGCACATACCGGTTGCCGGGGCCGTCGACCATGCTGGACCGCACCACTCCGGCCACCTCAAAGGCGCCCCCGAGGGGGCGGTCGAGCGGGTGAACGAGCGTGGCGCCGTTCACCGGCTACCCAACCAGGGATCGATCTCGGTGCTGACCACCCGTGGCAGACGACCGAGTAGACCCCAGTTCTCGACCGACCCGGCACCGAGCACGGTGCTGTTGATGCGGGAACCGTCGGTCCTGAGCTTTTCTATGTCCGACAGCCGCACCATGTACCCGGTGACCCGAACCAGGTCACATCCCTCCACGTTGAAGGTCATCTCCCGCATCCCGTGGGCGAACGCACCCCGGGTGAGATCGACGATCGCCTCGGGGTTGGCCCGCACTGAGCTTTCCAGGGCAAAGATGTCGCTGACCCCGGACTCGAAGAGGCGATGATGCGGCGCCACCGTCTCGATGTGATCGATCAACTCCGGCTCGGTGCCGATCGGGACCCGGGCACCGGCGGTGACGCCCACGTCGTCGCTGATCCCCGACTGGGCGTGCAGCATGGCTCGCCCATTCCGGCAGTACGGGAGGTGCCGTGCGGCGACCAGCTCGGCGATCCTGTCCACCACCCGATGGGCCAGTTCGGCCGCCGCCGGGTCGTGTCCGTACCGCGCCCCCGGCATCAGGCGCTGCACCAGCTCGGCAACGCCGAACAGCCCGAACATGGCGCTGAATCGATCGGGATGGATGAGGCCTTCGCCCACCAGAAACGAGTGCTCGTAGAACCTGGCCTCCTCGACCAGGAAACGGATGCGGGCCTCGATCACCTCGAACGCCAGCTCAACGTGTTCGGCGAGCACCTCGCCGAGGTAGCGCTCGATGCCGCCGGTGTGCCGGCGGCCACTCTCGGCCAGGTTCAGTCGGATCAGGGTGTGGGCTCCGCCGCCGAGCGGGAGGGTGTTGTAGCAACTCACCACCCCGTACCCCTCGGGGAAATCGGCGGCGATCATCGGGTGGTTGGCGATGTGTGGCTTGTTCACCAGCGCGATCGACCTGGCGGCGGCCAGGGCCAGCCCGTCTCCACTCGAGGCCGGGTCCCACTTCAGGGTCAGGTTGGGGACCACCTGGGCGAGCTCGGCATCCACCCGCAGCACCGACCGGGCGATGCGGTTGTCGACCGGTCCGATGTTGGCGTGGGCGAATGCGTCGGGGATGGTGCGGTCGAGGTACCGCCACAACCTCCGGATCGCCCGGTCGAGCCGGGCGTCGTTCCACCCGTCGTCGAGGAACGGCAGCAGCAGGCTGTCGACGTCACCGAAGTACACCGGGTACGTCGTGATGGAAGGGACGTGGTGATAGAGGATCTGGAGGAAGTCGATCGCCTCGTCCAGATCGGTGGGCGAGTCGAGCTCGAGATACTCGGAACCGTTCCGAAGCGCCACTGCGTAGTCGGGAAGGACATAACGCGGCCGGTAGGGGGCATGACCCTCGTGGAGGTCCGAGATCAACCCGGACACGAGGGCGTCTTCGGCTGTAGCGGACAGCTTGGGATAGTCGATGGCGTCCTCTGCCAGCATCGCCAACTGCACCAGACGCTGGCGGTAGCCGAGCCTGCCTGAGGTGACGATGCCGCGGGCGGCACTGCCGAGCTGATCCATGCCGGTTCCTCGTGGTCGGTGGACCATCAGCTTGGGTCGCCGCACCTCCCCGCCCCAGGGTCACAGGTCCCGATCCCCCAGCCCGACAGGTCAACAGGTCAACAGGTCAACAGGTCAACAGGTCAACAGGTCAACGAGCATCTCGTGGCTCGTCGCTCGTCGCTCGTCGCTCGAAGCTCGCCTAACGGTCTGACCCCGGGTACTGGTAATCTGCCGGCTCCACCGCCGAACCCGGCACGGCGCCGGGTGGGGGGAACCAACTCGGTCAACCCCGATGGGGCGAATCCCGGCTCAGGCCGGGTAGGGCACCTTCCAGCCCGAGCCCGTCAGCTAACTCCCAAGGCGACAGAGGAAGGAGATATTCCGCAATGGAGACGTTTGGCGCCGCCTCACATGACGATGTCCTGCAACTGGTGTTTCAGGTCGCGCTCTTGCTGGCCACGGCCCGGCTCCTAGGAACACTCGCGCAAAGGCTGGGACAGCCATCGGTGGTGGGAGAAATCCTAGCCGGTGTCGTCCTCGGCCCTTCACTGCTGTCGGGCCTCGTACCCGCTGCCGGTCGCTGGATCATCCCCCAGACTCCGGTCCAGGGCCATCTGCTTGAGGTCATCGGCCTGATCGGCGTGACCCTGCTCCTCATCGTCACCGGATTCGAGACCGACCTCGGCCTCATTCGACGACGCATGGGCGTGGCCCTCGGCGTCTCCGCCGGTGGGCTCTCGGTCACGTTCGTCAGCGGCTGGTTCCTCGGCATGGCGCTCCCCGACGATCTGTTGGTAGACCCATCACAACGAGCCTTGTTCGCCCTCTTCATTGCCACCGCCCTTGCCATCGCCGCCATTCCGGTGCTCGCCAAGGTCCTCATGGACCTCGACGTAATGCGTCGAGAAATCGGCCAAACGATGCTTGCCTCCGCCATGCTCGACGACATCACCGGCTGGACCTTGCTCGGTTTGGTGACAGCGCTGGCGGCGGCCGGCACCTTGACCGGCGCAGTCGTGTTCGAGACGGTGATCCTGGTCGTCGTCTTTGTCGTGGCAACCGCCACCGTCGGCCGATGGCTCGTCACCCGCTCGCTGGCCTTCGTGCAGGACCGTTTCGAGGGCCAGGACATGGTTCTGACCCTGGTGATCGTGCTCGCGTTCGGCTGGGGAGCGTTCTCCCAGGCGCTGCATCTCGAAGCCGTGATCGGCGCCTTCGCCATCGGCATCCTCTTCGGAAGATTGCCGCGCCTTCCCGCCGACGTGGTCCACAAGGTCGAAAGCATGGCGATGGGTGTCTTCGCTCCCATCTTCTTCGCGGTCGCCGGCCTCAAGGTCGACATCTCCACCCTCCTCGAACCGCGCCTGCTCGCCATCACGCTCCTCGTGATCGCCGTGGCGACATTCGGAAAGGTCACCGGCGCCTACCTGGGTGCCCGCATTTTTTCGCGGCAGGATCATTGGTCCGCCCTGGCATACGGATCAGGGCTCAATGCCCGTGGGGCACTGGAGATCATCATCGCCTCGATCGGACTCTCGCTCGGCATTCTCAGTCTCGAGATGTTCTCGATGATCGTGGTGATGGCGGTAACCACATCGCTGATGGCACCCGTAGCGCTGCGATTCTGCCTCGCGAGGATCCAGCCGGGCGTCGAGGAGGAGCAACGGCTGGACAAACAAGACGCTCTACGCGGCATGTTCACAGGTGGAGTGCGCCGTACCTTGATCCCGGTTCGGCCGAGGAGCGAACTCGCCGGGGCCCAGACCATCCAGTCCGTCATCTCGGATCGGCTCGCCGAGGTACACGGCGCATCTGCCACGATCCTCGCAGTGGCCGAGACCGGAACACCCGAGTTGGCCACCCAGTACCTCAACCGAATCAGGGTCCTGTTCGACAGCCCGGTTTCGACGAGGGTCATCGCCGGCACCGATCCGGTGCAAGCGATCCTGGGAGAGGCGCAACGCGACTACGGCCTGATGATGATCGGCACACCCGCCATGAGTGCGGCCGGCGACTCACTGTTCGGGACAGTGATCGACGATTTGGTGAAACTGTCGCCGATACCCACCATCGTGGTGCGGGGCGGTGCCGTCGCCGACGACTGGCGTCCCAGTCGAATTCTGGTCCCGACCAACGGAACGCTGAGCTCCAAACGGGCCACCGATCTGGCGCTGGTGCTGGCCCGACCCGAGGATCTGGTGACCGGAGTCCACATCGTCACGACCGGGGCCGTGCTGTCGCGGCCCGGCCTGGCGGTGGACATCACCAGCGAGCTCAGGGCGGTGGCGACCCGACTGCAGCAGACCATCGTGACCGAGGTGCGCGAGGCGGTCGACGTCGAAACCGGGATCCTCGCGGCGGTCGAGGCCGCCGGAGCCGACCTGCTCATCCTCGGAACCAGCGTGCGGGCCGGGAGCACCCGACTCCACCTTGGGCCACGTGTCGAGTTCCTGGCTCGCAACGCCCCCTGCCCGGTGGTGATCATCAACGCCTGACCACCGTCGACCGACCGCCGCGTCTTCAGGATTGTCAGGAAGTGTGGGCGGTAGCGGTGCGGCGGTGAAGGTCACGGAGCGACTCCAGCTCGGCATGGCTCGGCGCCAGGGTCTGACCGACATCGTCGGCGAATCGGATCTCCCAACCGGTGGCGGCGGCGATATCGGCTCGGGACACACCCGGGTGAAGGGAGGTGACGATCAGCTCGTTGTCCTCGTCCGGTTCGAGAAGGCACAGGTCGGTCACCACCAGCACCGGCCCGGCCGTGGTGATGCCGAGTTGGGCCCGTTCCCGCCCGGTCCTGCCGAAGCCGAGGGAGGTGACGAAGTCAACCCGCTCGACCAGGCCCCGGGGGGTGTGCTTCATGATCACGAACACCCGACCGCAGGCGTTGGCGATCTCGGGTGCCCCGCCGGCTCCGGGTAGGCGAACAGTGGGATTGGCGTAATCACCGATCACAGTCGTGTTGATGTTGGCGAAACGGTCGAGTTGGGCGGCACCCAGGAATCCCAACGAGATCCGCCCACCCTGCAGCCAGTAGGCGAACATCTCGGGAACGGGAACCGTCACCACCGCCGAGGCCGACAGCTCGCCGTCCCCCACCGACAGCGGCAGCACACTCGGTGCCGCACCCAGTGGGCCCGACTCGTAGATGAGGGTGATGTTCGGCGCGTGGGTCAGCCGAGCCAGGTTGCAGGCCGCCGAAGGCGCCCCGATTCCCACGAAGCACACGTCGTCGTCGCGCAGGGCACGGGCGGCGGCGATCGTCATCATCTCCGTCGCGGTGTAATCGCTCACTGGGCACCCAGCACGTGCTCTGCCATCCAGGCCGAAAACCCTTCCCGATCACGCGAGATCGTGTCCCAGGCGAGGTAGAAGGTGTTGTCGCGTTCGTAGTACCCGTGGGCGTAGGAGGGGCGGGCACCGCCGGGTACCACTGCGATCACATCTACCGCCCATCCCGGGACCACCACGCTGTTCGGGCTGGGAGCGTCCAGATCGTCGACCACCTCCTCTACCGTCACCACCGAGACCTGAGAGGCCAGCACCACCTCTTTCTGCACGCCCACGATGCCTTCGAACAGCACGTTGCTGCGCCGGTCGGCACGCTGGGCGTGGACGATGCCGACATCGGGGCGATGGGCCGGTACCGCCGCCAACCGCTCACCAGTGAACGGGCACTCGATCCACTTGACCGACGGGTTGACCAGCCCCACATCCGACCCCAGGTACCCGCGGAACACCGCCAGCGGCAAACCCGACGCCCCCGCCGCCCAGGCGTGCGCCATGGCGGCATGACCGTGCTCGACGATCCCAAGCGGCATCGGCCAACCATTGGCGAGGGCGTCGCGCATGCGGTGGAGCGCACCCACCCCGGGGTTCCCACCCCACGAGAAGACCAGAGAGGACGCACAGCCCATCCCGATCATCTGGTCGTAGATCACATCCGGCGTCATCCGGATGAGCGTGAGACCGGTACGGCCCTGCCGGATGATCTCGTGGCCGGCCGCAAACGGTATGAGATGGGTGAACCCCTCGAGTGCCACGGTCTGACCGTCGGCGACGGTGGCCGCCACGGCCTCGGGAAGTGTCATGAACTCGGCCATTGTCGAACCTGATGGAGTCGAGGGCCGACCGTGTCGGCCCCCGACCACTCACTGGTTCATCCGTTCTGTGCCTTCACACACAGCACCGGCACCGGGCTGTCATGCAAAATGTCGAGGGCATTTGACCCGAGCAGGATCTTGCCGGTGGTGGAGCGCTTGCGAACACCGATCACGATCAGACCGGCCCCGGTGGCTTCGACGGCGGCGACGATGTCCTCGGCGGGGCTGTTGCCGCGCACGAACTCGTGGGTCTCGAAGTCGACGCCCTGGCTACGGAGGCGGTTCGACAACGCCTCGAACGCTTCGGCGGTGGCGATGTACTCATCCCCGGTCTCCCTGCTCCCCCCGTGCATCGAATGCACCACCACGAGACTCCCACCTCTCAGCTGCGCTTCGGCAACGGCCACGTCGACTGCGGCATGGCCTTCAGGCGTATCGATGAAACCGACGACGATCTTCACGCTGTCCTCCTATCGACTTGTCCCGACTGTAGAGCGCGAACGACGAGGCGGGGACGATTCGGCGCCCCCGCCTCGCCCCCTCACCCGGTCGAGACCGGGATCTTCTTCCGGGCCGACGGCTCCACGGCATGAACCGGGACCCGGACGGTCAGGATGCCCTTGTCGTACGAGGCGGTGATCGCCTCGACCTCGGCGCCCTCGGGCAGAGGGATGTGCCGTTCGAACGAGCCGTAGCGACGCTCGACGATGTGGCGATTCTTCTCGTCGGTCTTCGTCTCGACGCTCTTCTCGCCCTTGACGACGAGGACTTCGTCCTCGACCAGGATCTCCACGTCCTCCCCGGGCACGATGCCCGGGATCTCGAAGGTGGCGACCAGAGCGTCATCCTCGGTCACCACATCGACCGTGGGCCGGAACGGGATCGCAGCCAGCTCACGACCGAACATGCGATCGAACATCGACTGCACGTCTCTCTCCAACGAGAGCAACGGCCTCAGCTCCATGCGTCCTCCTTTCAGGACTTCAACACCATCGTCCGCCACCCCGAGCCCCGGCGACAGGGGAGGAAGGCTTTAGAAGGCTGCAGAACGCAGAACGCAGAAGGCAGAACGCCCAGAACCTGAACGAGCGCCCGCCCGAACAACGCGGCACTGTCGCAGACCCCAGACCCATTGCCGGAACCTCGGCTGCTGGCGTTCTGCGTTCGGCGTTCTGCGTTCTGCAAATGCCCTGCCACCCTCCCACCCACGCCGTCCCCGCAACTTCACACACCCTTTTCCTTCTGTGACCTTCGTCCCTGCCGGTGAGACGGTGTGGCACCCACCATGGGTCGAGACGCGACGGAGAAGGATCGACGGTGCCCGAATTCGCCATGCTCGACGGCAACGAAGCCGCTGCCCGAGTAGCCCATGCCCTCAGCGAGGTTATCGCCATCTACCCGATCACCCCGGCTTCGCCGATGGGCGAGTTGTCGGACGCCTGGTCCCAGCAGGGCAAAACCAACCTGTGGGGGGTGGTGCCCGACGTGGTGGAGATGCAGAGCGAGGCCGGGGCGGCCGGTGCCGTGCACGGGGCTCTGCAGGCGGGTGCACTCACCACCACGTTCACGGCGAGTCAGGGGCTGCTGCTGATGCTGCCCAACATGTTCAAGATCGCCGGTGAGCTGACGCCGGCCGTCATCCACATCGCCGCCCGCAGCCTGGCCACCCATGCGTTGTCGATCTTCGGAGATCACTCCGACGTGATGGCTGCCCGCCAGACCGGTTTCGCCATGCTGGCCAGCGCCTCGGTGCAGGAGGCACAGGATCTTGCCCTGATCGCCCATGCCGCCACTCTGCGCAGCCGGATCCCGTTCATGCACTTCTTCGACGGTTTCCGTACCTCCCACGAGGTGGGCAAGGTCGAGTTGGTGTCCGACGACACCCTCAAGGCGATGATCGACGAGGATCTGATCACCCAGCATCGTCTCCGGTCGCTCAACCCGATGCGACCGGTGGTGCGGGGAACCGCCCAGAACCCGGACGTCTTCTTCCAGGCCCGTGAGGCGGCCAACCTCTACCACGCCGCCGTACCGGGAATCGTCCAGGCCGAGATGGACCGGTTCGCCCAGCTCACCGGACGCAGCTACCGCCTGTTCGACTACCTGGGAGATCCCGAGGCCGAGCGGGTGGTGATCCTGATGGGGTCGGGGGCGGGTGCCGCCGAGGAGGCCATCGCCCACCTCACCGCACGCGGCGAGAAGGTGGGTGCCCTGATCGTCCGCCTGTACCGACCCTTCGACATCGACGCCTTCGTGGCGACCCTCCCCCCGACGGTCAGTTCCATCGCCGTGCTCGACCGCACCAAGGAACCCGGCGCCACCGGCGAACCGCTCTACCAGGAGATCGTGACCGCCCTGGCCGAACGGCGTCATCCGGCGGCCGTGATCGGCGGCCGCTACGGCCTCTCCTCCAAGGAGTTCACACCGCCGATGGTGCGTCGTGTCCTCGACGAGCTCGACGCCCCCGAGCCCAAGAACCACTTCACGGTGGGCATCGTCGACGACGTCACCCACACCAGCCTCGCAATCGACCCCGAGTGGCACGAGCCAGACGATGTGGTGCGGGCGGTGTTCTACGGTCTCGGGGCAGACGGAACGGTGGGAGCCAACAAGAGCTCGGTGAAGATCATCGGCGACCACACCGACCTCTACGCCCAGGGCTACTTCGTGTACGACTCGAAGAAGTCGGGCTCGCGCACCATCAGCCACCTCCGCTTCGGGCCCCGTCCCATCACCTCCACCTATCTCATCAGCGAGGCCACCTTCGTGGCCTGCCACCAGTGGACGTTCCTCGATCAGATCGACGTGCTCGAGGCCGCCGCTCCCGGAGCGACCTTCCTCCTCAACAGCCCCTACGGTCCCGACGACGTGTGGGACCGGCTGCCGGGGGCACTCCAGCGATCGATCATCGACAAGGACATCGAGCTGTGGGTGGTCGACGCAGCCACCATCGCCCGCGAAGAGGGCTTGGGCGGCCGGGTCAACACGGTGCTGCAGACCGGGTTCTTCAAGCTGACCGGGGTGCTGCCCATCGACGAGGCGGTCGCTGCCATCAAGACCCAGATCGAGAAGTCCTACGGCAAGCGCGGCGAGGTGGTGGTCCGACGCAATGTGGCCGCCATCGACCGGGCCCTGCAGAGCATGGCCAGGGTGCCCGTTCCCGCCACCGCCAGCAACGAGACCGCCCCCTACAGCACCGTGCCGGCGGCGGCACCCGACTTCGTGCAGCGGGTCACCGCCTTGATGATGGCGGGCAAGGGCGACCTGCTCCCGGTCTCGGCGCTCCCCGTCGACGGCACCTTCCCCACCGGCACAACCCAATGGGAGAAGCGTTCGATCGCCGAGGAGATCCCCATCTGGGATCCCGACATCTGCATCGACTGTGCCCGCTGTGCACTCGTCTGTCCGCACGCCGCCATTCGGCTGAAGGTCTACGCCGCGGCGGACCGGCCGGCCGATCTACCCACCAAGGAGGCCACCGGCCGGGAGTGGGAGGGCATGTTCCTCACGATCCAGGTGGCGCCCGACGACTGCACCGGGTGCGGCGTGTGTGTCGACATCTGCCCGGCCAAATCGAAGGAGGAGGTCAAGCACAAGGCGATCAACATGGAGCCGAAGGACGACCACCTGGTGATAGAGCGACAGCGCTTCGACTCCTTCCTCTCGATCCCCGATCCGGATCGGACGAAGGTGAAACTCGACACCGTCAAGGGGAGCCAGGTCATCACCCCGCTCTTCGAGTTCTCCGGTGCCTGTTCCGGTTGCGGCGAGACCCCGTATGTGAAGCTGTTGTCGCAACTGGTCGGAGACCGGTTGATGGTGGCGAATGCCACCGGCTGTTCATCGATCTACGGCGGTAACCTCCCGACCACCCCGTGGACGGTGGACGCCTCGGGGCGGGGACCGGCATGGTCCAACTCACTGTTCGAGGACAACGCCGAGTTCGGGCTGGGAATGCGGCTGGCGATCGATGCGATGGAACAGGACGCCCGCCTCCTCGTCACCGCCCTCATCCCGGAGCTGGGCGACCTGGCGATCGCCATCCTCAATGCCGTCCAGGACGACGAGGCCGGGATAGTTGCCCAGCGGGACCGGGTGGCCGAGCTGCGCCGCCGCATCGAGGGGGTGGATTCGGTTCTCACCAAACGACTCGACGGTGTGGCCGACTCGCTGGTCAGATCGTCGGTGTGGATCGTCGGCGGCGACGGTTGGGCCTACGACATCGGATTCGGCGGCCTCGACCACGTGCTGTCGACCGGTCGCAACGTCAACATCCTGGTGCTCGACACCGAGGTCTACTCCAACACCGGGGGGCAGGCGTCGAAGGCAACGCCCCGGGCGGCGGTGGCCAAGTTCGCCTCCGGCGGCAAGACCACCGGCAAGAAAGACCTCGGGCAGATCGCCATGAGCTACGGCAACGTCTACGTGGCCCAGGTTGCAATGGGCGCCAACATGACCCAGGTGGTGCGGGCCTTCGCCGAGGCCGAGGCACACGAGGGCGTCTCCCTCATCATCGCCTACAGCCCCTGCATCGCCCACGGCATCGAGATGTCGACCCAGATGACGCACCAGAAGGAGGCAGCCGACAGCGGGTACTGGCCATTGTTCCGCTACGACCCCGCCCGCGAGGCCGACGGCGAGCCCGGCCTGAAGCTCGACAGCCGCAAGCCGACCATCTCGTTCAAGGAGTTCGCCGCCAAGGAGGCGAGGTTCGCCATGTTGGCGAAGGTGAACCCCGAACATTCCGCCGAGCTGATGGGCAAGGCCCAACAGGACATCGACAACCGCTGGCATCTCTACGAGCAGATGGTCACGATTCACAGGACCGCCGAATACGCCGAGGTGGAGGAATGACACCCGATCTCACGACCACGTACCTCGGGCTGACGCTGGCGCACCCGGTGGTGCCATCGTCCTCGCCCGCCACCTCCGACCTGGACCACCTGCTGGCACTGGAGGAGGCCGGAGCCCCGGCGGTGGTGCTGCCGTCCTTGTTCGAGGAACAGATCGAGCACGAGGCGATGGCCATCCACTTCGGCATCGACTTCGGGTCCGAGAGTTTCCCGGAGGCGGCCGGCGGCTACTTCCCGGAGATGGACGACTACAACGCCGGACCAACCGACTATCTGAGCCTGACCCACGCCGCCAAGCGCGAGTTGGAGATCCCGGTGATCGCCAGCCTCAACGGCACCACCCGGGGTGGCTGGACCCTGTACTCGAAGATCCTGGAGGAGGCCGGCGTCGACGCCCTCGAACTCAACATCTACTTCGTCGCCACCGACATCGACCTTACCTCTGAGGCGGTGGAGCGACAGTACCTCGAGCTGGTGGCCGAGGTTCGGCGGGCAGTGGCGATCCCGATCGCGGTGAAGGTGGGGCCGTTCTTCTCGGCGATGGGGCACATGGCAAAACGACTGGTGGACGCCGGTGCCGATGGCCTGGTGCTGTTCAACCGGTTCTACCAACCCGACCTCGACCTCGATGCCCTGGCGGTGGCACCCAACCTGAAGCTGTCGACCCCCGACGAGCTTCGTCTGGTGTTGCGGTGGATGGCGATCCTGTCGGGCCGCATCGATGCCGATCTCGCCGCCACCACCGGTGTCCACACCGCCGAGGAGGCGATCAAGGTGATCCTGGCGGGCGCCGACGTGACGATGATGGCCTCGGCCCTGCTCCGCAACGGGCCGGCGCATCTCGGGGCGGTGGTCGAAGGAATCCGTTCCTGGCTGTGGACCAACGAGTACACGTCGGTGAGTCAGGCCCGTGGCAGTCTCAGCCAGCGCAACGTGCCCGACCCAGGGGCCTTCGAACGGGCCAACTACATGAAGACCCTGGTGAGCTACTCGTCGGATTGGCTGACCGGGCAGGTGTAGGGGGCATGCACCCGCCGAGGCGGGTGCATGCCCCCACAACTCCGCTACCTCACCGGTTGGCGCCGCTCATCGATCCGACCAGGGTCGTCCCCACGGCTTCGTCGTTGAGCGAGCACACGATCTCCCGATCGCCGTCGTCCCAGGTGTCAACCGAGGGATAACCGGTGCTGGCGTAGATCTCCGACTCTTCGTAGGACACACCGACGTACCCCTCGAAGGCGGGAAGACACACGTCGCTGGCATACTCCGCCATCGCCGTTTCACCCGGGTACACGTCGGTCTCGGTGTAGTCGAACAAGGCGTACACCTCGCTCTCGTGGGGCTCGGTGCATTCGACGGTTTCGACGGTGGTGGAACCGTCGATGCTCCCGTTGAAGCACATCCCCACTTCCATTTCGAACACTGACTGCCCGCACGCCGCCAACAGCACGGCCCCCAGGCACGCCATGATCACTTTGTTCATGAACAAACCCTTCTCATCACACGGTCATAGGATGGTGTGGCCGGGTTCGGAGGCCTCATCGCCCGAGAACCCGGCCATCCTTTCCAGCAGCGGGGAATCAGCGGGCGGCGCCCTTCATGGAACCGGTGAGCTCCGACAGGTCGAGCGCATACAGTGCGCACACGATCTCGCGGTCGCCGTTGTCCCAGCTCGCCTGGGTGGGGACGAGGGGATAGACATCGAGCTCTGACTCCTCGTAGGCGAGACCCACATAGGCCTCGAACTGGCCGATGCACAGGTCGGCGGCCTCGGCCTGCATCGCCTCCGCACCCGGGAAGGTCTCGCCGCTGTATTGGACCAGCGCGAACACCTCGTTGTCGTGCGGCTCCTCGCACGGGACATCGGGGACGCTGGACACCTCATCGGCGGCATCCGCCTCGTCGTTGAAGCAGAGGCCCACTTCCATCGAGAACACCGACTCGCCGCCGCACGCTGCCAGCACCATGCCGAGCACGATCCCCACCATCATCTTCTTCACGTTCGATCCTCTTCCTCTGTCGACTGACGTTTCATCATCGACTCCGATCGACCAAGATTGAGACATGAATTCTGCATACATCGTCGATGCCGCTCGCACGCCCATGGGTCGAGTGGGTGGCGTCCTCGCCCACGTCAGGCCCGACGACCTCGCAGCCCACGCCATCTCCGGCCTGCTGGCCCGCATGCCGGACGTCGACCCCGCCGCCATCGAGGACGTGGTGTGGGGCGCCGCCAACCAGGCCGGTGAGGACAACCGCAACGTCGGTCGCATGGCGGGCCTGCTGGCCGGGATCCCCGACTCGGTTCCGGGGGTGACCGTCAACCGTCTGTGCGGGTCGGGGCTGCAGGCCGTCATCACCGCCGCACAAGCCCTCGCCGGCGGATGGGGCGAGCTGATGATCGCCGGCGGTTCGGAGGCGATGAGCAGGGCTCCGTTCGTGATGGCCAAACCCGACCGGGCGTTTCCGAGCGGAGCGCCCGAAGTGGCCGACTCCACACTCGGCTGGCGGTTCGTGAACCCGAGGATGCGGACGCTCCACGGCTGTCTGGCGATGGGTGAGACCGCCGACGAGGTCGCCGTGCGTTACGTGGTGTCCCGCGAGGACCAGGACGCTTTCGCCTTTGCGTCCCATCAGAAGGCGGTGGCCGCTCAGCAGGCGGGGACCTTCGACGCCGAGATGCTGCCGATCGAGGCCGCCCAGGATGCCCGGGGCAAGGTCAGGAAGATGATCGAAACCGACGAAGGCCCCCGCCAGGACACCAGCCTGGAGGCGATGGCCTCGCTGCGGCCGGTGTTCCGCCAGGGAGGGAGCGTCACCGCCGGCAACGCCTCCCCCATGAACGACGGGGCAGCCGCCACCCTGCTCGCCACCGAGGAGGGCCTCGCCCGACACGGCCTCACTCCGATCGCCCGGATCGTGGCCGGCGCCGCCGCCGGAGTCCACCCCGATATCATGGGCATCGGCCCCGTCCCCGCCAGCCGAAAGGCGCTGGAGCGGGCCGGTATCGGCGTCGACGACCTCGACCTGGTCGAGCTCAACGAGGCCTTCGCCGCCCAGTCACTCGCCTGTGTACGTGAGCTCGGAGTGAGCCCCGACATCGTCAACGTGAACGGCGGCGCCATCGCCCTGGGACACCCCCTGGGAGCATCCGGCGCCCGCATCCTCACCACCCTGGTCCACGAGTTGGGCCGCCGCGGCGGCCGCTACGGACTCGCCACCATGTGCATCGGAGTGGGACAAGGAATCGCCCTGGTGGTGGAGAGGGTGTAGAGGAGGGGATTGGAGGCAGGAAGCCACAGGCCCGAAGCCAGAGGCCCAGAAGTCGGAAGCTCGTAGCTCGTAGCCCGTAGCTCTGGCTGGCAGCCGGTAGCCGGCAGCTGGCAGCTACCGTTCTGCCTCATGACTGGTCCACTTTCCGGGGTTCGGGTTGTCGAGTTCGGCAACCTGATCGCTGCCCCTCATGCCGCCATGATGCTCGCCGACTTCGGCGCCGATGTGATCAAGGTCGAGCCGCCCAGCGGTGACCTGGGACGGGCCTTCGGGCCGAAGGTGGAAGGCGAGTCGGCGTTCTTCCTGACCTCCAACCGCGGTAAACGGAGCGTGGTCATCGACGTGCGTTCCCCCGAGGGACGGGCCCAGGCACTGGCGCTGGCTGCCGGCGCCGACGTGGTGGTCAGCAATCTCCGGGCCGGGGCGATGGAACGGTCGGGTCTGGGCGAAGCCGACATCCGGGCGGTCAACCCGAGCGTCGTGTACGCGGTGGTCTCAGCGTTCGCCCCCACCGGGCCCGAGGCGGAACGGGCCGGTATCGACGTGGTGTTCCAGGCCGAGGCCGGCATGGTCTCCATCTCAGGCGACGAGGAGGGGCCCCTGTCGAAAACGGCCACCACCGTCGGCGACTACCTGGCGGCGACCAACGCCGCCCTGGCGATCTGCGCCGCCCTCGTCGACCGGGCCACCACCGGCCGGGGACGCCGGGTCGATGTGAGTCTGCGGGACGGGCTCATCGCCATTCAGGCGGGCTGGAACGCTCTGGCGTTCACCGAAGGGGTTCAACCGGAGCGACGGGGGACGGCCTCGCCCTATCTCGCCCCAAACCAGGTGTTCGGGACCGCCGACGGACATCTGGCCATCGCCATCATCTCGGAACGGCACTGGGCCATCCTGTGCGAGAGCCTGAACCGCCCGGACCTGGCCGAGCGGTACCCGGACAACGACTACCGCATGGAGCACGCCCGCCCGCTCGCCGACGAGTTGGCCCAGGTGTTCAGGACCGAGACGACCGATCACTGGGTGCGACTGCTCGGCGATGCCGGACTCGCCATCGGTCAGGTCCGCGACCTGTTCGGCGCCTTCGAGGCGGCGCCGCACATGAAACTCGAGCTGGGTGTCATGCCCATCACCGGTTCGGCCATTTCGGTCGACGGCGAACAGGTCGGCCACACCCATCGCGCACCGCAACTCGGTGAGCACGGCACCGAGATCCTCGCCGGGTTGGACTGATCGGCGGGATCGCCAGCGCCCGCCAACCGGCGCTCCGGTCGGCTAGCGTCCGCGTCCATGACACTGCGTATACCGGTCGAGTGGCAGCCCCACTTCGAGGACGGCCCCGGGCTCGTGTTCGTGGCCGACCTGCATGACGATGCCTGGCCGGCCGTCGAGGCCGAACTGACCAGAGCGTTCGTGCTGTCCAGGGCCGCCGCCCAGGCGGGCGAACCCGTCACCTACGTGGTTCACAACGACGACCTGCTGGGCCGGCGGGGTGCAGGGCGGGCGATGGTCGCCACCGGGCTCCTGTCGGGGGCGCGGACCGCTGCGGCCGAACTGGTCAAGGCGGGCGTGCCGTTCAACGTGTTGGCGGTGGAGGACGACACCGACCCGGCCACGGTCGCCAAGTGGGTGCGAGTCGTGTCGGAGGGCGACGGTCCCACCGGTGAGCTCATCCATCTCGGCCCGGGTCACATCGGCAAGGCGTTGGCATGAGCACCGCCGTCGTCACCGGAGCCGCCCGTGGGATCGGCCGGGCCATCGCCGAGCGTCTCGGGGCGGACGGGCACCGGCTGGTGCTGGTGGACCTCTCCCCCGACCTCGCCGGGACGGCCCTCGACCTCGAGGCCGCCGGGGTGGAGGCCGTCGCCGTGCAGGTGGATCTCACCGACGAGGACGGCATCGGCGCCGTCGCCGCCGCTGCCGGGGACGACGTGGCCCTGCTGGTCAACAACGCCGGCATCACCCGCGACGCACGGCTGGTCAACCTGTCGGACGCCGACTTCGCCGCCGTCATATCAGTGAACCTGGGCGCCGCCTACCGCCTGACCAGGGCACTCATCCCGGCCATGCACCGCGGTGCCGCCATCGTCAACCTGGCCTCTCGGTCGTATCTCGGCAACTTCGGCCAGTACAACTACTCGATGTCGAAAGGGGCGGTGGTGGGAATGACCCGGGCCCTCGCCCTGGAGCTCGCTCCCGGGATTCGGGTCAACGCCATCGCACCGGGCCTGATCGGGACCGAGATGTCGATGGGCATCCCCGAGGAGATCCGCCTCCGCATGGTGTCGGCCATCCCGCTCGATCGGATGGGCACGCCCGCAGAGGTCGCCGAGCTGGTGGCGTTCCTGGGGTCGGACCGGTCGTCCTACATCACCGGGCAGGTCGTCGTCATCGGCGGGGGGAGGAGCTTCACGTGAACGAGCATCGCCCCAGGGTTCTGGTGTGTGACCCGATCGCCGACGCCGGCATCGATCTGCTCGCCCGCCACTGTCAGGTCGACGTGCGTCCGGGTCTCGACGAGGACGGCCTGGTGGCCATCATCGACGACTACGAGGCCGTGATCGTCCGCTCCTCGACCCGGATCACCGCACGGGTCATCGCTCATGGAGGGCGCCTCAAGGTGGTGGCCCGCGCCGGGGCGGGGCTCGACGCCATCGACGTGGCAGCGGCGGTGGACGCCGGCATCGAGGTGGTGAACAGTCCCGACGCCAACAGCGTGGCGGTGGCCGAGTTGACGCTGGGGTTGATGCTGGCGTTGGCCCGCAACGTTCCCCGGGCCGACGCCGCCATGAAGGACGGCCGCTGGGAGAAGTCGAAGCTGATGGGAACCGGCCTGGCTGGCAAGACCCTCGGCATCGTCGGGTTCGGCCGGATCGGACAGGAGGTCGCCACCCGTGCCAAGGCGTTCGGGATGACGGTGATCACCAACCAGCACCGACCCACCCCCGAGCTCTACCTGGAGCACGACGTCGAGCCGGTCGACCTCTATCACCTGCTGGAGCGATCCGACTACGTCACCCTGCACGTGCCGGCCCGCCCCGACACCGAGGGGTTGATCGGGGCGTCGGAGCTGGCGGCGATGAGGCCGACCGCCCAGCTCATCAATACCTCGCGCGGTACGGTCGTTGACGAAGCGGCGCTGCTCGCCGCCCTCGAGGAGTCGACCATTGCCGGCGCCGGTCTCGACGTGTTCGCAGTGGAGCCGGCCGTCGACAACCCACTCGCCTCGCACCCGCGGGTCATCGCCACCCCCCACATCGGGGCCAGCACCGAAGACGCCCAGGTGACGGCCGCCGTCGACGTGGCCGGCAAGATCCTGGCGGTCCTCATCGAACCGGAACCGGTGGAGGTACTGCCGCTCCGTTTCGTAGAGGTAGACCAGGTCCTCCCCCACGAGGCGGTCGATCACAAGCGTTCCGGTCGGCTGGCCGAGCAGGTCCGCAACGAGGGTGTGCTGCGCAACCCTCCACTGGTGGCCCGGGTCGACGACCGTTACGTGGTGCTCGACGGCGCCACCCGATCCGACGCCCTCCGTCAGCTCGGATACCGCCACACGGTGGTTCAGGATGTCGCCATCGACCAGGGCCTCGGCCTGGAGACGTGGCATCACGTGGTGCGAGCCGTCGACCCCGACGACCTGATCGGCGTCCTCGACGCCGTCACCCACACGACGTTGGAGCCAGTGGATGCCACCGACGCCGCAATGCGGGCCATCGAGTACGGGGGACTGTGCTCGGTGACCACCGTCGACGGCCGCGCCTTCGTCATCCACGCCGAGCATGGCGCCAATCGTTTCGACACCCTGGCGGCGGTCGCCCAGGCCTACATCGATGCCGCCACCGTCTCGCGCAACCTGGAACGCAACGTGCGCACCCTGGCCGGCTGGTACCCCGACATGGTCGCCCTGGTGGAGTATCCGCAATTCACGGTCGAGCAGGTGCTGCTGGCCGCCGGATCGGGACGGCTGCTCCCGGCCGGCGTCACACGGTTCCTGATCCCGGGCCGGGTGCTGCGCCTCGACATCCCCCTCGAGATGCTCGGCGACGACCGCTCCCTGGAAGAGAAGAACCGGTGGTTGCAGGACTACCTGACCGACAAGGAACGCCGCGGCAAGATCAGGTACTACCGGGAGCCGGTCTACCTGCTCGACGAGTAGCGTCCCGACCATGACTCCTCTCGAACGGCTGGCGCCCCTCGTCGGGACGGAACTGGGAACGTCGGAATGGATGACGATCACCCAGGATCGGATCAACCTGTTCACCGAGGCCACCGACGACCCTCAGTGGATCCACATCGACCCGGAACGGGCCGCGACCGGACCCTTCGGTGCCACCATCGCCCAGGGGTATCTGACCATGTCGCTGCTGGTGCCGCTCGGCGCCCAGATCCCGTTGCCGCTCGACACCACGCCCCGGATGGCCGTGAACTACGGCCTCGACCGGCTTCGCTTCCCGGCGCCGGTGCGGGTTGACTCGAGGATCCGGGCGGTGGTGTCCTTGGCCGGGGTGGAAGAGGTGGCCGGGGGTATCCAGGTGCGGCGGACGGTGACGATCGAGATCGAGGGCGAACCCAAACCGGCGGCCGTCGCCGAAACCGTCACCCGCCTGTACTTCTGAGCCCAGGGATCCGGTATCGGTCGTCGACTATCACACCGCCGGTTGTGAGGAGAGGATCACGATGAAGTCGGTCTCGTTCACCCGCATGGCAGACGGAACCGCCGAGGAGTACGCCTTCCTGGAGGTATTGGAGGAGCGCTTCGCCGAGGCACTCCCCGACAGGTTGCTGGCCCATCTCCGTCTGCTCGACGACTCGCTCTCCGGGTACCGGCTGAGCCGGCTCGACCACTGCCTGCAGGCAGCTACCCGAGCCCATCGCAATGGCGAGGACGACGAGTACGTGATGGCCGCCCTGTTCCACGACATCGGCGATCTGCTCGCCCCCCATGCCCACTCGGAGATGGCGGCAGCGGTACTGCGCCCCTACGTGTCGGACCGCATGCACTGGATCATCCGGCACCACGGCGTCTTCCAGATGTACTACTACGCCCACCTCACCGGCGGCGATCGCCACGCCCGGGACGCCTATCGGGACCATGAGTGGTTCGACGACGCCGCCCGGTTCTGTGAGCTGTACGACCAGGAGTCGTTCGACCCCGACCATCCCTCCGAGCCACTCGCCTTCTTCGAGCCGATGGTGCGGAGGGTGTTCGCCCAACCGAGGATGGGCTGGTGATCGACGTCGCCATCGTCGGAGCCGGGTTCTCAGGCCTCGCCGCCGCCACCACCCTGGAAGCGGCCGGAGCGACCGTGGAGGTGATCGAGGCGCGTGAACGGGTCGGTGGCAAGGTGGCGTCGCAGCGCGACCAGACCGGGGTAAATGTGGACGTCGGCGGGCAGTGGGTGACCGACGACATGACCAACGTGCTCGACCTGATCCGCCACCACGGGCTCACCCTCGTCGCCCCCGAGCGGCCGGACGAATCCAGGGTTCACCCCACCGGCGACGTCGACCGCGTCGGTGAACTCTTCGACCAGGTGTCGTCGGCGGGCGGGCCGGGCTCGATGGGCGACGTGCTGCGCCGACTGCCCGAGGCGGAACGGGCGGCGGTGTGGTCGTCGATTCAGGTCGTGTGGTGCCAGGACCCAAATCTCGTCCCTGCCCGGTTCGTCAAGGCGATGCACGAGCTGAGCGAGATCGAGGGCGAGGAGCTGCAGTACTTCGTCGCCGAGTCGATGCATGCCCTCGCCGAGCGGATGGCGGCCCACCTGAGCCGGCCGGTGCGGCTCGGTGCGGCGGTCGGAGCGGCCGAACGCCGGGCAGAAGGGGTGCGCCTGTCCACCTCAACCGGCCCGGTCGATGCCCGCCACGTTGTGCTGGCCGTCCCACCACAGGTGGTGTCGGGGCTGGCGATCGCCCCGGCTCTCGAACCGGATCTGCTGGAGGCGTGTTCCTCGTTTCGGCCCGGCGACGTGATGAAGGTGCTGCTGAGGTACCGCCGGCCGATGTGGAGCGGTGACGCCTGCATCTTCGCCGACCCCGCCGGCATGTGGATCACATCGATGGCGGTGGACGACCCCGCCCTGGTGGTGTTCCTCGGTGGACCGCTGACTGTCGCGGTCCGAGCACTCCCCGACGACGAACGCCGCCGTTTCATCCTCGGCCACGTCGCCGCCGGCCTCGGCCCCGCCGCCCTCGACCCGATCTCGTACGTGGAACAGGACTGGCCTCCCGACGAGCTGGGCGGTGGCGGCTACTGCGCCATCGTCGCCGACGCCGACCCCCACGCCGTCATCGGGCGGATCCGGGAAGGGGCGCCGGGGGTGACGTTCGCCTCCACCGAGCTGGCCTCGTCGTATCCCGGCTTCATCGAGGGGGCCATCGTTGCGGGCCGGGAAGCGGCGGCCCGCGTCACCGGGCTCTGATCGAAGGCTGGAGCCGAGTTGTCCGCCAACCGCGCGTCCCGCGGATCACCCGGGCGATTGAGCGCCTCGTAACGGGCTCGAAACCTGGGTCCGATCGCGACAACGTATGGTTCACATGGCTCACACTCCGGAAGCCGAGCGGAGCCCGAGCTACGACCACAGGAGGAGCTTTGAATCTCGACCTTGCCACGACGGACCCGCTCCGGGGCCTGACCTCCGCCGAGGCTGCGGCGCGCCTGGCGGAGCATGGGCCCAACGCGCTGCCCGACGCCCCGCCCCTGCCGTGGTGGCGGCGGGTGCTCAAGCAGTTGCGCAGCTCGATCATCTACATCCTCATCTTCGCTCTCATCTTCGACCTGGTGGTGTGGGTGATCGAGGGCGCCGAGGGCTGGCCCTTCGAGTCGATCGCCATCGCCGTCATCCTGCTGCTGAACACCGGAATGGGCGTGTGGCAGGAGTACCGGGCCGAGGACGCCCTGGCACGCCTCCGCGAGCTGGCGGCACCGCAGGTGTGGGCGCTGCGCGACGGCGCACTCGACCGCATCGAGGCCGCATCCCTGGTGCCGGGCGATGTGGTGCGGGTGGAGGCCGGGGACCGCATCCCCGCCGATGGCTCACTCATCGCCGAGGAGGGGATCCTGGTGGACGAGTCATTGCTGACGGGGGAGTCGGTTCCCGTCGACAAGGCCCTCGGCGACGAGGTGATGTCGGGCACACTGGCAGTGCGAGGCTTGGGATGGCTCACCGTCACCGCCACCGGTCCTGCCTCCGCCATGGGCAGGATCGCCACCATGCTCAGCTCGGTCGAGACAGAACGCACTCCCCTGGAGCGTCGACTCGAGCATCTCGGCCACCGGATCGCCCGCTGGGTGGCGGCGATCGCGGTCGTGCTGGCGGTTGTGGGCATCGGGGTCGAGGGACTCGACCATTTCAGCGAAATGCTCCTGTTCGCGGTCGCCGTGGCGGTGGCAGCGGTTCCGGAGGGCCTTCCGGCGGTGCTCACACTCACGCTCGCCCTTGGGACCGAGCGCATGTCCGCCCGCAAGGCCGTGGTCCGGAAGCTGTCGGCCGTCGAGGCGCTGGGTTCGGTCACGGTCATCGCCACCGACAAGACCGGAACGCTCACCGAGAACACGATGACCGTGCACGGTTTGGACTCTCCTGATCGGGTTCGGGCCATGAGAGCGATGGTGTTGGCGGCCGATGCCGAGCCCGATGGCGCCACCGGAGACCCGCTGGAGATCGGCCTCTACCGCTATGCCGCCGAGCAGGGCGTCGACCCGGTCGCCACCCGCATCGACCACCCCCGGATCTCGATACGGTCCTTCGATTCCGCATGGCGGTTCATGCGTGTCACGGTAACCGAGGACGACGCTCCGGTGTCCTACCTCAAAGGGGCCGCTGAGGTGCTGCTGGAACGGAGCGATCTCGACGCCGGCGCCCGTGCCGACTGGGGGGAAAGGGTCGAGGCGGCGGCGGCGGCGGGATACCGGGTGCTCGGCCTCGCCTGGTCACCTGGCGAGCAGGAGGACGATGTGACCTGGCTGGGCGCAGTGTCGCTGTGGGATCCGCCGCGCGCCGAGGTGCCGGCGGCGGTGGCGGCGACGCAGTCGGCCGGTATCCGGGTTCTGATGATCACCGGAGATCATCCAGCCACCGCCCAGGCGATCGCATCGCAGCTCGGCATCCCGGCGGACTGCGCCGTGACCGGCGCCGAGCTCGACGCCATGGACGAAGGCGCCATCTCAGAGGTGGTGGACCGCGTGAGCGTGTTCGCCCGGGTCAACCCCGAGCACAAACTGGCGTTGGTCAATGCCTTGAAGAACCGGGGCGAGATCGTGGCGATGACCGGAGACGGCGTCAACGATGCCCCGGCCCTCAAGCGCTCCGACGTGGGTGTCGCCATGGGCCGGCGAGGCAGTGATGTGACCCGCGAGGTCGCCGATCTGGTTCTTCTCGACGACAACTTCGCCACCATCGTGGCGGCTGTCGAGGAGGGCAGGGGGATCTACGACAACATCACGAAGTTCCTTCGCTTCCTGTTCTCGACCAACGTGGCGCTGGTGCTGCTGGTGGCGGTCGGTGTCATCGGTGCGGCCGTCTTCGACCTGCGCGATGGCCTGGGCAACCTGCTCATACCACTCACGGCCGCACAACTCCTGTGGATCAATGTGATCGCCGACGGCCCACCGGCGCTCGCACTGGGACTCGACCGGAACCCCGGAGTCATGTCCCGGGCACCGCGCTCGCCGACGGCGCCGCTGTTGGACCGCAGCTCGGTTCGGTTCATCTTCGGTTCCGGGATCCTCAAGGCAGTGCTCGGCATCGCGCTCTTCTTCGGTATGACAGGTGCCGGCTACACGGCCGGTCAGACCCTGACAGTGGTGTTCCTCTACGAATCGCTCGCCCAGTTGGCATTCGTGTACCCGTCCCGCCACACCGGATCCCGGCCCGCTCGGAACCGGATCCTGAACTGGATCGTCGCAGCGAGTGTCGTGCTCCAGGTGCTCACCCTGGTGCTGCCACCGCTGAGAGTCATCCTGGGCCTCGAGATGCTCGACGCGGCCGGCCTGGTGGCCCTCGGTGGAGCGCTCGCCATCTCACTGCTGGGAGCGAACCTCCTCGTCTCCTACGACGACCGTCACCAGGCCGACCGTCACCAGGCCGACCGTCCACCCACCCGGGACGCACCACCAACCGAGCGATCGCTCGGTTCCATGGGCTAATCTGCCACGCATGCAGCCACTCCCGACCAAGGTCGATAGGTCGTCCGAGGAGTACATCGCCAACCGCTCGGCCATGCTCGACAAGATCACCGAACTCGAGACCCTGATGGCCCAGGCGAGGGCCGGAGGTGGTCCCAAGTACCGGGCCCGCCATACCGAGCGTGGCAAGATGCTGGTCCACGAAGGTTGAAGCCCCGGTGACCGTCGAGGCCACCGGGGCATGCGTCACCTTCAGCCTCTCGACTCGCTCACGGGGTCGGCAGTCCGAACCTGTAGACCGAGCCCGAGTCCCTGCCCCCATCGTCATCGTTCGGCGCCCCCGCCACGACTTCGGAGCTCGAGAGCGCCACCGAACGGCCGAGGATGTCGAGTGCCGCAGCGTCCGACGCCACCAGCTTGTCGAGTTGGGCACCGGTCGTAACATCGAAGACGTAGACCGAGCCGGCACCGCCGTCATCACCCCATGCACCGATCGCCAGGTTGTTGCCGACGAGGTCCACGGCAACCCCGAACTGGTCACCGGCGGCACCGTCGGCGGGGACGATCTTGCTCATGAATACGCCCGTCGTCGCGTTGAACAAGTACACCGCACCCGAACTGGTGCCGCGGTCGTCGTCGAAGGGTGCTCCCACCGCGATGAGGGTGCCGTTCGTGCTGACCGAGAACCCGAACAAGTCGGACACGGCAGCGTCGTTGGCCGTCAGCTTGAACCGCTGACTCCCGTTCGACGAGTTGAGCACGTACACGGCGCCGCCGTCCTGCGCGGCGGCGTCGTGCCAGGGCGAGCTGGCCGCGATCGTGCTGCCGGCAACCGACAACGCGTGGCCGAAGTTGTCGGCAAACGCAGCGTCGCCGGGGACCACCCGGGCGACCTGGCGGAACGTGTCGGCGCGGTAGATGTAAAGAGCGCCAACGCCGCTGGCGGACCCTCTGAACGTTCCCGGAGCGTTCACGACGATCCGGTCGGCGGAGATGTCGACGGCGCTCCCGAATGCGACGAAGCTGGCAGGATTCCGTCTCGAGCTGGGCGGATTGAGGTTCCCCAGCTGCCGACCGGTCGCCGCATCGAAGACGAACACCTCGCCGGCACCGGAGGCCACGTCATCCGCTCCCGAGGCGCCGACCACGATCCTGTTGCCCGCCGCTGCCACCGAAACCCCGTAGCGGTCGCCACTGAGGAGCTCACCGGCCACCGGCACCAGGTCCCGCACGAACGCCCCCGATGCGGCGTCGAAGACCGCCACCGAGCCGGTGGGGCGGGGAAACACCCTGGGCGCAAAGTCCGGTGCGCCCACCACCACTCGGGACCCGTCGTGGGCGACGGACCAACCGAACAGATCGTCTTCAGCCGCGTCCGGCGCTCCGAGCTTCGAGCTCTCCGCCGCACCCGCCGTGCCCGCAATAGCAATGAGCATTGAGGCGATGACAGCCCCAACAAATCCTCGACGTCGCTTCATGGGTGGATCCCTCCAGTCGTTCGCCGCACCTTGCGGCTCCACCAACTCTGCGCACCGCGTCTTTCGGACATCCGACGAATCCAGAAACTCCTGCGAAACCCGGCACCCAAGACACCAACATCGAACATCGGCCTTCGGCCCGACACCAGGCGCCCGCGGCATCGATGACCGCACCACCGAGCGATCGCTCGGTGGCATCGGCTAATCTGCGTCTCATGCAGCCACTCCCGACCAAGGTCGATCGGTCGTCCGAGGAGTACACCGCCAACCGCTCGGCCATGCTCGACAAGATCACCGAGCTCGAGACCCTCATGGCCCAGGCACGGGCCGGGGGCGGACCCAAGTACCGGGCCCGCCACACCGAACGCGGCAAGATGCTCGTGCACGAACGGATCGAGCTGCTGGTCGATCGCGACAGCCCCTTCCTGGAACTGTCGACCCTGGCCGGCTGGGGCACCGAAAAACCGCTGGGCGCCAACGTCGTCACCGGCATCGGCGTGGTCAACGGCGTCGAGGTGATGATCTCGGCCAACGACCCCACCAGCCAGGCCGGGTCGTCGAACAAGTACTCCCTGGCCAAGACCCTCCGCGCCCAGGACATCGCCCGCCAGAACCGGCTCCCGATGATCAACCTGGTGGAGTCCGGTGGCGCCGACCTCCCCGACCAGGCCGAGGTGTTCCTGACCGGCGGCAAATGGTTCCGCAACCTCACCCAACTGTCCAAGCTCGGTATCCCCACCATCGCCCTCGTGTTCGGCAACTCCACCGCTGGCGGGGCCTACGTGCCTGGCATGTGTGACTACGCGGTCATGGTCAAGGAACGCGCCAAGGTGTTCCTGGGTGGGCCGCCACTGGTGAAGATGGCCACCGGCGAGGAGTCCACCGATGAGGAGTTGGGCGGAGCCGAGATGCACTCCCGCACCTCCGGGCTGTCCGATTACTTCGCCGCCGACGAACTCGAGGCCATCCGGATGGGCCGTGACATCGTCACCCATCTGAACTGGCGCAAGGCCGGGTACGGGCCAACCATGGCGGCGGATGAGCCCGTCCACGACCCCGACGACCTGCTCGGGATCATCCCCGCCGACCTCCGCAAACCCTTCGACATGCGCGAGGTGCTCGCCCGCATCCTCGACGGCTCCCGGTTCGAGGAGTACAAGGCGCTCTACGGAACCTCGATGGTGGCCGGCTGGGGCTCGATCCACGGCTTCCCCATCGGCGTCATCGCCAACCAGCAGGGGGTGCTCTTCTCGGAGGAGGCACAGAAGGCCACCGAGTTCATCCAGTTGTGCAACCGCTACGACGTGCCCCTCGTGTTCGGCCACAACACCACCGGCTACATGGTGGGCAAGCAGTACGAGCAGCGCGGCATCATCAAGGACGGCGCCAAGATGGTCAATGCGGTCGCCAACTCGACGGTGCCGCACATCTCGCTGATGGCGGGCGTGTCCTATGGTGCCGGCAACTACGGCATGAGCGGACGTTCCTACGACCCCCGCTTCGTGTTCGGCTGGCCCGGCCACAAGGTGGCGGTGATGGGACCCAAACAGCTGGCCGGGGTCATGTCGATCATCACCCGGGCCGGGGCCGAGGCCCGAGGCATCCCCTTCGACGAGGAGGCTGATGCCCAGCGCACCGCCTTGATCGAGGCTCAGATCGGATACGAGGAGCAGGGTTACTTCTCGAGCGCCCGGGTTCGCGATGACGGCATCATCGACCCCCGCGACACCCGCACCGTGCTGGGGATCGCCCTGTCCGCCACCCACTCGGCACCCGTGAAAGGCACCGACACCTTCGGCGTCTTCAGGATGTGACCGGCTGAGCCGCCATCGAGAGTTCGAACCAGAACGTGGTGCCGCCGCCGACAGCGGGTCGGTGCCCGATTCGACCACCGAATCGCTCGACGAAGTGGCGGGTGATGGGCAGCCCCAGGCCGTGACTCCAGCGGGCTTCGGTGGAGGCGACGAACTCACCGAACGGTTCCACCCCTTCCGCCACGCGGTCACCGTTGTCGGTGACCTCGAAACGGGCCACGCCGGTTCCGATGTCGATCGTCACCCGCACCCAGGGCGGCGGACCGCCGTACTTGAGAGCGTTGGAGAGGAGATTCGACCACACCGCCTCCAGGGCAACCGGATGCCCGAGCACCTGAGGGAACTCGGCGGAGGGTTCGATGGTGATGGTCCCCTCCGGAGCGAGACGCTTCACCCGTTCCACCGCCCGCTGCAACGCAGCCAGCGGGTCGACCGCCACCGGGTCCAGCTGGTCGGCGTGAGCGAGGGCGAGAGCCAGCAGGCCATCGACCACGTTGATGGCGTCGAGCGATGATTCACGCACGTCGTCGATGGCGGCCGCCAGGTCCGGCTGCTGATCGGCATCGACGACATCGACGGCGTACGCCGACCACCCCACGATCCCCGACAACGGACCCCTTCAGGTCATGGGCAACCGTCCGGGCGAATCTGGTCAGATCGCCGTTCCGCTCCTCCAGGGCCCCATTGGCGTCTGCCCGCTCGGCGGACCGGCGTTCCAGGAGAATCTGATACTTGGCAGACCTGCCCCAACCCGAGCGATGCCGCCACCAGTGGGATGAGGAAACCCATCGTGGGTCCGTAGACATCCACCAGCCCGTAGGCGGCGAGCATGACCGCCACCGTCGCCGCCACCGAGCAGCCCACGATGATCAGCACCCGTCGCCAGATGCGGCGGGCGATAGCGCTGAGAAGGACCGGCGCGCGCGGGAGCGAGCCAACGGTGTCCACCTGGTCCCTGTCGGCAGCTTGCCGCTCACATCAACCGTTCGAGGATTCCGACGTGTTGGCCCGGTAGAACTCCCATTCGTCGACCTCGGTCCCGTCCTGAAGAACACAGACACCCGACTGTCCACCATCGGCCGCGGTTTCGATCCGCACGATCCCACCCTGCTCCTCACAGAACACCGAGGCCGGGTTCGGGATCTGGGTTTCGACGTCATCGCCACCGTCGCCACATCCGGGCAACGCCAGCGCGGCCAACAGCACCAACACGATCGTGCGGTACATGGTCGTACCTCCTCGCCACCATCGCGCCACATCGCCGCCCGGCACGCAAGGGCCGATGGACCGGGGATTCACCGGGCCACACCTGTGAACAACACCACCACGGTGTCGTCCCGATGGACCGCGTCGGACGTCACAGGATCGAGCAGTCCGGCCAGCCCGGCCGTCCCGGTGGCGGAGGCGGCGATCCCGGTGAGAGAGGTGCCGGTCTCGTGTGCCCGGTGAACCATCGACTCTGTGACCTGGACCGGCCAGCCGGCGGAGCGCAGCATCGGGCCGACCACCGTGAGCCAGTCATAGGTGACGTCGTCGAGGATGCCGGAGGCGGCGGAGTGGCCCACGGCCTCCCACGGCCACATGAAGCGCTCGGCGTCGATGTCGGCGAGCTCCAACACCTCGTCGATCAGATCCGGGTCCTCCAGCGCAAGTCGGGCAGCTCGGGCCGGGCGGGTGGCGGGCAGCACCAGCTGATGGCGTTCGGCGACGTCGATCGTCATCCGATCCCACGCCCTCACCAGGGGGGCGCACGAGTCGGTCTGCACGGCGTGGAGCACCGGCTGGGCCTGGAGCCACTGGTGGCCGATGCCCTCGGTGAGACCCCGCCACGCCGAGGTGGCGAGAGCTCCCCCACCGACCTGGACGAACAGGCGAACCCTTCCCTCCACTCCGGCCAGACCGAGTTGCTCGGCGATCTCCCATCCGATGGTGCGGCCCCCGTCGATCGCCGACGGGTTGACCGTGCCCACCACCGCGAACGGCACCGCCCCGCCGGCCACGGCCTCGGAGAACCGCAGGTAGGCCGGATCGCCCACCTCACCCGGTCGACGATCGCACACCTCGATGTGAGCGTCGAGCGTCTCGAGCATCTTCACCACCGGCTTGTCGGCCCAGGTCGGGATGAACACCCGCAAGGGCCGGTCGACGGCCTTGGCCACCACCGCCGCCGCCACCGCCGCGTTCCCGCACGAGGAGATGGCGAGCTCACCCTCCGACTGCTCGTCGACCGCCAGCTGCAGGAGCGTCCCGAACAGGTGGCGCGACTTGTGCGACCCGCCCACGTTGCCGGTGTCGTCCTTCACCCACAGTCCCCTGAGATGCAGGGACTCGCCGAGCCGCTCGGCCCGGACGAGCGGTGTCACCTGGAAACCACGGCCCTGCACGCCGGCCACCGCCTCATCGAGGCGTTCGACCAGCGCCACGAAGTCGGCGTCGCTCCATCCGTTCTCCATGGCGGCCCGGTACGAGTCGAGCAGCCATCGGAACCGGATGAAGGGGCTGGTCACAACGTCACACCGGTGCGTTGGTTGAACTCGGTGATCATCTCGTCCCAGCGGTCGGTGTAGGGGCGGAGCGAATCCCACCACGACTGGTCACGTCGCGCCTCGAACACGTCGAAGGGGATTCCCTGCTGTTCGACCCAGGTGTAGTACCCCAGGTTGAAGATCCGCCTCCGACCCACCTCGCCCAGCTCGAGCAACTGGTCGGTGTCCACCCCTTCGAGGTAGCGGGCGTGCACGGCTGCCGCCGCCCGGTCGTCGAAGTCGCCGCCGTGGTCGCGGGCGATGATCGGATCCAGCTCCGACCCGTACATCTCGGCACCGTCGGTGGCCACCGTCATGATCACGTCGTCGGAGCCCAACCGGTGGTGCTTGGCCACCTTGATCGCCGCCAGCATGTTGCAGATCGACGAGTACCCCAGGTGCCGCAGGTTCCCGACCACCTCCGGGTCGACCCCGCCGTCCACCAGTCGGCGCTTGCCGGCCGGGGTGTTGAACAGGGCGAAGAGTGAGTCGGTGGCGCGGTCGGAGATCGCCACCACATCATCGGAGTTGGTGACGTTGTGGATGAGGGGGATGTGCTTGTCGCCGATCCCCTGGATGTTGTGCTCGCCGAAGCCGTTGTAGAGCATGGTGGGGCACTCCAGCGCCTCCACCGGCACGATCCGACAGCCGTGGCGTTCCTTGAGGTAGTCGCCCGCCCCGAGGGTGCCGGCCGAGCCCGAGGCCGACACATAGGCGGCGAGATGTTTGCCCCCGATGACGTCGAACACGTGCTCGAGGGCGGGACCGGTGACGCGATAGTGCCCGAGATGGTTGGAGAACTCGGAGAACTGGTTGAGGATCACATTCGACGGGTCCTTGGCCAGCTCCTTGCAGGCGTCGTAGATCTCCTTGACGTTGGACTCGGTGCCGTGGGTGCGGATGACGTCGGAGGGATCGGTGATCCAGTCCTCCAGCCATTCGAACCGCTCCCGGCTCATGCCTTCGGGCAGGACCGCCACCCCGCGACAGCCCATGATCTCGGAGATCGCCACCCCACCCCGGGCGTAGTTGCCGGTGGACGGCCAGATCGCTCGATGGGTGGTCGGATCGAAGGCACCCGCCACCAGCCGGGGCGCCAGACAGGAGTAGGCAGCCAGCACCTTGTGGGCCCGGATCATCGGGAACCGATTGCCCAGGGCCAGCACGATGCGGGCGTCGACTCCCGAGATCTCGCCGGGAATCTCGAGGTACTCGGGGACGTCGCAGCGACCCTCCCGAGTGCTGTCGTTGTACCAGGTGACCCGCCACAGGTTGCGCGGGTCGGCATCGTCGGCGCCTACACCGTCGAGGGCGGCCTCCACCCCGGACGGCATGGTGGAAGGATCGGCCAGCTGAGCGAAGGTGGGAAGCAGGATCTCACGCTCACGGAACCGGGTGACGGTGCGTTCGAGAGCGGCCTCGTCGACCACCGAGTCGTAGAGGCCGAGCAGTTCAGCTGTCATGTCCGTCCTTGTCGGAGTCCCTGATGGCGTTCAAGTAGTTGTAGATGGTGATGCGGCTCACGCCCATGGCGTCGGCCACGTCCTCGATCGCCTTGCGAATGGCGAACGCTCCCCGGTCGTCGAGGATACGAATGGCGGCCTGCTTGCCGCTCCGATCGAGGCTGACGAGAGAACCCCCGAGCTCGGCCTCCACCGAGGCGATCAGACCGGCCAGCGTGTCGTTGATGTCGACCCTGACCGCCAGCGCCGGCGCTCCGTTCCAGTGCAGCACCACGTCGGTGGTGGCCGCTTGGCTCACCGGCACCAGCGAGGCACCGATCGCCTGGACCAGCGGACCGATGGCCGCGGCCAGTTCGTGGCTCACGTCAGCACCGACACGTTCAGATTGACCCGGCTGGCGCCGGCATGGATGGCGGCTCGGAGTGCCGTCGAGAGGGCCGCCAACACCACCTCGACCTCACCGGTGACCTGGGACCCGAACGGCCACACGTCCACGGTGAGCCCG
>JBHJOH010000256.1:0-4275 GCA_050329955.1 Acidimicrobiia bacterium | reverse complement strand
ATTCCTAGGGGGGCGCCCCCCGATATTCCTAGGGGGGCGACCCCCTAGAACCCCCGCCGGTAGGCGTGAGCCCGTCTCGCGTTGCGGGCCGGGGATTGGGAGCGTATGCGGTCGAGGTTCCCATTGCGAACGGTCTCGCTGGCGACCCCCTAGAACCCGCTGTGATGTTCCTAGGGGGGCGACCCCCTCGAACCCCCGCCGGTACGCGTGCTGGGCACCTCGCGTGGCGGGCCGGGGACTTCAGAATGAGTGAGGTCGAGGTTCCCACGGTGACTGGCTCCTTCCTCGTTGCTCCCAGCCAGAAGCCAGAAGCCAGAAGCCAGCCAGCACGCGTTCGGGCGTGTTGCGTGTTGCGTCGGACGTCGGACGTTCCCAGCCAGCAGCTGATCTCGTAGCTCGCAGCTCGCAGCTCGCACGCGTTGAACGGGGCCCGAAGGCCCCGTTCAACACCGTCTGTCTGGGAGAGAGACGAACGTCTACGAGATCGGATCCAGCGTGCGGGGATCGGCGATCTGCTCCATGAACTCGGGATAGGCGGCCGTCCCGTGTTCGATGCGGTCCAGACCGGCAATCTCCTCTTCGGCCGAGACTCGAAGTCCCATGGTGGCGTTGATGACCCGGAACACGATGGTCGAGGTGATGAACACCCAGGCGACGATCGCGATCGCTCCCAGGGCCTGGGTGCCGAGCAGGCTCACTCCGCCGCCGTACAACAGGCCACCACCGCCGACCGAGTCGAACAGGCCGACGGCCAGCAGGCCCCAGATGCCGCTCACGCCGTGCACCGAGATGGCGCCGACCGGGTCATCGATCTTGATCTTCTCGAAGAAGACGATGGCGAACACCACGATCAGACCGGCCACCAAGCCGATGATGACAGCGGCCAGGTTCGACACGTTGGCGGTTCCGGCGGTGATGCCCACCAGCCCTGCCAGGGCGCCGTTCAGGGTCATGCCGGGATCGGGACGTCCGAACATCGGTGAGGCCCAGGCGGTGATCATGGCGCCGAGCGATCCGGCGGCTGCTGCCAGGGTCGTGGTGACGACCACCGACGAGAAGTCGGCGCCGACCGCAGCGAGGGTGGATCCTCCGTTGAATCCGTACCACCCGAACCACAGGATGAACACACCGAGGGCGCCCAGCATCAGGCTGTGACCGGGGATGGGGAGCGGCTTTCCGTTCTCGTCGTACTTGCCGATGCGGGGGCCGAGCACCATGACACCGGCGATGGCGGCGATACCACCGGTGAGGTGCACCAGGCCGGATCCCGCGAAGTCCACGAAGCCGAGGTCGGTGAGCCAGCCCTGGCCGCTCCATGCCCAATGGGTGACCACGGGGTAGATGAGGCCGGTGATGAAGGGCGTGTAGACGAGATATGCCGAGAACTTGGTGCGTTCCGCCATGGCTCCGGACACGATCGTCGCCGCCGTCGCTGCAAACACCACCTGGAAGAACCACGACGTGCTCTGTCCTGTATCGGACAGGAAGAATGCATCTCCGATCCCACCATAGGCGAAGAAGCCGCCGACGCTGGTTCCTCCGTAGGCGAGTCCGAAGCCCACGGCCCAGTAGACCAACGAGCCCACCGAGAAGTCCATGAAGTTCTTCATGACGATGTTGGCCGTGTTCTTGGCCCGGGTGAAGCCTGCCTCGACCAGAGCGAATCCGGCCTGCATCAGGAATACCAGGATGCCTGCCATGACGATCCAAATGGTGTCGACCGAAACGACCACATCTTCGAGCGTCGCGCCTTCCTGAGCGAGGGCTGTTCCGGCCAATGGCCCGAACAGCATGAGAGCCGTCAAGCTCCCGAGTGCTGCCAATCTCTTCCTCATGTGCTGCCTCCGCGTTGTTTGGGGATCGCGACTCTGAAGTTATGGCCTTGGGTTTTCTTCCCGGTTGCCCGACTGTTGCTCGCGCGCCGCGATCGCGTTTCGAGCGCGTTTCCTCCCCGACTGACATCGGGTGGATTCGTATGGCCCTGACGTTCGGGCTGTCCATCACCTAGCGTGGTGGCGGTCATGACGTCCGAACTGTCCGACTCCCGGCTCGCCAATGTGGCGGCGCGCACCATCAACGAATCCTGGGCGGTGCTATCGGACCGCTTCCGGATCATCACACGCCGGGCCAAACTCCGTTTCGAGTCGCAGGACTGGACCGGGATGGCGGCCGACCACGTGGAACGGCTCGACCTCTACAACAAGGTGGCCGTCGAGACCGCTGCCGCCGTCAGGACGGCGTTGGATAGGAGGGTGGACGATCGCAACCTGTGGCTCGCCATGAAAGCGGTCTACTCGGGTCTCATATCGTCCCGGCCCGACTGGGAGCTGGCCGAGACATTCTTCAACTCTGTGACTCGGAAGATCTTCTCGACGGTCGGGGTGGACCCCCGTATCGAGTTCGTGGACACCGACTACGACTCGCCACCGTCGGATCCGCCGGCGCCCGTCTTCGCTACCTATCGGGGCGACGGCGGAACCGCCGAGCTCATCGAAGACATCCTCCGCTCCGCCGGGTTCTCGGTTGGATTCGTCGACCTGGAGAGTGACGCGGCGCTTGTTGCCCGACGGGTGGACGGGCGGGCGGCCCGGGTGGGTGGGTCCGGTGTCGGGTCGATCGACATTGTGAATGCCGTCTTCTACCGCGGCAAAGGTGCCTATCTGGTGGGTCGGGTGTGGGCCGGGAACCAGTCCATTCCGCTGGTGCTGTCCCTGCTTCATGAGGCCGACGGCATCGTCGTCGATACCGTGCTCCTCACCGAGAATCAGGTGTCGATCCTTTTCTCGTTCACCCGGTCGTATTTCCATGTGGACGTGGCCGGGCCCAACCCGGTCATCCAGTTCCTTTCGGGCCTGATGCCCCGTAAACGTCGCGCCGAGCTGTACATCTCGCTCGGGCACAACAAGCACGGCAAGACCGAGCTGTACCGGGAGCTCCGACGTCACATCGCCCACTCGGGCGAACGCTTCGAGATCGCTCCCGGCGTGCGTGGCCTCGTGATGATCGTGTTCACGTTGCCCGGTTTCGATGTGGTGTTGAAGGTCATCAAGGACCGGTTCGGAGAGCCCAAACAGGTCACCCGGGACCACGTGCTCAGCCGGTACCGGCTCGTCTTCCGTCACGATCGGGCGGGACGCCTGGTCGACGCCCAGGAGTACGAGCATCTCGAGTTCCCCCGTTCCCGCTTCGATCCCGACCTCCTGGAGATCCTGGCCAGCGAGTGCGCCCGTTCGGTGACGGTGAGCGAGGACGCCCTTACGATCGCCCACGCCTACATCGAACGTCGGGTTGTCCCGCTGGACCTGTTCCTCGCCGAAGCGAGTCCGGAGGCGGCCGAGGCGGCGGTGGTCGACTACGGCACCGCCATCAAGGATCTGGCCGTCAGCGGGATCTTCCCCGGTGACATGCTGCTCAAGAACTTCGGTGTCACCCGGCATGGACGGGTGGTGTTCTACGACTACGACGAACTCACGACGCTCGACGAGTGCGTGTTCCGCCGACTTCCGGTCGCTGCCAGCTTCGACGAGGAGATGTCCGCCGAGCCGTGGTTCTCGGTGGGACCCGACGATGTGTTCCCCGAAGAGTTCGCCACCTTCCTGGGAATCCAGGGCCGGTTGCGGGAGGTGTTCATGGTGCGACACTCCGACCTGTTCCAAGCCGAGGTCTGGCAGGAGTGGCAACGCAGGGTTGCCCACCGGGAAATCATCGAGATCTACCCATACGATGATGACCTTCGACTCCGGCCGCGTCTCGTGGTGTGAGCCGATGGAGGGGTAGCCTCCTGATCGGTGGTCGATCCCCGGCGCCCCTTGGCCGGCTCCCGCAAGCCAACAGCAGTCACCAGATTCCGAGGGTTTGAGAACAATGGCCGAGTACCCATCCGAATTCGAGCTGGACGTCGTGCTTCGCAATGGCGAGGTTGTGCACGTCCGACCGATCCTGCCCACCGACGGCGCCCTCCTGGTCGACTTCTTCGACCATCTCGGGCCGGAGAGCCGCTACTTCCGGTTCTTCCGTGTGAAGCAGACCCTCGATGCCCGCGAGGTCGCCTACTTCACCAACGTCGACTATGACAACCGGATGGCACTGGTGGTTCGCCATGACGGGCGGATGGTGGCGGTGGGGCGCTACGACCGATCCCAGGAGGAACCGAACGTCGCCGAGGTGGCGTTTGCGGTCACAGATGACCAGCAGGGCCGGGGGATCGGCACCGAGTTGCTGCAGCTGCTGACGACTGCGGCCCGGCACAACGGCATCAGCGAGTTCCGCGCCTTC
>JBHJOH010000255.1:0-6461 GCA_050329955.1 Acidimicrobiia bacterium | reverse complement strand
CATCCACCGGCTCAGGATGTCGAAGATCGGGAAGATCGGCTCCTGCTCCTCGGGGCTGAGCTCGTTGGCGAGGAATCCCATCCGGTCGGCCGAGAACGTGGTGGAGTCGCGCAGCACCGTGACCACGTCCTCGTAGCGGGTGAGCACCCAGCCACCCCAGCGGCCGTTCCAATGGATCGGGTCTAGTTCGCGCAACCAGCGGTAGTACGTGAACGGGTCGGCGATCACCTCGTCGGCCATGAGGTCGTCGGCCATCCGTGGCGGTGCAGTGGTCATGGTCCCCTCCCGGGCGAGTCGATGCTCTTGCGTAGCGAACGTTCGTTAGATTCATGAATATCGCCGCTGGTGACATAGGGCCGTTGGTCCCAACCAGCCGCAGCCTGTTTGTCGGCCGGTGCATCGCGGGGAGCTCTCGGGAATATGACAATGGGGGACTCAAGTTCTACGATACGAAGCCGATCACATCGCTACAATCACTGTCAGACACATCAGCCGACTCGAACGTGTCGAGCGCCGCAAGCCGCTCGAGCACCACCACGAGCACTACCACCAGACCCATCGGAGGAACCACCCATGGCCCGCGCAGTCGGAATCGACCTCGGAACCACCAACTCTGTCATTGCCACCCTGGAAGGGGGCGAGCCCACCATCATCGCCAACGCCGAAGGCACCCGCACCACCCCGTCGGTGGTGGCCTTCAAGGACGGCGAGGTGCTGGTGGGCGACGTCGCCAAACGTCAGGCGATCACCAACCCCGACCGCACCATCCGCTCGGTCAAGCGCCACATGGGCACCGACTGGTCGATCGAAGCCGACGGCAAGAAGTACACCAGCCAGGAGATCTCGGCCCGCATCCTCATGAAGCTCAAGCGCGACGCCGAGTCGTTCCTGGGCGACACCGTCACCGATGCCGTGATCACCGTCCCCGCCTACTTCAACGACGCCCAGCGCCAGGCCACCAAGGAGGCCGGCCAGATCGCCGGACTCAACGTGCTCCGCATCATCAACGAACCCACCGCCGCATCCCTCGCCTACGGTCTCGACAAGGAGACCGCCGACCACACCATCCTGGTGTTCGACCTCGGCGGCGGTACCTTCGACGTCTCGGTGCTCGACATCGGTGAAGGCGTCTTCGAGGTGAAGGCCACCTCGGGTGACACCCATCTCGGCGGCGACGACTGGGACGACGCCGTCATGAACTGGCTGGTCGACACCTTCAAGGCCGAGCACGGCGTGGACCTGTCCAAGGACAAGATGGCCACCCAGCGCCTCAAGGAAGCGGCCGAGAAGGCCAAGATCGAACTGTCGACGGTGTCCGAGACCGAGGTCAACCTCCCCTTCATCACCGCCACCACCGAAGGCCCCCTCCACCTTCAGAAGAAGCTCACTCGCTCGGAGTTCCAGAAGCTCACCGAGACGCTGCTCGATCGGTGCAAGGGCCCGTTCAACCAGGCCATCAAGGACGCCGGCATCGACGTGTCGGCGGTCGACCACATCGTGCTGGTGGGAGGCTCCACCCGCATGCCCGCCGTCCAGGAGCTGGTCAAGAGCCTGGCCGGCAAGGATCCCCATCGCGGTGTCAACCCCGACGAGGTGGTCGCCGCCGGTGCCGCCATCCAGGCGGGCGTGCTCAAGGGCGACGTCAAGGACATCCTGCTGCTCGACGTGACCCCGCTCACCCTCGGAATCGAGACCAAGGGCAGCGTCATGACCAAGATGATCGAGCGGAACACCACCATCCCCACCCGCAAGACCGAGACCTTCACCACCGCCGAGGACAACCAGCCCGAGGTCGAGATCCACGTCCTCCAGGGCGAGCGCGCCATGGCGTCCGACAACAAGAGCCTCGGCAAGTTCCGACTCACCGGGCTGCCGCCGGCACCGATGGGAATCCCCCAGATCCAGGTGACCTTCGACATCGACGCCAACGGCATCGTCAACGTCTCGGCCAAGGACATGGCCACCGGTAAGGAGCAGGCGATGACGATCACCGGCGGGACCGCCCTCGCCGACGACGACATCGACCGCATGGTCAAGGACGCCGAGTCCTACGCCGAGGAGGATCGGAAGAACCGGGAGCGGGTAGAGACCCGCAACCAGGCCGACCAGCTCGTCCATCAGACCGAGAAGGTCATCAAAGAGCACGAGGACACCGTCACCGCCGAGGAGAAGGCCTCGATCGAGGAGAAACTCACCGATCTCAAGGCAGCCCTCGGCAACGCCGAGACCGACACCGCCGAGATCCGGACCAAGATGGAAGCCCTCATCGAGGTCAGCCAGGGTGCCTTCACCCGGGCCTACCAGGAGGCCGCCCAGCAGAACCAGACGGCGGGCGGCGCAGCCGGTGGGTCCGCCGCTGCGTCTGACGACGACGACATCGTCGAGGCCGAGATCGTCGACGACGAAGACGACCGATGACCGACGAGCTGCGTGACTTCGAGATCGTCGAGGGTGAGGTCATCGGAGCCGATGGCCCGCCCGATCCGGCCGCGCTCGGCATCGACCTCCCTACCGACAAGGACGAGGCGATCCGGGTGCTGCTGGAGGAGCTGCACGCCGCCCGGGGCGAAGCGTCGTCGTACCTCGACGACCTCCGCCGGGTGGCGGCCGACTTCGACAACTTCCGCAAACGGGCCACCCGGGAGCAGCAGGTCACGGTGGATCGGGCATCGGAGCGGGTGCTGGCGGCCATGCTGCCGGTGCTCGACAGCTTCGACGCCGCCCTCCAGATCAACCCCACCACCGAGACCGAAGAGAAGCTGCTCGGGGGCATGCGCAGCACCCATTCCCAGCTGATGGATGCCCTCGCCAAGGAAGGCCTCGAGAGTGTGCCGTCGTGGGGCGAACCCTTCGACCCCGAGATCCACGAGGCGGTCCTGTCGAATGGTGAAGGCTCCAAGCTGACCGTGTCCCATGAGCTGCGCCGTGGGTACCGGCTGCGAGGCAAGGTGCTACGGGCGGCGCTGGTTGGGCTGGAGGCGTCCGACTGATGAACCGCGACTGGGTGGACAAGGACTTCTACAAGATGCTCGGCGTCCCCAAGGATGCCGGCGCCGACGACATCAAGCGCGCCTACCGCAAGCTCGCCCAGGAGAACCACCCCGACGCCAACCCCGGCGACAACAACGCCGAGGAACGCTTCAAGCAGATATCCGAGGCCTACGCCGTGGTCGGCAACGCCGAGA
The DNA here is from genome assembly GCA_050329955.1 of Acidimicrobiia bacterium. Classification (GTDB taxonomy): domain Bacteria; phylum Actinomycetota; class Acidimicrobiia; order Spongiisociales; family ZC4RG35; genus JAOUGY01. Next base: position 3,276 of record JBHJOH010000255.1, on the reverse strand, counting down.
AGAAGAAGGAATACGACGAAGTTCGCCGGCTCGTCGAGTCCGGCGGATTCGGCGGGTTCGCTCCGGGTGGCGGCGCCGCCGGCACCGGCGGGTTCGGCGGCTTCGGCGGACAAGGCGTTCGGGTCGAAGACCTGAGCGACCTGCTCGGTGGGTTCGGCGGATTCGGCGACGTCTTCGGCGGTCGGGCCGGCGGTGGCGGTGCCGGCCGACAGGCCCCCCGTCAGGGGGCCAACACCACCACCGAGTTGCACCTGTCATTCACCGACGCCGTGAGTGGGGTCACCACCTCGGTGTCGGTTCGGGGCGAGTCCGCCTGCTCACGCTGTGACGGAGCAGGTTCGGAACCCGGGACCAGCGCCAGGACCTGTCCGAACTGTCGCGGGGCGGGCACCGTCGCCCAGAACCAGGGCTTCTTCAGCTTCGCCTCGCAATGCCCTCAGTGCCACGGACAGGGCCGCATCATCGAGACGCCGTGCACCACCTGCAAGGGCTCCGGGCGGACTCTTCGGACCAGGACCATCAAGGTCAAGGTCCCACCCGGCGTCAAGGACGGCTCGACCATCCGCCTGCGCGGCAAAGGTGCCCCCGGCTCCGGGGGCGGCCCATCCGGTGACCTGCTGGTGTTGATCCACGTCGATCGTCACGACGTGTTCGGACGCACCGGCGACGACCTCACCGTGACGGTGCCGGTCACCTATTCGGAGGCGGCGCTCGGCACCAGGATCGAGGTACCCACCCTCGACGGCAGCGTCACCCTCAAGGTGCCGGCCGGCACCCAGAGCGGCAGGACCTTCCGGGGGCGGGGCAAGGGCATCGCCGGCGCCCGCGGCAAGCCCGGCGACCTGCTGGTCCGCATCGAGGTGGTGGTGCCCAAGAAGGTTTCCCGTGACGAGAAGAAGCTGCTCGAACAACTCGCCGCCTATCAGGACGACGACGTCCGCGCCCACCTCAAGGTGACACCATGACCACGAGCGACCGAACGCGGAGCGTGCCATGAACCGTCGTGACCATGCCGTGTTCGTCATCTCGGTGGCCGCCGAGCTGGCCGGGATGCACCCGCAAACCCTGCGCATCTACGAACGGAAGGGACTGATCGAGCCTTTTCGCACTCCGGGGGGGACCCGCCGCTACTCCCAGGAGGACATCGATCGACTGTCGCTCATCCAGGAACTCACCGAACAAGGCCTCAACCTGGAGGGCGTGAGGCGGGTGATGGAGATGCAGCTCGAGATCGAACGCCTCAAAGGCCAGGTCGAAGCACTGCATGACGAGCTCTCCCGCACCCGCTCCGAGATGGTCGCCCAGGTCGATCAGGTCCACCGCTCCTACCGGCGCGAGATCGTGTTGCGCTCCGAAGTGCTGCCCGATGTCCGCCGGGAACGAAGCTGACCAGCACCATTTCGGAGCCCGCCCTAGTAGTGGCACCGGCCGAGCCAACTACCCTTTCGATCACCATGACCACCGAAACCGCCGCCCGCACCTACTCCGGTATCGCCCGCATCCTCGACCGGAACGGGATGCTCATCGACGTCGGCAAGGCCGAACTCACCCAAGACGCCGATAACGACACCTGGGGCGGCACCCTGTCGGTGTTCAAGGGCTCCAGCGTCGAGTCCAAGCACATCACCGGATTGCTGGAACTGGCCGACGGACGGCGGGCGCTCGCCACGGTGGGTCCCAAGACCGCCGATCTTCCCAACGACCTCATCGCAGTCGCCGTAAGCGGCGTCGATCGCAGCATTCCGTTCTGAAAAGCTTCTGGCTTCCGGCTTCTGGCTTCTGGCTCCTATAGCTCCGTCCTCACTTCCCACAACTCCGGGAAGAACGTGAAGTCGAGTGCCTGTTTGAGGTAGCCCATCCCGGAGGTGCCGCCGCTGCCGGTTTTGTGGCCGATGATGCGATGCACGGTCTTGTAGTGCTCGAAACGCCATCGACTGAAGGCGTGCTCCAGGTCGACCAGCTTCTCGGCGAGCTCGTAGAGGTCCCAGTAGGTTTCGACGTCCCGGTACACGGTCAGCCACGCCTCGGTGACAGCCGGGTGCGGCTCGTGCTGGACGGCCCAGTCCCGGTCGACCAGATCGGCGGGTATGTCCAGGCCACGCCGTGACAACAGGATCACGGCATCGTCGTAGAGGCTGGGTTGGCCGAGGACCCGGAGCAGGTAGGCGCGTTCACCGGGACCGTGGGACTGGAGGTACCGCTCGTCGCGTCGCCCCAGCAGGAACTCGATCGAGCGGTACTGAATCGACTGGAACCCCGAGGCGCGCCCGAAGAGATGCCGGAACTCGAGATAGTCCGAGGGCGTCAGGGTCGACAGGACCTCCCAGGACTCGATCAGCACGTGTTGGATCCGGGCGACCCGGGCGAGTGCCTTGAAGGCCGGTCCCAGATCCTCGGCGGAGATGGCACGTTTGGCGTACTCCAGCTCGTGGATCACGAGTTTGAGCCACAACTCCGTGGCCTGGTGGATGACGATGAACAGGGTCTCGTCGTGATGGTCGGACAGCGGTTCCTGGGCGTCGAGGATCTTGTCGAGTCGGAGGTAGTCGCCGTAGTCGTCGACGGTGCGAGAGGTCATGACCCCATGCTGGCAGACCGTCGGCACACCGGTCGTCGGGATCGGCCCGGCGCCGGCTCAGACCTGGGCGCGCTCGGCCACAACCATCACACCCTCGACGTGAGCGGGGGTCATGCCGAGAGCGCTGCCCGATTCGAGCAACAGGCTGCGGTGGGCATCGCCGATGTGGCCCTCCACAACACATGCCCGGGCCGCCGCCATCAGGAGCGACTCCTTGCCGGCCGGGTCGAGCAGCGTCCCAGCGGCGGTGAGGGCCTCCGCCCGCTGAGGGCCGTTCTGGATCCGGGCATGCGCCACCAGATCCGACGCACAGTAGGCGGGGGTGCCCAGGAAACTCTCGAGTTCACGAACCGCCGGTTGTTCGGTGGCCGCGGCCCCGGCGGCAACAGCTCCGAGCAGCGAACGGGCTGCCACCTCGATCTTGTGTTCCATGGTGGCGGAGGTGGGGTTTCGGAGCGTGGCACGGTCGAACTGGGCATCGCAGGCGTCACACTCCACGATGTCTCCGAGGACCTTGAGCGGCACCACCGGGATGAAGAACACGGTGAAGAAGCGCCGCATCTCCCGCAGGGTGTAGGTGCGATCGCCGCCCTCGTTGGGGCAGTAGAACTTCCCTGCCTCCATGGGCCGGGAGCGCACAGTGATACCGAAGATGAGGGCCATGTGTGCTCATCGTACGGCGCTCTGTTCCCTACACC
>JBHJOH010000254.1:0-5672 GCA_050329955.1 Acidimicrobiia bacterium | reverse complement strand
ACGGGAACGACAACAGCGGGTTCGGTACCGCCTGTGCCGGCAGCACCGAAGAGCCGCTGTCGAACTACCTGCTGAGCACGGGGTTCAACTTCTTCGAGAGCGAAGATGTATGTCCCATCACACCGCTGGGCAACGACATCACCGGCGGTGGCGACCCGCTGCTCGACCCGCTCAACGGCGTCGATTACTTCCCACCGGCGCGCTTCCCGCAGTTCAACAGCCCGCTGATCGACGCCGGCGACACCGAGTTCTTCGAGGGCGTCGACCAGCTCGGGACCTTCCGCCCCCAGGGCGGCCGCAACGACATCGGCGCCATCGAAGTGCCCCAGGGTGGCGAGGGGAACACGCCACCGGTTGCCGTCGACGACGTGGTGTCGGCAGCCGCCGACACGCTCATCCGGGTTTTCCCGCTCGCCAACGACCTCGATGACGAAGGCGACGATCTTCGCATCGAAAGCGTCGGCCCGGCCGACGGTGGGACGGTCTTGTTCTGTGGGACCGTGTTCGCGTTCGGGAGCTGCGAGTACGAGACCGGCGAGTCGGGTGGGTCGTTCCAGTACACCGTCACCGACGAGTTGGAAAGCGACATCGGCCTCGTCACCGTCAACACCTCCACCCTGTTCGAAGGCGTCGCCTCGCCCACTATCGACGGCATCTCGAGCCCCGGCGAGTGGGACGGCGCCGCCACCATCGATGTTGTGATCGGCCCTGGCGTCGGCCAGGTGTCGCTCGCCAACGACGATGAGAACCTCTACGTGCGCATCATCGCTCCCGCCCTCACCCCGGTTGAGGAAGCCCATCTCGCGGTCACGATCCTCCTGGACGGTGGCTTCGACATGCTCACCTTCGGCCTGGAGTCCGGCTTCGTGGACCGCCGATTCGACGGCGAGGTGGGGGAGTTCACCCCCGACCCGCAACAGGACGGTGCCGGTGCCGGCATCGTCGGCGCCGAGGTGTCGGTGGTCGAGATCTCCCACCCGCTCGACTCCGGCGACCCCAGCGACATCTCCATCCAGCCTGGTGACATCACGGCATTCACCATCTCGATCGTCGTCGACGGCGGCGAAGGGTTCGGAATCGTGGGCACCCAGATTCCCCTGGGCAACTTCTTCGAGTCGCTCGACTGGCGGATGGTCGCCACCGGCGAGCCCGTTACCAATGTGGCTGTGACGCCATCATCGCCCACCGTCCCCACCGGTTTTGCGCTCCCTCTGGCCAACGTTCCCACGCAGCGTCTGCTGGCGGCTGCCGAATCCGTGGCAGGGGTGTCGCTCGATGACACCGGCATCGCCGGGGCGCCGCTCGGGTCGATTCCGCTGGGGTCGATTCCGCTCGGGGCGATCTCCACCAACTCGGTGGGAACCGTGGTGTTGTCCGACCTCGTCATCGAGGGCGGCTGGGCCCGCCTGCTCGCCGGCACCCCCCTCGAGTTCCGTCCGTTGCAGACCGTCACCCTCGCCCAGGCGCTGGCGGTGATCCCGCCCGACGTGCTCGCCACCGTCCCGCTCGAGGATCTGGATCTGGGTAAGACCTCGGTGGGTGCGCTGTCGCTTGCCTCTCTCGTCCTGGGCGGTGCGACACTCGCCGAGCTCGGGCTGGAATGCCCGGCCGGTGTGGCCGGTTGTGACGCCGCCACCTCGACTGTGCTCGATGTCGAAGCCCGCGGAGGCTCCATCACCGCCGTTCCGCTTGGATCGATCCCGCTGGGGGCGATCCCGCTGGGGGCGATCCCACTCGGCTCGATTCCCCTCGGGTCGATCCCGTTGGGTTCGATTCCGCTCGGCGCCATCGGCGACGTCAGACAGGCGCCGCTCGGCGCCATCCCGCTCGGCTCGATCGGCGACCTGGCGGCGGTGCCGTTGGGTTCGATTCCCCTCGGGTCGATCCCGTTGGGTTCGATTCCGTTGGGCTCGATTCCGCTCGGGTCGATTCCGTTGGGTTCGATTCCGCTCGGTGCCATTCCGCTCGGCGCCATCGACGTGGGCGGAGATTTCTGCTCGTTCCACGACGCCGCCCTCGGTGACGACCAGTCGTGCGCCGCCCTCGGCATCGATCCGCTCACCACCACCGTGTCAAACTACGTCGCCCTCCTGCAGGCCTCGGGTCTCGCCGCCACGCCGCTGGGTTCGATTCCGTTGGGTTCGATTCCGCTGGGTTCGATCCCGCTCGGATCGATCGACGTGTCGGGGATCCCGCTCGGTGCCATCGAGCTCGGCTCGGTGGACCTGGCGGCCAGCCCGCTGGGTTCGATCCCGCTGGGTGCCATCCCGCTCGGAGCCATCCCGGTGGGTGAAGTGTGCGCCGCCAGTAGCGCCGTCCCCTGCGATGGCGACACCACCCTCGCCGAATGGGCCGACGGACTTCCCGCCGGCACCGGCCTCGATGCCACCCCGTTGGGGTCGATCCCGCTCGGTTCGATTCCGTTGGGGTCGATCCCGCTCGGATCGATCGACCTGGGCGCGGTCTCGATCGCCGGCACCCCGCTCGGCTCGATTCCGCTGGGCTCGATCGATCTGACCGCCAGCCCGCTCGGGTCGATCCCGCTGGGTTCGATCGCCGGAGTCACCTCGATCGTCGATTGTGCCGGCCCGGTGAATTGCGCCACCGGTACCCTCGGTGACGCCTACGCCATCGGCGCCATCCTCGAGGGGGTGACACTGGGACAGTTCGTGGCGCTGGCCGCCAACCTCATCGGTGACGCCACGCTCGCCGATGTCCTCGACCATCTCAACATCGCCTTCCTCGGCTCGGTTGGACGTCTCGATGGCCTCACGCTGGGCGAGGTCATCACCGCCACCCTGCTCGCCGCCGGTCTTCCCTGGGAGGAATTCCCCATCGAGGAGATCGAAGTACGCGACATCGCCTGCGGCTTCGCCTTCGGCGCCTGCGCCTCGGGGTTGGAGAGCCTGGCCATCAGCACCGAGTTCTCGGTGGCGTTCCCAAGCGACGTGACGGTGGTGGCCGACATCCCCGCCGACTTCCTCTACCTGCCGGGTTCGGCGCGCCTCTTCGTCGAAGGGGAAGGGGGCGGCCTGGTGGAAACGCCACTCCTCGACCCCCCGGTCGACGGTGCCACGCTCACGTTCCAACTGACCGATCTCGAGACCGGTGACTACGCCGTCGGCTACTCGGTGCTACCCGGGTACACGCTCGGGGCGGTGACGTTCGAATCCGACGTCAACGGAGTTCAGGTGGTTTCGGACGAGGTCTCAGTCGTCCAGGCCATCGCGCCTGGCGCCGTTGTCACCGCGCCCGACACCCTGTACGTGGCGCACATCGCTGAACCGGGCGAAACCGACAGGTACGTCATCCCCGGACCCGGCCCGGGCAACCGGGTCACGGTGTTCCTCTCCACCCTCGACGCCGACGTCGACACCTTCCTGTACCGGCCCGACACCGCGCCGGTCTCGGGTGACGGCACCGAGCGGTCGATCCCGCTCGGAGGGGTACCGGTCGAGGACGAAGGGGTCGATGCCACCGGAAACGGGACCTTGCGGCCCGAAGTCCTGGCCGACACCTCCCCGGCCGATGGGGAGACGGTCGCCGACGCCTCGACCAACCGGGGCACCGCCAACGAGAGCCTCTCGGTGCTCGACCGCGACGATGTCGACGACTACCGGATCGACGTGAGCGGATACAACGGTGCCGTCAGTGACCGCCCCTACGTGCTTCGGGTGGTGTTCGACGAGGAAGCGCTCATCGATCAATGCACCCCCCGCACCTACCCGGCGCTCGTCGCCGGCGCGGCACCGACCGTTCCCGCCGGAACCCAGACGATCTTCCTCACCAACGATGGCCGCATGGCGGCGATCCACGGCGACGTCTCTGCCGTGAACTCGGCGCTGGCGTCGGTGGCGGCGTACGCCAACGGCGGCGTTGCCGTCAACGGGGTGGTGGTCGACATCGCCGACATCCCCGGCGTGGCGGCGGCCTTCTCCTCGTGGGATCAGAACCCGTGTGACCCGAACCGTGCCAACGGGGTGGTTGGTGCGATCACCGCCTGGATCCAGCAGACGGCTGCGGAGGTTCCGTCGCTGCGGCATGTGACCGTGGTGGGCTCCGACGAGATGGTGCCCTTCCACCGTGCCGCCGACACCACCGTGGTCGCCAACGAGTCCACCTACACAGACGGCTTCGCCGACAACGCCCTGTTCGGCGCCCACTCGACCAGCCACTACCTGTCGGACTCGCCCTACGGCGACCTCGACCCGATCCCCTGGTTGGACCGCTTCGCCTATCTGCCCGAGCTGGCGGTAGGTCGACTGGTGGAGACCCCCGCCCAGATCGTCGGCGCCCTGGAGGCGTTCATCGCCAACGAGGGTGTGCTGGATCCCGGCTCGGCCGCCACCGCCGGCTATGACTTCCTCACCGACGGTTCCGAGGAGATCGATGAGGCGTTGAGCGCCATCGTCGGAGAGGCCAACGCCGACGCCCTCATCAACGAGACCTGGGACCGGGCCGACCTGGCCAACCAGTTCGCCTCGGGCGCCGACATCCTGTCGCCCAACGCCCACTACGACCACTACCGGGCCCTTCCGGCGATAGGCAATCTCACGTCGTCGGAAGACGACCTGTTCACCATCGACGACGTTCGTGGTCTCGACCTCGCCAACCGGATCATCTTCACCATGGGATGCCACGGCGGACTCAACGTCGACGGAACGGCCGGCGTTGTCGACCAACCCGAGGACTGGGCCGAGGTGTACGGGGGCCTGCGCGCCATCTACATCGGCAACACCGGATACGGATACGGCGACACCGCCACCGTCGCCCTCTCCGAGCGGGTCATGGCCAACCTGGCCGCTCGGCTCGACGGCAGCCTGACCGTCGGTCAGGCGCTGGTCGAGGCCAAGCAGACCCAGTTCGGTCGGGCCGGCCTGTACGGCGTCTACGACCTGAAGTCGATCGAAGAGGCCACGCTGTACGGTCTTCCGTTCTGGACGATCGGCGGCCCCGGTGTCAACGAGGTACCCGCCTCCGACACCGGCCCCATCGGCACCGATCCGGCCACCGGTTTGGAGTCCGCACCGTTCACGGTGAACCCTGAGTTCGAGACCGTCACCACCCCCGATGGCACCTACGTGTCGGCCGACGATGGCACCCAGTTCCTCCACTGGCGGCCGATCCAGCCGCTGACCGGACTCGAGGTGGGTGTCGGCGGCAAGGTCGGCACCGGCACCCTGCTCACCGGGCTGGTGAGCCGCGACACGTTGGCGGGCAACGCCGTTTTCGCCCGGCCGTCCACCATCGACAGCACCGGACGCGAGCCCGAGATCGAGACCGCCGGGGTGATCTTCCCGACCACCTTCGCCAACGTCACCACCTTCGGTCAGGTCAACCCCTCGCCGGTCGGGCCGGCGGTTGTCCAGAGGCAGCGGGTCAACCTGATCGCCGGGCAGTACATCGACGCTGGTGGCGATCCGATTCAACGACTGTTCGACAGCATGAGCGGCCTCGTCTACTACGCCGACGTCGACGATGTCGCCACCGTCGACTTCACGTCTCCCTCGATCGACCTGGTCGAGGTAGACGCCGCCGGTGGCCAGGCCATCTTCCGGGTCACCGCCACCGACGCCCAGTCGGGAGTGGCCCGGGTGGTGGTGCTCTACGTGTCGTCGGTGAGCGGCGGCGTCGCCACTTGGACGGCGGCCGAGCTGATCTTCGATGGCGAT
>JBHJOH010000253.1:0-3541 GCA_050329955.1 Acidimicrobiia bacterium | reverse complement strand
CTCGGCAAGTTGCTCCTGCCAGGTGCCGAACCGGGTGAGTTGGGCGTCCTCGATGATGGGGGCGGTGACCACGCAACGCAGCCCGGTGGCGTCGGCGGCCGAGGCTACCGCCTCGCCGTGGAAGTACATCTCGACGGAGGTGGTGATGCCGTTGGAGAGCAGCTCGGCGGCGCCCAGGGTCATGCCGGCGGCGACATGCCCGGGGGTGAGTCTCGACTCCCGGGGCCACATCACCTCGTGCAGCCAGCGATCCACCGGCAGGTTCTCCCCGGCCCCGCGCAGCAGCACCATCGGGGTGTGGGCGTGGATGTTGACCAGGCCGGGCATGAGCACACCCGACACCAACTGGGGGGTGACGTCGGGCCGCGACGGGGCGTCGGCGGCGGAGCCCGACCAGATCACCATGCCGTCTTCGACGTCGACGATGCCGGGGGAGTGGATCGAGTCGGCGTCGTCCATCACGAGCACGTGGTCGGCCTGTATCCGCTGGATCATCGACGCACCCCGGGTAGAGTCCACTTGTCAGACAAGCTACCCGGGAGCTGACGCGGTTGTCAACGCGCCCCGCCCTCACCCTCACCCAACAGGTCGCCGACGATCTCCGCCACCGCATCCGCCGCGGTGACTTCGAAGCCGGTGACCGCCTTCCGGGAGAGCTGCGCCTGGTGGAGGAGTACGGGGTGTCGCGTGCCACCATCCGCACCGCCCTCCAGGATCTGGAGAGTCGCGGGCTCATCCACGTTCGGCGTGGGCTGGGCTCGGTGGTCACTCCCGGAGAGACGGGGGTGCGGGCTGACATCCGCCGGCTCGACTCCATGTCGGAGACGATCCGCTCGCACGGCATGGAACCGGGCATGGCGTACCGGTCGCTCGAGGTGCGTGATGCCGACCCCGACGAACGGGGCTGGCTCGACCTGGCCGAAGGCGACCGGGTGCTCGCCACCGAACGTTCCCTCACCGCCGACGCCGAACTGGTTGCCTTCTCCTGGGACGTGATCCCGCTGTGGATCTTCGGCGGCGACCTCGACCCCACCGAGGTGCAGGGCTCGCTGTTCGAGATGGTGGAACGCCACGACGTGCGCGTCGAGACCGCCGTCACCCAACTCGGCGCCGCCCACGGCCCCCACATCGGCTGGGGCGACCGCCCCGACGACGCCAGCTACCTGGTGCTCACCCAGATCCACCACGACCGCGACGGTCGCCCCGTCGCCTACGCCCGAACCGCCTTCATCGACGGCCGCTTCCAGTTCGGACTTGTCAGGAATCGATGAGAGGGCAGTCGCGGGCTTGGATGGGGATGGCGATTCGGCGATGCAGAACGCAGAACGCAGAACGCCGAACGCCCAAACCGGCCGTCAGCACGGGGGCACCATGTCGCCAACCGCCAGCTCCAGCGGCCCGGGACGGTGTTTGGAAAGTTCGCGACTCGCGTTGACTCCGCGAGGGCGCACGCGCGATGGCTCCGGGCGTTCTGCCTTCTGCGTTCTGCGTTCTGCTTTCTGCTTTCTGCTTTCTGCTTCCTCCTCTGTCTACACTTGTCTGACAACTCTCCTCCAGAGGTGCTGCTTGCGTTCGATCGACTGGGTTGACGGTGCGCTCGAGCTGGTCGATCAGACCTTGCTCCCGGGTGAGCTGGTGCGCCTGTCGGTGAACGACGTACCGACCCTGGTGGACTGCATCAAGCGGTTGGCGGTGCGGGGTGCTCCGGCGATCGGGGTTGCGGGAGCGTTCGGGGTGGCGATCGCCGTCCGCAATCATCCTGCCGGTCCCGAGCTCGACTCGGCCGTTGCTTCGCTCCGCAACGCCCGCCCCACCGCCGTCAACCTGGCCCGCATGGTGGATCGAGTGGAGGCGCTGGCCCCGGCCGGGTTCGACCGGGTGCTGGCGGAGGCGCTGGCGATCCGTGACGAGGAGCTGGTCGCCTCGATCTCGATGGGGGAGTACGGCGCCGATCTGATCGAAGCGCTGGTCGACGCCTCCTCGTTCCGCACCATGACGATCTGCAACACCGGCGGGCTCGCCACCGTCGAGCGCGGCACCGCTCTCGCCGTGATCCAGACGTTGTTCGAGCGTGGTCGACTGGCGGAGGCGCTCCCGCTCGAGACCCGCCCGCTCCTGCAGGGCGGTCGGCTCACCACCTGGGAACTGCAACAGATGGGCGCTCCGTTCCGATTGATCGTCGACTCAGCCGGGCCGTTCCTCTTGTCGCGGGGCGGCGCCGATGTGGTGCTGGCCGGCGCCGACCGCATCGCCGCCAACGGCGACACCGCCAACAAGATCGGGACCTTCAGCCTGGCGCTGGCGGCCCGCCACGCCGGCGTGCCGTTCCTGATCGTGGCGCCCGAGTCCACCGTCGACCTCGACACCGCCACTGGCGACGACATCGAGATCGAGGACCGCGGCCCCTCCGAGGTGGCGTCGGTAGGTGGCCACCGCATCGCTCCCGAGGGGATCGACGTCATCAACCCGGCCTTCGACGTCACCCCCGCCGGGCTCATCACCGCCATCGTCACCGATCGGCGGGTGGTCCGCCTCGACAAGGGCGAGACGCTGCACCAGGTTTCGATGGGTCCGCTTCGGCGGCCCGTCGAATGACGAAAGCAACCATGACCAACAAGGAGACATCCATGCGACTGAACAGATCAGTCCTGACTCTGACGGCGCTGGCACTCGTGCTGGCTGCCTGTGGCGGCACTGACGACAGTGCCGAGACCACCGCGGCTGGCGAGGCCACCGAGACCACCGCCGCCGGTGAGGTCACCGAGACCACCGCCGCCGGTGAGACCACCGAGACCACGGCAGCAGCGCCGTCGGGTGAAGCACCCAGCTTCATCTACATCACCCCCAACCCGATCGGGGTGAACAAGTTCCTCGAGTTGGGCCAGATCGGAACCGACCGGGCTGCCGCGGCACTCGGAGGCACCTCGAAGACGTTCGAGTCGACCGACCTCAACAGCCGCCAGACCAACCTGGACGCGGCGGTCGCCGAGGCACCCGACGTGATCGTGCTGACCACCTTCGAGTTCACCGACTCGGCCAAGGCGGCAGCAGAGGCCAACCCCGACCAGCGGTTCATCCTGATCGACGCCTGCCCTGAGGAAGCGCCCGCCAACCTGTCGTGTGGCGTGTTCCGTGAGCAGGAAGGTGCCTACCTGCTGGGCATCATGGCCGGTTCGTTGTCGGAGGCGAAGCAGGTCGGCTCGGTGGTGGCACTCGACATCCCGTTCCTGCACCGTTACTCGGACAGCTTCGCACTCGGCGCCCAGTCGATCGATCCGGCCATCACCGATGCCCAGGTGTTCGTGGGTGGTGACAACCCGTTCAGCGACCCGGCCCGTTCCAAGGAGCAGGCGCTGGCACTGGCGGCCCAGGGCCTCGATCACATCTTCGCCGTCACGGCGGGTGGCAACGGCGGCGTGTTCGAAGCTGCGACCGAGCAGGGATTCCTGTCGTACGGTGTGGACGTGAACCAGTGCCCCGACGCTCCCGGCTTCGTGGTGGACAACAATCTGAAGCTGGTCGACAACGTCGTCGAGACCCT
>JBHJOH010000252.1:0-3529 GCA_050329955.1 Acidimicrobiia bacterium | reverse complement strand
GATGGGACATACATCTTCGCTCTCGAAGAAGTTGAACCCCGTGCTCAGCAGGTAGTTCGACAGCGGCTCTTCGGTGCTGCCGGCACAGGCGGTACCGAACCCGCTGTTGTCGTTCCCGTCAAACGCCGATCCTTGGAGGAAGACGACCGGGAAGTCGGTGGCGATGAAGAAGGCGCCACCGGACGAGGCGGCGTTATCGGTGATGGTGGAGCGCTGGATCTCGAGCGAACCATCCGCCATCCAGAAGGCCCCACCGGACAGCTCGACGGAGTTGCCGTGGAAGGTGGAGTCTCCGATGCCGGTCGATCCGTCCTGCATGTGAAAGGCACCTCCGTACAGGGCGCCGTTGCTGGTGAAGGCGGACCGGCTGATCGACAGCGCCCCGTTCTCCTGATGGATGGCGCCACCACGGCCCGGGCTGCTGAAGGCGCTGTTCCCGGAGAACCAGGTGGTTTGGATTCCGCCCTCGGCGGACTCGATGTACATGGCTCCACCTTGACGAGCGGAGTTGCTCGAGAACACCGAGTTCTCGACGGTGAGGCTGCCACCGGCGAAGAAGACGCCGCCGCCGCGCACAGCGAAGGAGTCGGCGACGGTGACATTGATCAATGCCAGCCCGGAGTTGGCGTAGATCGCCCCCCCGTCTCCGGCCTCGTGGTCTCCGCCGGTGACGGTGAGGTTGTCGAGACCCAAGAAGGCGTTATCGGTTTGAATGATCGGCCGATCAATGTCACCGGGGTTCTGGATGACGACTCCGGGGCCGGTACCGACAACCAAAACGGGCACGGTGACATCGAGGTACTCGATGTAGGTGCCGGGGTCCACGAGGATCGTGTCGAAGGGGGCGACATCAACCAAGGCCGCCGAAATGGTGGTGTAGTCACAAACGTCACAGACGAACAGATCCGCCGCCCAGGCAGGCGGCGCCACCCACGGCAACATCGCCACGATCACGGACACAACAGTCAGCGTGGCCACCCACGAAGCTCGGCGCGCAGCGCGCCGTACACCCACTCCCACATCGCCTCCCTGGATTGTTCCCCAAGCGGCATCGTACCGATTAGCCCCCGACGGGGAAGAGGAGAACACCGCTCCTTTCCAGATACAGGCCTTTTGACTAGTCCCTGGCGCAACGGGGGAGCGATTCCCCGCTGGTCCCCTACGCTTTCGTCCCATGGTTGTCGAACGGTCCCCAGGTGCGCGGTCCGGGCTCGACGACGCCCGCTTCCTGCTGTACCTACCGCGTGTGGTCGCCACCTGGGGTGACGAAGGGCCGGTCCGCTCGGTTGAAGGCACGCTCGTGTTCGCCGACGTCACCGGGTTCACCGCCCTCACCGAGCGCCTCAGCAAGGCGGGCAGTATCGGATCGGAACGCATCACCGAGGCGGTGAACACCGTGTTCACCGAGATCCTGTCGATCGCACGGCTGGAGGGGGGCGACTTGCTCTCGTTCGGTGGCGATGCCCTCCTGCTCTTGTTCTCCGGCGAGGACCACCGCCGGCGGGCCGTGTCGGCCGCCTGGGAGATGCAGGAGGCGATGGGAGTCGGCGAAGACCTGCGCGCCTCGATCGGAGTGGCCTCGGGTGGGATCACGCTGGCCATCGCCGGCAGCAGCCAGCGGTTGGTGTTCGTGCTGGGACCGGTGGTCGACGAGGTGGTGGCGCTGGAGACGGTGGCCGCAGCCGGAGAGGTGGTGGTGTCTGCCGCCACCCTCGATGGGGTGGATGCCTGGTGTAGGGGAGTGGCCCGCGCACCGGGGTTCGTGATCGCGGCAGCGCCGGACCCCTCCGACATCGAAGTCGACGACGGCGACACCGGACAGGTTTCGGCCGACCTCGGTGCCCTGATCCCGGCTGCGCTCCACTCGGAGTTGGCCGTCACCGGTGCCGACGGTGAGCACCGCCCGGCGGTGGTGGGTTTCGTGAAGGTACGGGGCACGTCGACCTCGGGTGACGCCGATGCCGTGACCGCATCACTGGGCCGTCTGGTGGATGTGCTGGTGGAGGAAGCCGGCGAGCACCGGGTGTGCGTGCTCGCCTCCGACATCGACCGGGACGGTGTCAAGGTGATCATCACGGCGGGTGTGCCCCACGCCGTTCCCGAACCGCATGAGCGGCTGCTCCGAACCGTGCAACGGACCATCGACCGGTTCCCGGAGCTGGACATCAGGGTGGGCGTGGCCGACGGCGCCGTGTTCGCCGGTGACCTGGGTGCGGCCTTCCGGCGGTCGTACACGGTGATGGGTGACCCGGTGAACCTGGCGGCCCGCCTCGCCGGTGCCGCCGAGCCGGGAGAACTGCTGGTGGCGCCGGCGGTCGCCACCCATCTCACCGATCGCTTCGAGCTCACCGCACGTGACCCGGTTTCGCTCAAGGGAAAAGCCGAGCCGGTGGCGCCATCGGTGGTGGGCCCACCCCTCGAGCGTCACACCACCGAGGCCGTGGGGACGCGGTTGGTAGGTCGCCGGGCGGAACTGGACGAAATCGCCGCCATCGCCCGCCGTGAGGTCGACGAGGTCCGGATGGTGGTCGAGCTGGTCGGTCCGGCCGGCATCGGGAAGTCACGCCTGGTGGGAGCACTACCCCAAGCCCTTCCCGAGATGGCCCACCTGGCGGTGCGTGCCCAGGAGTACGACCGGTCCACCGCCTACCGGGCGGTGGGGACACTGCTGCGGCGCTCGGTGGGTATTCCCCTCGACGCCACCGCCGAGGAAGCCGGGCGCCGTCTGGCCGAGGTGGTGCGGGAACGGGCTCCGAACCTCGTGGCATGGCTTCCACTCATCGCAGTGGCAGGCGAGGCCAAAGCCGAACCCACGCCTGAGGTCGACGACCTCGACCCGCGATTTCTGACCGCCACCACCGCCCGCCTGCTGGTGGAACTTGCCCAGGCGATGCTCGATCGGCCCGCCGTGATCGTGGTGGAAGACCACGAGTGGATGGATCCGGCATCGAAAGAGCTGATCGAGCTCATGATCGATCGCACCGGGGAACATCGCTGGCTGTGGGTGATGACGGGCCGCGGTGGTGTGGCCTGGCCCGCTGCCCACCGGATGTCGCTCGGCCCGCTGGAGCCCCACGAGATCGAAGCCCTCATCACCTCCGTCGCCGCCGCCATGCCGCCGCGCCTCCTCGCCACCCTGGTGGAACGCGCCGACGGCAACCCGCTGTTCGCCGTGGAGCTGGCATCGCTGGGTCAGGCCGAGAGCATCCCCGACACCATCGAACGCCTCATCGCCACCAGGATCGACCGACTCGAAGCCCGCGAGCGGCGGCTGCTCCGCTACGCCTCGGTGCT
The DNA here is from genome assembly GCA_050329955.1 of Acidimicrobiia bacterium. Classification (GTDB taxonomy): domain Bacteria; phylum Actinomycetota; class Acidimicrobiia; order Spongiisociales; family ZC4RG35; genus JAOUGY01. The sequence goes on along the minus strand of JBHJOH010000252.1, from coordinate 235 downwards.
CGGCAACGAGTTCGATCTGGATCTGCTCGCCGAGGCCCTCGCCCCGGTGGCGGGCGGGTTCGACGACTCCGGAACGTGGTCGGCGCTGGCCGAGTTCATCACCGTCTCTCCGCTCGGCAAGGTCCGCTTCACACAGGGTCTGGTGCGCGAGGTGGCCTACGCCGGCCTGTCGTACCGACGACGCCAGGAGATCCACGGCATGGTGGCCGACACCATCGAACGACGTGCCCGGCAT
>JBHJOH010000251.1:0-5404 GCA_050329955.1 Acidimicrobiia bacterium | reverse complement strand
ACCGGCTCCCACGAACGGGGCAGCGGGGATCCCACGGCCATGCCGGTCACGCAGTGGTTCGACGATCGGGTTCAGCGAATCGATGCCACCGACTGGCGACTCGACATCCTGGGAACCGTCCACGATCTCGCCGCATTGCGCGCCATGGAAACGGACGAGTTCGTGGCACTGCTCGACTGCACCAGCGGTTGGTTCTCCGAGCAGACCTTTCGCGGGGTGCGCCTCGACCGGCTGATCGACGCATCGGCCTGGGAGAGCGTGGAGGTGAGGTCGGCCACCGGGTACGCCCGCCGGTTCCCCGCCCGTGATCTCGACCGGCTGTGGCTGTGCTTCGAGATGGGGGGTCAGCCCCTGTCCGCCGGGCACGGGTTCCCCGCCCGGCTGGTGGCGCCCGACCGACGCGGCTTCTGGTGGGTGAAGTGGGTGGTTTCGATCACGCCGTCGGACCGGCCGTGGTGGGTGCAGTCGCCATTCCCCGTCACCTGACCCGGCGTGCGCGCTCGGTGCTGTTGTGTGAACCAGCGGGCGGATTGCGTCCGGTCTTGCACACAGCAGCGGCCGGGTGGTGGTGTGGCATCCAGACCGTCTGCGTACACTTCCAGCCATGAGACCGAGCGTGGCTGTTCTGGGTGTTGGGGCGATGGGTGAGGCGATCGTGAGGGGCCTGTTGTCGGCCGGATGGGAGCCGGGCGAGCTGACGGCGGCGGTGCGGCGCGAGACCCGGCTCCACGATATCGAGACCCGGGTCGGGATCGACTGTCATCTCGACCCGGCCGCAGCCAGTGAGGGGCGATCCGTGGTCGTGGTGGCCGTGAAGCCCAGAGACGTGGTGAAGCTCCTCGACGTGGTGGTCGAGACCATCACCACCGACCAGGTGGTGATATCGCTCGCCGCCGGTGTCCCCATCTCGCTGTTCGAGGCGAAGCTGCCGGGCGTGCCCGTCGTGCGGGCCATGCCCAACACCCCGTCGCTGGTGCGTGAAGGGGTCACGGCCATCGCCGGCGGAACCTACGTCACCGAGGACCACCTGGCGCGGGCACGACGGGTGCTGGAGGCGGTCGGTCAGGTGGAGGCCATGGACGAATCGTTGATCGACGCCGTCACCGCCGTCTCCGGGAGCGGTCCCGCCTACATCTTCCTGTTGGCAGAGGCCATGGAGGAGGCGGCGGTCCGGGAAGGGCTGCCCCGCGACATCGCAGAGGCGTTGGTGCATCAGACCGTCCGTGGCGCCGGTCATCTCCTCACCGACACACCGGGGAAGTCCTCGGAACTGCGGGCACAGGTGACCTCGCCCGGTGGCACCACCGCCGCGGCGCTGCACGTTTTGGAGGAGAGCGGCTTTCGGGCCGTGATCGAAGACGCCGTGCGGGCGGCCGCGCAACGCAGCCGCGAGTTGGGGGCGTTGGCGCAGGAGGAGCAGGGATGAGTCTGTTCTCGAAAGCCGTGGTCGCAGCCACCCAGAACCCGGTGATCGAGAAGGTGGTCACCGGAACCGACCCCGGCCGATCGCTGGCGCACCGCTTCGTGGCGGGCGACTCGCTGGAACAGGCTGCCGATGCAGCCGCCGGACTCAACGGCAAGGGGATGGCTGTCTCCCTCGACCTGCTGGGCGAGGAGGTGCACGACGCCGCCACCGCCCTGTCCGCCACCGAGGGGTACCTGGCGGCGGTGGAACGGATCGCCGCCGCAGGTCTCGACGCCAACATCTCGATCAAGCTCACCCAGTTGGGTCTCAGCTTCGATGTCGGTCTGGCCTCCCAAGCCCTCGATCGGTTGGCGGTGCGGGCAGCCGAGGTGGGAACCACGGTGACGGTTGACATGGAGGACTCACGGTTCACCGGTGTCACCGTCGACCTCTACGCCGACGCCCAGGCCCGCCACGGCAACCTCGGCCTGTGCGTGCAGGCCTATCTCAAGCGAACCCCCGCCGACCTGGAACGGCTCATCCCGCTAGGCGGGCACATCCGCCTCTGTAAAGGGGCCTACGTCGAGTCCGATGAGGTGGCGTACACCGAGAAGGATGAGGTCGACGGCGCCTACGCCCGGCTGCTCGAGCAGCTCATGGCGGCCGACAACGTGAAGCCGTGCGTGGCCACCCACGACGATCGTCTCATCAACCTGGCCACTCAGCTCGCCGGTTCACGAAATGGGCCCTGGGAGTTTCAGATGCTGTACGGCGTCAGGCCTAATCTCCACGAACAGTTGGTGGGGGAGGGGCGGCCGGTGCGGATCTACGTTCCGTACGGGTCGGAGTGGTACGCGTACCTGACACGACGCCTGGCCGAACGGCCTGCCAACACCGTGTTTTTCCTGCGGGCTCTGCTCGGCAAGGACTGACGCGGTGGACAGTTCTAGGTCGAGTGGAGTTGAGAGAACGATGCGCGCCCCTACGTTCACGCTGACCGACGAGTCCGGCAACCAGGTGTCGTCCAAGGACTTCACCGGCACGTCCACGATCGTGTTCTTCTACCCGGCGGCCATGACGCCCGGATGCACCCAGGAGGCCTGCGACTTCCGCGACAACCACCAGGCGCTGCTCGATGCCGGCTTCGAGGTGGTCGGGGTGAGCCCCGACGAGCCGGAACGCAACGCCAAGTTCCGCGAGAAGGAGGGCCTGCCGTTCCGCCTGCTTTCCGATCCCGCCCACAAGGTGGCCGAGGCGTTCGGCGCCTGGGGCATCAAGAAGAACTACGGCCGCGAGTACGAGGGCCTCATCCGCTCCACCTTCGTGATCGGCCCCACTGGCGACATCGACCGCGAGTACCGCAACGTCAAGGCCACCGGCCATGTGGCCCGCGTCGCCAAGGACCTTCTCGGCGGTTCGTAACCGACGTATCCGCTCGCCGAGCTGAACTGGGCGCCGACGGCGAAGGGTTGGCCTGCCTCACGCGACCGGTCCACCTTTTGCACATTGTGCAAAAGGTGGGCGAAGCGCCTGCGTTCTGCACAATGTGCAAAAGGTGACGCTGCGGTCGGCGGCGGGCGAACAGGTGCCGCAACCTGAGAGCGAACCAGCATCCCGGTCGCTTCGGGTGAGTGGTGGGCGCTCAACGCCAACGTTGCGATCGGTGGAGAGCTGGAGGGCGAGGTTCGAGCGGGTGATGAGATGTCGACGTGTTACTGGTTCGACGTCGACTTGTCCCGGTCGGTCGCCCAGGACTCTCCAGCGGGTTGCGAAGGCGGAGCCTCGGACAATCTGTGGGTTTCGGTTGGCCCAGCCCTTCAGAGTCCAACGTCGACGGTGATCCTGGCCGTGCTGGGTAACCATCCGATCGCCACAGTCAGCGTTTCGTTCCGGCGCGCCGGGAAGAGCGTCGAGCCGTTCGTCATGCCGGAGACCTCGACACGATCGAACTCGGCTCGCTCACACCGGGAGGCTGACAAAGCTGCCAGCGCCACCGGGGCGACGTACGATGTGGGTCATGCGACGCACATTCGCCGCCCTGGTGGCGCTGCTCATGACGATTCCGATGATGGCGTCGGCCCAACAGGCCGACGACGTGGCCGAAGCCGTCGAATTCCGCGGGTACTACATCGGTGACGGGGTGGACATCTCGGTCAATGACATGGAGAACCTGGTGGCCGACTATCCGGGTATCGGGTTCGTGGCGCTGGCCGACGATCCGGGCGATGGCGCTGATCTTTTCGCCGACCAGGTGTTGGCCGCCGTCGAGGATCCCGACACCGTCATCGTGCTTTCGGCATCCGAGGTTGGTGTCGTCACCGACGGGGTCTACACCGACGAGCAGATCGACGCCGCCCTCGACGAGGCGTTCGCCGACACGGGCGACCCGTACTTCGAGGACTTCCAGGAACTGGCGGCGGCGCTCACCGGCGACACCCCAGCGGTGGCGACCACTCAGGCATCGGGTGGGCTCCCGGCCGGACCAACCGAGTCACCCGAGCCACGGGTGCAGACCGACTCGGGCGGGGGGTTGCCGTGGTGGATCTGGCCGCTCGGCATCGTCGCCGTGATCTGGTTCCTGTCCCGACGTGGCAAGAAGAAGCGGGCACAGGCGTCGTCATCAGCGCTCGAAGCGGCCAAGTCCGAGATCCGTGAACAGATGGCGGTGGTTGCCAACGAGATTCTCGAGTTCAGCGATCGGCCCGACCAGGACCGCTTCCCCAACGCCCTCGAGCATTATCGGAAAGCATCCGAGATGTTCAAGGCGGCCGAGGATCGGATGGCGGCGGCCGCAACCCCGGCCGACCTGGAGTCGCTGTCCGACGACCTCGACGTTGCCCGTTGGGAGATGGCGGCGGCGATGGCGATCGTGGAGGGACGGCCTGTCCCCGAGAAGCCGGAGGAGGAGAAGCCGCAGCCCTGTTTCTTCGATCCCACCCATGGGGCCGGCACCGAACCCGCCGAACTGCAGACCTCCGCCGGGTCGCGCACGGTGATGGTGTGTCGCACCGACGCCGAACGCCTCAGGAGGGGCGAGAAGCCCGAGCCCCGCTCGATCGACGTCGGTGGGCGGCGGGTGCCCGCACCCCAGGCGCCGCGTAGTAGCGGGGGCGGCGGCATGGACTGGCTCGACGCTTTCAAGATCATTGTCGGAGGCATGGCCGGAGGCACCGGCGCCGACTACAGCTGGGATCGCGGCGCATCGCGCCGTCGTGGTGGAGGGGGAGGACTGGGCGATCTGTTGGGTGGTGCTCTCGGCGGTGCGATGGGCGGCGGATCCTCCCGCCGGCGGGCGAGCGGTGGGGGGATGGGGCTTCCGAGCCTCCCCAGCCGACGCGGTTCGACCCCGTCGCGGTCCTCGTCGAGTTCTTCTTCCCGATCGTCGTCCAGGAGCTCAGATGGCTCCCGATCCACCGCCCGCGGGCGGCGATCCCGCTGACTTGCGCATACCCTGGGTTGTAGACCACACGTCATGTGGTCTACAACCCAGGGTATGCGGTCTTCGCCTCGCCTAGAGTGATGACCGACCGACCGCCACCAAGGGGTTACGTACATGTTCAGGCGAATCTTGGGCTACCTCAAGCAGCTCTTCCGATCCGGGGCCGAGAAGGCGATGAACCCTGAGATCGAGATCGAGCAGGCCATCACCGAGTCGAAGAAGCGCGACCAGGAACTGCGCAACCAGGCTGCCAGGGTGATTGCCCACCGCACCCAGATCGAGCAGAAGATCGAGGGGGCGGCCAAGGACGTCGGCGAGGCCCGCGAGATGGCCAAGTCGGCACTGATGCGGGCCGAGACCGCCAAGAACGCCGGGGACACGGCCGAGCAGTCGAAGTGGACCCAGGCGGCCCAGTCGCTCGCCCTCAAGCTGCAGGCCTCCGAGTCCAACCTCAACGGGCTCAAGGAGCAGTACGAGATCGCCATCGGGCAGGCCGATCAGGCCAAGACCGCGGTGCAGGCCAACGCCATGCGTCTCCAGGAACTTGCCGCCAAACGGAT
>JBHJOH010000250.1:0-3456 GCA_050329955.1 Acidimicrobiia bacterium | reverse complement strand
ACGATCGCCTCGTCCGGGCCGATCACCGAGGTGGGCGGCTTGGTGAAGATCATGGGGTTGTCGGGAATGGTCTGCTGAGTCGAGGCGTCGAAGCCCGAATCGGAGAACTCCTGGGCGTGATCTCGGTAGTTGCGCCCCACCGCAAAGACGTTCTTCCGCATCCTGAGCGGGGCCCTGATGGTGACATCCGTCAGCGGAATTCGCTCTCCGGCGGCGACGGCGGCGGAGACCCGATCGAGATCCCAATCGGCGATCAGATCCACCATGTCGGTCGGGAGGCCCGGGTCACCGGAGGCCAGATCGATCACGGCGTCATCGCTGAGCGCCCCGAGCCGATCGGTGCCGTCATGGTGGAACGTGACGAGTCTCATAGGTCTTGCATCATATCTCTTGCATGATGTCGGGGCCGGGGAGACGACCCTGTTCCCCAATCGGGGTTTGTTGGGGCTCACGGGCGGGCGTTGACACGGCGACGGATGGGACGCCAGATCAGGCAGCCGATCGCCACCACCGCGGCTGCAATCCCGAACGTCATCCGGGGCCCAAGCGCCTCGGACGTGAACGAACCGGTGGGGGGTCCGATCACCTGGGCAATCCGAACGAACGTGACCCAGGTGAGCACCGTGAGGCCGCGATACAACGGCCCGCCCATGCTGGCGGTGCGATCCTGGGCGAGGGGCACGAACAGACCGAAGCCGATACCGCCGATCCCCAGACCCAACGCCACCGCCCACCACGCCGGTGCGACCGCGGTGATGGCGGCGCCGATCGCCATGCACCAGAAGGCGATCGCCACGATGTCCGACCCGGTACGTTTGGCCCGGATCCGGCCGATCTGAACGGCGGCCACCACGCTGCCCACCTGGAAAGCGGCGATGATGAACCCGCGGCCGGCCGAGTCGATCCCGAACACCGAATCGAGGAAGAGCGGCGCGGTGGTGTATCCGAATCCGTGGAGCAGCACGGTGGTGGCAACGGTCGCCGCCAACACCCCGAGGAAGTCACCCATGTGGCGTTCCTTCGTGAGCATCGAGAACGTCGACTTCAGGTGCCGGACGGGAGGTTCGACCTTCCGGGGCGGGTCCGACGGCATCCGGGACGCCCACATGCACAAGGGGTAGCCGATCAGGAAGAGCAGGAAGGGCCGGAACACCCCGTTGGCCCCGATGGCGCCGGAGGCGATGGGTCCGAGCATGTTGACGATCGTCACGCCGGTGAGGTTGTAGCCCATCACCTTGGTCCGTTCCTCGCCCTCGAACAGGTCGCCCACCAGCACGATTCCCAGACCCAGCACCCCCGAAGTGCCGACGCCCTGCAGGAAGCGGACCGTCACCAGCGACCAGTAGTCCCGGGCCAGAAACCCGGCGGCACCGAAGGTGGCGAAGATGAGCAGGCTGACCAGGACCACCCGGCGCGTCCGAGCCGGTCGGCGAGATAGCCGATGACCATCGACAGCAACACGCCGGGGATCGAGTTGGAGGCCTGCACGATCCCGATCGAAGCACGGTCGACCCCGAGCGCATCGGCCAGGTCGGGCAGCAGCGGGGAGGCGATCGAGAACCCGAGCGTCCCCATCGCCCCGACGGAGATGGCAATGGCGAGTCGCTCCCAGCGGGACTTGGCGACGCCGAACGGATGTGTCCAAGTCCACCGAGAGCTCTTCATCTGATCATGCAGGATATATTCGACCTAACCGCGGAGGAGCCACATGGTCATCGACGTCCACGCCCACATCGGCCTCGAGGCCGGTCTCGAAGAAATGGCACAGGTCTACCCGGAGGGAACGCCCCGCCTGGTGGAGCGCGAAGGCGGCAGATTCTTCGAGTTCCCCAACGGTGTGGTCAACGGGCCGCTGCCGCCGGGGATGGTGGACCTCGACCACCGCATCTCGGAGATGGATGAGGCCGGCGTCGACCTGCAGGTGGTGAGCGTGCGACCCCAGATCTTCTCGTATGCCGCCGGAGCCGAAGTGGTCACCAAGCTTGCCGCCATCCAGAACGAGGCGATGCTCGACACCATCGCCGACCGCACCGACCGTCTCCAGGGGATGCTCTCACTGCCGCTGATCGATGCAGCCGCCTCGGTTGCCGAGATCCATCGCCATGTCGACAACCCGGCGGTTCGGGGGGTGCTCCTCGACTCCAACATCGGAGGCATCAACCTCGATGACGAGTCCTTCGAGCCGGTGTGGGCAGCGCTGTCGGACGCCAACCTTCCCGTCCTGGTCCACCCCTATCAGGCCGACGTAGCGGGCCAGGATCGGATGACCCGGTACTACCTGTTCAATCTGATCGGCAACCCGCTCGACTCCACCATCGCCCTCGCTTCGGTGATCTTCGGCGGCGTGCTCGACCGCTACCCCGACCTGCGCTGGTGTTTCGTCCACGGCGGTGGCTACGCCCCCTATCAGCTGGCCCGCTGGGATCACGGCTGGAAGGTACGCAAGGAGCCCAAGGCCCACCTCGACGAGCCGCCCTCGACCCGGTTCGGCCGCCTGTTCTTCGACTCGCTCACCCATTCGGCCGGCCCGCTCCACCTCCTTTCCGACATGGTGGGCTGGTCGCAGATCATGGTGGGGACCGACTACCCCTTCGACATGGGCGACATGACCCCGCTCGACTCGATCGATCGCCTCGAGCTGGACGACGAAACGCGCCAGGCGGTCCTGTCCGGTAATGCGGAGCGCTTCCTCAGATAGAGAGGGCGAGATGTGGCTAGAACTGGCGACAGAAAAGCGCCATACTTGTGGGCATGGAAGCTGGAGTCCGAGAGCTGCGCGATCACCTGAGCCGTTACCTCGACGCCGTGCGTGACGGCCAGGAGGTGACGGTGACCGACCACGGCAAGGCGGTGGCGCGCCTGGTCCCACTCGATCGACCCCGTACGCTGGACCGCCTCATCGCCGAAGGGCTCATCACCCCTGCCCGTGCCGCGAAACAGCCCCGACGCCAGCCGATCCGCACCAAGGGAACCGTCAGCGACCTCGTCGCCGAACAGCGCCGGTGATCGGCTACTTCGACACCTCCGCCCTCGTGCCACTCATCATCGATGAGGAGTCGACCGGGCTCTGCTCCCGGCTCTGGGACGAGTCAACGCGTGTAGTCAGCGTCCGGCTGCTCTATCCCGAAGCGCGAGCAGCTCTTGCGAGAGCCCAACGTATGGGTCGCGTCACCAACGGCCAGCTCATTGCGGCCGTGGCGGAGCTCGACTCGATCATCACCGAGATCGACCACGTCGAACTCACCGCCGACCTCGCTTCGAGCGCGGGTCAGCTTGCGCAGGACCACGGACTACGAGGCTACGACGCCGTTCACCTTGCCGCCGCCCTCGCCGTAGCCGACGACGACCTCGTCCTTGTGACGGGTGACGCCGAACTCGCCGCTGCCGCCGCAGCGGAAGGCCTCTCCGTCGCCATGAGCAACTGAGCGTCCTCGGCCGACGAGCCCAACTACCGAA
>JBHJOH010000249.1:0-12922 GCA_050329955.1 Acidimicrobiia bacterium | reverse complement strand
TGGTCGAGAAGACCGAACAGGGATGGGTGCGCGGCGTCCGTGATCTCACCGTCGATGACCTCCCCGCCGGTGATGTCCTCATCGAGGTCGAGCGGTCCGGCATCAACTACAAGGACGGCCTGGCCAGTATCGAAAAGGGCAGGGTCGCCCGGATCTCGCCGCTCGTCCCCGGTGTCGACCTGTCGGGAACGGTCGCCGAGTCCTCCCATCCGTCGGTGGCAGCCGGGGCGAAGGTGATCGTCCACGGCTACGACCTCGGTGTGGCGCACCACGGAGGATTCGCCGGCACGGCACGTGTTCCCGCCGGTTGGGTGGTGCCGCTCCCTGAAGGACTCACCGCCGAGCAGGCGATGATGGTCGGCACCGCCGGGTATACGTCGGCACTGTCGGTGATGGCGCTGGAGGCGGCGGGGCTGGAGCCGGAGGACGGTCCGGTGCTGGTCACCGGTGCCACCGGCGGTGTCGGATCCACCGCGGTCGGCATCCTCGCCAACCGGGGATACGAGGTGGTGGCGTCGACCGGGAAGGCCGATCAGGCCGAGTGGTTGCGGTCGCTGGGAGCGGGTGAGGTTATCGGCCGCGACGAGACGTCTGCAGAGTCGGCCCGCCCAATGGATTCGGAGCGATGGGCCGGTGCCGTCGACTCGGTAGGGGGCTCGACCCTCGCCTACGTGCTGCGCACCCTCCGCTACGGCGCCAGCGTTGCCGCCAGCGGCCTGACCGGCGGGGGAGAGCTGCCGACCACCGTGTACCCATTCATTCTGCGCGGAGTGAACCTGCTCGGCATCGACAGTGTCATGAACCGGATCGACGAGCGACGCGAAGTGTGGGAACGCATCGCCACCGATCTGCGTCCCCCACAGCTCGACCAGACTCCTTCCAACGTGGTTGGGCTCGACGAGCTGGAGGGCCAACTCGACCGCATCCTGGCCGGCGGCATGGTCGGTCGGGTCGTGGTGGACCCGAACGTCTGATCCGAACGGCATACCTGTGGACGAACTCGAACTCGCCCATCGGCTCGCCGACGCCGCCGATGCCATCACTCTCCCGGCCTTCACCAGGTCGGGCCTGTCGGTGTCGACCAAGTCGGATGGAAGTGTGGTCACCGAGGCGGACCTGGCCGCCGAATCCGAGATACGCCGCCTCCTCACCGAATTCGCTCCACTCGACGGGGTGGTCGGTGAGGAGCACGGCGTGACCGGTGTGGACACGCGCCGCTGGTTCATCGGCCCGATCGACGGCACCTCGAGCTTCGTGGCGGGAAGGCCGGAATGGGCAACGATGGTGGCGTTCGAGGAGGGTGAACGAATGCTGGCGGCGGCCGTCTCGAGTCCCGCCCTCGGGCGACGTTGGCACGCCTCTGCCGGTGAGGGCTCATGGGCGAGTGGCGGAGGAGGACGGATGCGGGTGTCCCGGATCGCCGTCCCCGAGCTGGCTCGCGTGTCGGCGTGGCCACCGCCGTTCCGACAGAAGCCACGATGGTCGACGGTGGTCGAGGGCTTCGTCCGACAGGTGTAACTGGCCGGGGCCTCCTTGAAGGGGGTACAGCACAAGCCAACGCGGGATACCGGCTTCCCCAACGCGGGCGTGCTGCTGGCGGCCGGCGGACTCGACGGGTTCCTGTTGTGTGGTGGTGGGCCGTGGGACCTGGCACCGCTGGTGCTGCTGGTCGAGGAAGCCGGCGGCACCTTCACCGACCTGGACGGAGGCCGACGCCTCGACACCGGGGCGGGCCTGTTCTCGAACGGTCTCCTCCACGACACGCTGCTCGGGTGGGTCGTCCCGGGCTGACGTCGGATGACGGCGTCAGACTTTCGCCTGGTGAGTCGCTGCCGTCTTGCGTGCTGGAACGGGGCTGAGACGACTTTGTCATTCGCGCCTTTGCCATCGTCCGGAGGTCGGTCGGACGGGCGGCCCCCTACGCTGGACGAATGGGCAGCGCATGGTCCATCGAAACCAAGCCTCGGCCGTCCCTCGATGGCGTGGTGTCGCGTCTCGCCGCCTATGACCTCCGTGGATTCACGCCGGGCGTGCATGCCGGGTTGCCTTCCCGGCACCTGACCGTGATCGTCAGCTTCCACGATCCACTCGACGTTTCCGGGCTGGCCCCCGGCAGAGTGGTGGCGCAAGCGATGGCGAGCGGGCTCCACACCGGGCCGGCTTGGGTACGTCATGACGGCACCCAGGTCGGGATCCAACTCTCGATCGATCCGCTCGCCTCCCGCCGGATACTGGGTGTACCCGCCTCCGAGATCGCCTCGCGGGTGGTCGATCTCGAAAGCCTGCTGCCCGGTGTCGCCGGGGTGCTGGAGCGAACGTGGGATCGTCCCTGCGCCGAGCGCATCGCCGCCGTCGAAGGACTCCTGGAACCCAACGAAGGTCGTGTCGCGCCCGAACTGGCGGAGGCATTGCGGGCCCTCGAGCGGTCCAACGGCCCAGTGACGATCGACGGCCTCGCCCGGCGCATCGGATGGAGTAGGCGCCACCTGACAGAGCGCTTCACCCGGGAGTTCGGGATCGGACCGAAAGAGCTGGTCCGGGTCATCCGTTTCGAGCGCGCCCGGGCAATGATGTCGCGCCCACGGCGTTTTCCACTGGCCCGGATCGCCGTCGACTGCGGCTACAGCGACCAGGCACACTTCACCAGGGAGTGGCAGCGGCTGTCGGGCTCGTCTCCCACGTCGTGGCTGGAGCATGAGGAGTTCCCATTCGTTCAAGACGACGAGGGCAGGGCGATGGGAGAGTGGACGTCCGACTCACATGGAGGCGAACATGGCTCGTGACAAGAACGTTTGGCCGATCCTCAACCTGGCCGACGCACCCGCGGTGATGGAGTTCCTCCAGTCCTTGGGCTTCCAGAGGACTCTCGTGATGGAGGATCGTGGCATCGTCTCACACGGAGAGAAGGTCTGGCCGGAAGGTGGTGGGGTGATGTTCGGATCAGCCAACCGACCCGGCAACATCTTCTCGGAGGGACCCACCGGTGCCGCTTCGATCTACGTCGTCACCGATGACCCCGACGGTGTGTTCCTCAGGGCCGAAGCCGCCGGAGGCGATGTCGTGATGCCGCTCACCGATCAGGACTATGGCTCGCGGGACTTTTCAGTGCGAGACCCAGACGGCAACATCTGGTCGTTTGGCACGTACCGCGGGGAGTAGAGGCCCGTCGACGGGCGACGGGCGACGGGCGACGGGCGACGGTCGACTGTTCACGGTGAACGATGGACGATGGACGATGGACGATGGACGGTGAACCTCCGTTACGATCGAGCGTCCATGCCCGCTCCTCTCTCGGTACTCGTCGACGCCTGGAAAGCGCGTCACTTCCCATCACTCCCCGGCCGCTGGGTGGTGGCTCCCGGGGCGCGGGCATTCGCCATCGCTGGGTTGGCGCGGGTGTCGGCCGGGCCGGTGCTGGCGATCGTGCCGGGGGAACGCGATGCCGAGGACATCGCCGACGACGTGGCGCTGTTCACCGAGACGTCGGTGTTCATGCCCGCCTGGGAGACGCTCCCCTTCGAGCACCTGTCGCCCAATGCCGGCACCATGGCACGTCGTGCCCGGGCCCGACACCGGCTTCTGACCGGGGGGAAAGGCATGGTGGTGGTGTCGAGCGTTCGCGCCGCCATCCAGCGGGTGAGCCCTTCGTCGCCCGAGCCGCTCGTGTTCCGGCGCCAGGCCGACTTCGACGTCGCCGACCTCGCCCGCCGGTTGGCCGCCCTCGGCTACGCCCGCACGGACAGGGTGGAGGCCCGGGGTGAGTTCGCGGTGCGCGGCGGCATCGTCGACATCTTCCCCGCTCAGGACGACGACCCGGTCCGCATCGACTTCTGGGGAGACACCGTCGAGGATCTCCGGCTGTTTGCGGTCGGTGACCAACGCTCCGCCGACCCCGTCGACCTGGTCGAGGCCTACCCGGCCCGGGAGTTCCGGCCCGACAACGTCGACGTCGTGGATCGGGCCAGCTCGCTGCTGCGCTCGGACCCATGGAACTCGTCGGTGTGGGACCGGATCGCCGACGGCAACCACTTCTCGGGTATGGAGTCGTGGATGCCGTGGCTGGCCGACGAGCGAACCATTCTCGACGAGGTGAGCGACGACACCATGGTGGTGATTGTCGACCCGGTCCGCACCCGGGACCGAATCCGTGACCTCCGCAAGGAAGAGGAGGATCTGGCCGGTGCACTCGCATCCAGCTGGGGGAAGGGGGCACCGGCGGCGGGGGAGCATCCCGCCCTGTTCCTCGACCTCGACCTCGCTCTCGGCCGGAGGCCCACCGTCGAGCTTCCCCCGGTAGCTGCCAGTCCGGCCGACGAGATCCTCACCGTCCGAACGCTCGACGCCACCACCGGCGACCCCGAGTCGGTGGCGTCGGCCCTGCGACGGTTGAACAACGCCGGGGTGCCGGCAGTGGTGGCGATGGACGGTGTTGGCGCCGCCGACCGGGTGGCGCGCCTGCTCGCCGAGAACGACCATCCCATCCCACGAGCCGAGGTGCTGGACACCCTTCGTACCGCAGTGATCGGCACTGGCATCCACCACGGGTTCATCCTCCCCGAGGTGGGTGTTGCGGTGCTGGGGGAGCAGGAGATCGCCGGTCGGCGCCGGGCACACCGACGAACCGGCGGGCGCCGAACCGCCGCCACCGGTCAGGAGTACCGCGACCTCCGACCCGGTGACCACGTGGTGCACTTCAAACACGGCATCGGAAGGTTCGAGGGTCTGGTCTCCCGCACCATGGCCGGGGTCGAGCGTGACTACCTGGTGGTGGCCTACGCCGGAGCCGATCGCCTGTACGTTCCCACCGACCAGCTCGCCGCCATCACCAAGTACACCGGCGGCGAGGTGCCGAAGGTGTCGCGCATGGGCGGCAAGGACTGGTCGGACATCAAGACCAAGGTTCGCAAGGCGGTGGCGGCGGTCGCCGAGGAAGTGGTGCGGGTTCACAGGCTTCGGGCGGCGGCCACCGGTCACGCCTATCCGCCCGACACGCCCTGGCAGCGGGAGATGGAGGCGTCGTTCCCCTTCGAGGAGACGCCCGATCAGCTGACCGCCATCGGAGACGTCAAGGTCGACATGGAAGCGGATCGGCCGATGGACCGGCTGGTGTTCGGTGACGTGGGGTTCGGCAAGACCGAGGTCGCCATCCGGGCTGCCTTCAAGGCCGCCACCGCCGGCAAACAGGTTGCCGTGTTGTGCCCGACCACGTTGCTCGCCCAACAGCACTTCACCAACTTCTCGGAGCGCTACTCGCCCTATCCGCTCAGAGTGGAGATGCTGAGCCGATTCCTCACCGCCAAGGAATCGAAAGCCGTCGTCGCCGCCATCGCCACCGGCGAGGTCGACATCGTGATCGGCACCCACCGCCTGCTCTCCGACGACATGCGGTTCAAGGACCTGGGGCTCCTCATCATCGACGAGGAGCAACGCTTCGGCGTCTCGGCCAAGGACCGGATCAAGACCATGAAGATCGGCGTCGACGTGATGACGCTCACCGCCACCCCGATTCCCCGCACCCTGGAGATGGCCCTCACCGGGATCCGTGAGGTGAGCCACATCCGCACCGCCCCGGTCGAACGCCACCCCATCCTCACCTACGTCGGACCCTACGACGACCAGACGGTGGCGGCGGCCATCCGACGCGAGATGCTGCGGGAAGGCCAGATCTTCTACGTTCACAACCGGGTGCAGTCGATCGAGCGGGCCGTTGCCCGTCTCCGGGACCTCGTGCCCGATGCCCGCTACGTCGTCGCCCACGGCCAGATGTCGGAAGGCCAGCTCGAACAGGTCATGCTCGACTTCTGGAACCGGGAGTACGACGTCATGGTGGCCACCACCATCATCGAGTCCGGTCTCGACCTTCCCCAGGTCAACACCCTGATCGTCGAGCGGGCCGATCTTCTCGGTCTGGCACAGCTCTACCAGCTGCGCGGACGGGTGGGCCGGTCCAATCAACGCGCCTACGCCTACCTGTTCCATCCGCCCGAGCAGTCACTCACCGAAGAGGCGCACCGACGTCTCGAGGCCATCGGCGAGGCCACCGACCTCGGGTCCGGATTCCAGCTCGCCCTCAAGGATCTGGAGATCCGCGGCGCCGGCTCGGTGCTGGGCGAGGTCCAGTCGGGTCATGTCAGCGCAGTCGGTTTCGATCTGTATGCCGAGCTGGTGGCGGAGGCGGTCAACAAGCTGGAGGGCCGCACCCTCATCGAGGAGGCACTCCCCGAGATCCGTATCGAGCTGCCGATCGACGCCCACCTCCCCGACGACTACGTCGAGGAACAACAGCTCAGGCTCGAGGCGTACCGGCGTCTCGCCCTCGCCACCACCCACGCCGAGGTCGACGACGTGGCCGCCGAATGGACCGACCGTTTCGGAGAGATTCCCTGGTCCGCCGAGTCGCTGGTCACCATCGCCCACCTCAGGGTCGAAGCGCTCCGCACCGGCCTCCGCGAGATCGTGAAACTCCACCATGAGGTCCGACTCGGACCGGTCGATCTCAGCCAATCCCAGGAGATCCGGCTGCAACGGATCTCCCGCAAGGCCGTCCTCCGTGCCAACGAAGGCGTCATCTTCCTCCCCGTCCCCGACCCGCTCCTCCCGGGACTCCTCGAGTTCATCGAGAAGATGTGGCCACGAGAGGACAAGGCCCCGGCTGGGTCTGAAATTGCTTCCGTTTTGCCCAACGCAGAACGCCGAACGCCGAACGCCTGAGACCAAACGCCCTCGCGGCTTCGGTGATGTTCACCGAGTCCTGTATGGGCGTTCTGCCTTCTGCGTTCTGCGTTCTGCGTGGGCCGGCATCAATCTCGATTCCGCCAGCACCAGGTACCATGCGCGCTTCACCTATCCGAGGTTCCCTCTTGAAGACTGCATTGCGCCTCATCCTGCCCTTGTCGATCGTGCTCGCCGCCTGCGGTGGAGCCGGGGGCGTGGCGGCGACCGTCGACGGTGTCGAGATCACCGTCGAAGACATCCAGGAGCTGGTCGCCGCCGAAGGGGCGGTTGATGCCGAGTTCTTCCGGACCCAGCTCCAGGGCAAGATCGTGTCGCAGGCGGTACTCGGTGCCGCCGAGGAGGAGTTCGACATCACCGCCTCCGGCGAGGAAATCGAGACGCAGTACCAGGAGTTCAAGATCCAGCTCGAGAGCTCTGCCGAGACCTACGAGGCGGCGCTCGAAGCCAACGGCATCACCGACGAACGGGTCAGGCAGGCTGCCCGGGAGCAGATCATCGCTGACTCGTTGCGGGAGCGGCTCATCGAAGAGACGCCGGCCATCGAGGACGCCGAAGTCGCCACCGAGTTCGATGCCAACTCCGTGGCGTACCGCACCGGATGCGTCAAGCACATCCTGGTGGAGACCGAGGAGGCGGCGCTGGAGGTCAAGGCCCGGCTCGATGGTGGTGAGGACTTCGCCACCGTTGCCGGTGAAACCTCGATCGAACCGCAGGCCACCGAGTCCGGTGGAGACCTCGGATGCTCGACCCTCGACCGCTACGTGCCCGAGTTCACGGTCGGGGCATTGGCCGCCGAGATCGGCGTCGTGACGGATCCCGTCCAGACCGAGTTCGGATACCATCTGATCCTCGTCGAGTCGCTCGAGGACGACGCCACCGTCGAGAGCACCATTCGGACCCAGCTTGAGTCGATCGCCCAGCAGACCTTCTTCAGCGAGTGGATCCAGGAGATCCTGACCTCCACGGAGATCACCGTCGACGAGGAGTACGGCGAGTGGGTGACCGACCCCCAGCCCGGGATCGTGCCACCGGCCGACGAGTCGGTCGAGGCCCCCGCCGAGACCACCCCCACCACAGGCGGATGATCCACCTGGTGGGGTTCGGTCCCGGCGAGTGGGAACGAACCGGGGAGGATGCCAAGCGGCTCCTGTCCGACGACGCCAACACGGTGATCGCCCGCACGTTGCGCCACCCGGCCGCTCGCTCGCTCGCCGAGCAGCGGTCGGTGGTGTTCTGCGACGACCTGTACGAAACGGCGGAGACGTTCTCCGACGTCTACGACGCCATCACGCAGCGGGTGCTGACGGCGGCTGCGCACGGGCCGGTCGTCTACGCCGTTCCCGGAAGCCCCGTGGTTGGTGAGTTGGCGGTTGCCGGCATCCGCCGCGCCGCTCGTAGTGCCGGCATCGACGTGAAGCTCTACCCGGCCGAGTCATTCCTCGACGCCGTGGCGCTCGAGGTTGGACTCGACCCGCTCGCCGACGGCATCAAACTCCTCAACGGCCACGACCTGCCCATCCCGCTCGTCTTCGACGTCCCCACCATCATCGGCCACGTCGACTTCCCCGAGGTGCTGGCCGACATCGCTGCCCTCATCGACCGGGTGATCCCGGAGGAGACCGCGGTGTGTGTGCTGGCCGATCTCGGATCGCCCGAGCAGCGCGTGGTGTGGTCGGCGGCGGCCGAGGTCGATGCCGACCTGGCCGGGGTGCGGACTTCCCTGTTCGTGCCCGCCTGCTCGGGCGGGTTGATCGGGGCGGTCCATGTCATGGACCGTCTGCGCCGGGAGTGCCCGTGGGACCGCAAGCAGACCCACCACAGCCTGGTCCGCTACCTGCTGGAGGAGAGCCACGAGTTGGCCGACGCCCTCGCCGCGCTGCCCGATCACGACGATCCGGACTACGGCGCCTACGCCGATGTCGAAGAGGAACTGGGCGATGTCCTTCTCCAGGTTCTGTTCCACGCCCGCATCGCCCAGGAGACCGACGCCTTCGACATCTCCGACGTTGCCGAGCAGCTGCGACGCAAGCTGGTCCGGCGTCACCCCCATGTCTTCGGTGACGTCGAAGCCGCAGACGCCGAGGCCGTCAAACGCAACTGGGTCAAGATCAAGGCCGACGAGAAGGGTGGGGCGGTTTCCGGCTCGACGCTCGACGGGATTCCCAGCTCGTTGCCCGGACTGCACCGCGCCGCCGAAGCCCAGCGTCGCGCCGCCAAGGTCGGATTCGACTGGCCCGACGCCGAGCCGGCGCTCGCCAAGTTGGCAGAGGAGATCGCCGAGCTCACGGAAGCACTCGGGGATCGCGCCGCCATGGCACACGAACTGGGCGACATCCTGTTCTCGGTTGTGAACGTCGCCCGTCATCTCGACCTCGACCCGGAAGTGGCGGTGCGGTCCGCCACCCACCGTTTCGAAGACCGTTTCCGTGCCATGGAGAGTGAAGGTCCGCTCAACGGCCTCACGCTGGATCAGCTCGACGAACGCTGGGAACGGGCGAAGTCCACCGAGGGCGGCCCACACGTCTACTAGGAGCGGCCGGCCCGGTTCGTCCGAGTTGACCCGTTGACCTGTTGACCCGTTGACGGGTCCACCGCCAGGAGTGCTGTCGTCACTGTGCGCGCGATTGACATTGCACCCCGCGCGCATCGTCTATTGTCGTGGAGACAACACCAATTCAGGAGGGCTCGCTTGTCCACGCACATCGCCGACATTCGAGCTCGTGAGATCCTCGACAGCCGCGGTAATCCGACCGTCGAAGCCGAAGTCCTGCTCGCTGGCGGGGGTTTCGGTCGGGCGGCGGTACCGTCCGGGGCGTCGACGGGGGCACACGAAGCCCACGAGCTTCGTGACGGCGGAGACCGCTACGGCGGCAAAGGGGTTTCGCGGGCGGTCGAAAACGTCCAGAAAGTCATCACACCTGCACTGATTGGCATCGATGCCACCCAGCAGGAACGGGTCGACCAGATCATGCTCGACCTCGACGGCACACCGAACAAGGCCAATCTCGGGGCCAACTCGATCCTGGCGGTCTCGCTGGCAGTGGCCCGGGCAGCGTCCGCCCAGGTCGGTCTGCCGCTCTACAAGTACCTGGGAGGCCCCAGCGCCCGTCTGCTGCCGGTGCCGTGCCTCAACGTCCTCAACGGTGGCGCCCACGCCGCCAACTCGGTCGACATCCAGGAATTCATGCTGGTCCCGGGCGGCTTCGGAACATTCCGTGAGGCGCTGCGAGCCGGGGTCGAGGTGTACCACGTCCTCAAGAAGGTGCTGGCCGGTCGCGGGCTGACCACCAACGTCGGAGACGAAGGCGGGTTCGCCCCCAACCTTCCCACCAACCGCGCCGCCCTCGAACTGCTCTCAGAGGCCATCGAGGCCGCCGGCTACAAGCTGGGTGAGGAGATCGCACTCGCTCTCGACGTCGCCGCAACCGAGCTGTACCGCGAAGGCAGCTACAAGCTCGAAGGGGAAGGCCGCACGCTGTCCCCCGACGAGATGGTTGGTTTCATCGCCGAACTCGTCGACGAGTTCCCGCTCGTGTCGGTCGAAGACGGCATGGCCGAAGACGACTGGGACGGCTGGAAGAAGCTCAACGCCGCGCTCGGATCCAGAGTCCAGCTGGTGGGCGACGACCTCTTCGTCACCAACCAGGAGATCCTGGAACGGGGCATCCGCGAGAAGGCTGCCAACGCCATCCTCATCAAGGTCAACCAGATCGGAACGCTGTCCGAAACCCTCCACGCCATGGAGACCGCCGAAGGCGCCAAGTTCGGACGTATGGTCAGCCATCGCTCCGGAGAAACCGAGGATGCGTTCATCTCGCACCTGGCGGTTGCCACCAACGCCGGTCAGATCAAGACCGGCGCACCGGCCCGTGGGGAGCGCACCGCCAAGTACAACCAGCTGCTGCGGATCGAAGAGGCGCTGGGCGACCAGGCCCGCTACGCCGGATGGGCGCCGTTCAGCAGGGCACGATGACCCTCGTCAGGCGCCCCATCATGCTGCTCGGCCCGGCCGTGATCCTGGTGGTGGCACTGGCGCTCGCAACCAATGTGCTGCCGCTCCGCCAAATCGTGGCGCAACGCACCGAGATCGCCGCCACCCAGGCCACGCTCGACACCATCCTGGCGGAGAACGGAACCCTCGACGCACAGGTGTCGGCGCTCGAGACGCCGCTCGAAGTCGAACGCCTCGCCCGCGAAGAACTCGGCTATGTCAGGCCCGGAGAGAGAGCATACGTCGTCATGGACCCCAATCTCGACGATCGATCGACTTCCCGGGCCGTCGGCCCGGCGTCCGTCGGCGACACCGGACAAGCCACCGTCGAGCAGCCGGAACCGAACGCCGCCACCGAGCGGCACATGCTCGCCAGGATGTGGGATTACGTGACCGGGCGGGACCTGGCCGGCGCCGAGTGAGCAGCCGGCCCGACATCGAAGCCCAGGTCGGACGGCCGCTCAGGGCCGAATCGGACGTGGTGGCGAGGTGTCCGCTCGGATTGCCTGTCGTGGTTTCGGTTCCACCCGTCCTCGACGACGGGACGCCGTTCCCAACCCGCTACTGGCTGACATGTCCCCTGGCCCTGGCTCGGATCGGCAGGATCGAGTCGGTCGGCGGTGTCAGACGCCTCGAAGCGTGGATCGACGCCGACCCGCTCCGGAGGGCGGCGCTCGACGCCACCCACCGCCGCTACGCGGCAGATCGGGACTCGGTCATCCAGGGAGAACCCACCTATCTTCCGAGCGGCGGAGTCGCCGGTTCGACGGCGGGCGTCAAATGCCTCCACGCCCACTACGCCGACCACGCCGCCGGAAACGACAACCCTGTCGGGGCGGCGGTAGCGCCCTACGTCGAACCACTCGACTGCACTCGGCCGTGCGTCGTCGACGGCGCCCGCAACCCAGCCTGGGTCGAACCCAAGTAGCTTGTGGCCATGAAAGCTGCGGTCGATATCGGAACCAACTCCATGCGGCTCCTGCTGGTGGCCGACGACGGCCGTGAGATCGGCCGATGGGCCCGGGTCACGGGTCTGGGCAAGGGACTCGATGCCAGCGGCCGCCTAGCTGAGGATGCCATCGAGCGAACCATCGCCGTTCTCAGCGATTACGGGCAGCTTGCGGCCGAGCACGGTGCCACCCGTGCCAGAGCGGTCGCCACGTCGGCCAGCCGTGACGCCGCCAACCGGGACGAGTTCTTCGAACGGGCCGAAACCGCCCTCGGCTTTCGCCCCGAAGTGATACCCGGCGAAGAAGAAGCCCACCTCTCCTACCTGGGTGCCACCTCCGGACTCGAAACGGGATCCCCCTACGTCGTGATCGACATCGGAGGCGGCTCCACCGAGTTCGTGTGGCAAACAGACGGAATCGTGCACGGGTGCTCGATCGACATCGGATCGGTCCGCCTCACCGACCGACTCCTCGGAACCCGCCCCGTCGACTTCGCTGGACTGGAAGCCGCCGGCCGCCACGTCGAAGAGCTGTTCGCCGGTGTGCCGCGTCCGCCCGCCACCACCGTGATCGGCGTCGCAGGCACCTGGACGAGCCTGGCCGCCATCGCCCAGGACCTCGCCGAGTACGACCGGGCCAAGGTCCACGGCTGGCCCCTCGGTCGAACCGAAGTGGAACGACTCATCGGACTGTTCGCCTCCCAGACCATCGAGGAAACCGCCCGCATCCCCGCCATCGATCCCGCCCGGGCCCCCGTCATCCTCGCCGGGACCATCATCGCCCGAGAAACCATGCGCCACCTCGCCGCCCTCGAAGTGACCGTGTCCGAACACGACCTCCTCGACGGCGTCATCGCCTCGCTCTGACACCCCCCGCACCTACACTCAGATACCCGCCCGGGTGGCGAAATGGCAGCCGCGGAGGTCTTAAACACCTCTGTCCGCAAGGACATGTGGGTTCGAGTCCCACCCCGGGCACTGTGATAGTCCTAGGGGGGCGACCCCCGATATTCCTAGGGGGGCGACCCCCTAGAACCCCCGCCGGTCCGCGTGGTGCGGTCTTCGCATGGCGGGCCGGGGACTTCAGAATGAGTGAGGTCGAGGTTCCCACGGTGATATTCCTAGGGGGGCGACCCCCGATATTCCTAGGGGGGCGACCCCCTAGAACCCCCGCCGGTACGCGTGCTGGGCACTTCGCGTGGCGGGCCGGGGACTCGGTGGTGCGTGTGGTCGAGGTTCCCACGGTG
>JBHJOH010000248.1:0-3144 GCA_050329955.1 Acidimicrobiia bacterium | reverse complement strand
ACTGGGACTCGTGCAAGCGAACTTCTGGGTGCAACAGCCGACCGTGAGTTCGGTGACCCGGGACCTCGGCGTGCTCTTCGACGCTTACGCCGGGTTGATCTTCTCTCCGTTGGGGGAGTTGTGGTTCCACGCCCTGGTTCTGATGCTGGCGGCAGCGACCATGTGGTGGGGCTCGCGCCGTCTCACGCGACCGCACCTGCTGGTGCTGTGGTCGTTCGTGCTGGTTCAACCCGCCTTCGAGCTCGTGTTCAGCCTCCGCCAACCGGTGTTCCTGTCACGCACCCTGCTGTGGATTCTGCTCGCCGCCGCCGTGCTGCTCGGCCTCGCCTGGGACCGTGCCGAGGGGCGCAGGCTCATGGCCGGAGCCGCCGTGCTCTTGCTGGGGGTGGGCACACTGGGCACCGTCGGGTACCACACGGAGTTCCAGAAGACCGCCTGGGACGAGGCTGCATCACTCGTCGCCTCCCAAGCCGGACCCGACGACGTGGTGTTCGTGCTGGCCGGGAACACACTGGTGGCCTTCAACCGCTACTTCGACGACCACGACCTGGAACTCGATCGGTACCGACTGCCCTGGGGTATTCCCGACCGGGTGTCCCGGGGCTCGGTCCTCACCTCTGACGACATGGATCGCTTGATCGCCATCGCCGACGACCACGACCGGGTGTGGCTGGTGCTCAACTCGGTGGGCAACATCGACGGCGGTGACCAGTTGGCACCCACCCTGGCGGAACGACTCGCCGAACGCCAACGTGAGCGCCTCTACGACGTCGAGGTGGTGGCGTTCGACTGAGTGGTCAGCGCCCGGGACGAGCAGCCACGTAGTGCTGGGCCCCCAGGGGCAGCCACCCCAACCTGGCCTCGACCGATCTCGCCAGGTCACGGTCGACCGGGAAGAACAGCACGAACCGGGAGTCGACCACCGAGCCACCGGCTCCTTCCAGCAGCCGTCTGATCGTTTGTCGTGTCGCCAGCACGACGCCCTCGTCGAAGGCGCATCGCGCCACGGCCAGCCGGGTGAGCGGGTTGTAGGGGTTCTGTTCGAAGACCACCGCCAGCCCGCCCGGCTTCGTCACCCTGAGCAGCTCCCGGGCGAAGCCGGGCCGTTCGGGCGGTTCGACGTGGTGAACGACGTTCACGGCGAAGGTGACGTCGAAGGTGGCATCATCGAACGGGATGACGGTGCCGTCGTAGGCGGTCAGCTCCGAGTCGGGGTGGCCACGGAGGGCGGCGCCGATCGACTCGGCGCTGGTGTCGATCCCGCACGACCGGCGTGCCCTGGGAGCCACGTAGCGCTGCATCGCGCCGACACCACAGCCGACATCGAGGTAGTCCAGTCCGTCGGCCCGCCCGAGGTGACGCTCCACGACGTCGAAGAGGGCGATGGCCTTGGCCTTGATGAACATCTCATGGCCGACATGGGCGAAGGCGATGCTCTCGGCCACGGCCGCCTCGTAGTCGGAGGCCTGTTCGTAGCGGTCGAACGGATCTGATTCACTCACCATCGCCTCCCACCATCTCGCTCACGAGGTACAGAGGGCGTCGGCGCACCTCGTCATAGATTCGTCCGACGTACTCTCCGATCACACCCAGCACGATCAGCTGCACCCCGCCGACGAAGAACGCCACCACCACCGTCGAGGTCCAACCGGGCACCGTCGCTCCCAGGAAGAAGGCGATGATGCTCCCGAAGCCGGCCAGGAACGACACCACGCTCACGACCAACCCGAGCTTGGAGATCACCCGGAGCGGTACCGTCGAGAACCCCACCACGGCGTTGACGGCGAGCCCGATCATCTTGTTGAGCGGGTACTTGGTGACCCCGGCCTGACGCTCGGGTCGGACGTAGTCGACAACGGTCTGGTCGTAACCGATCCAGGCGACCATCCCCCTGACATAGCGCTGACGTTCGGGCATCGAGAGAAACGCGTCGACGGCCTTGCGGTCCATCAGCCGGAAGTCCCCCACATCCACCGGTATGCGGGTGTCCGAGAGCCGGTCGAGCAGCCGGTAGAACAGGTGAGCGGTGGCTCGTTTCGAGACACGCTCCCCCTGGCGGGCGACCCTCCGCCCGGCCACCACCGCGAAGCCCTCCTTCCAGCGGGCGATCATCTCGCCCACCACCTCGGGAGGATCCTGCAGGTCGGCGTCCATCACCACGACCGCTCGGCCCATGGCGTGCTCCATCCCGGCGGTGATGGCGACCTGGTGCCCGAAGTTCCTGCTCAGCCGGATTCCCCGGTATCTCCGGTCTGCGGCACACCTCGTCTGGATAAGCTCGAACGTCCGGTCGGTACTCCCGTCATCTACCAGCACCACCTCTGCGGAGCCGTCCAGCGTGTCGAGGAGGGCATCCAGACGCCGGAAGAGCTCGGGCAGGACCTCCTCCTCGTCGAGCACGGGCACGACGAAGCTGTAGATGACGGGAGCGGCAGGCACAGGCCAAGGTTACCGCCGAGGAGGTCGCCGATACGTCCTCACTCCATCCGGCCCGCACACCGACCCGATCGGCTGGGATCAGCGCCGCGACGGCCTTGCGCCGATTCAGGTGCCGAGGCCGAGTGATCTCGCCAGGAAGGTCGCCATCTGCTCACGGGTCAACGAGTCGTCCGGGCAGTACAGCGGCGCCTCGTCCGAACATCCGACCGTGATGTCGTTGGCGAACAGTGCGTTGATGGCGTCCTGATGCGGGCTGGTCCCGTCGTCGGTGAAGAAGTCGGTGCCCTCGGAGTTCTCGAACCCGTAGGTCCGGACCAGGTACTCGGCCATCTCGGCCCTGGTCAAGGGCACATCGGGGCAGAACGTGGTCTCGGTGCAGCCGAAGCCGATCCCCGCCGCGGTGAGCGCATTGATGTCGTCCTCGAAGACCGAAGCGGAGTCATCGGTGAAAAAGTCCTGCTCGCTGGCCGGTAGTGCCAGATTTCGGCGGAGGAAGGCGGCAACCTGACCTCTCGTCAATTCCTCACGCGGACAGTACATGTCGTTGATCGGAGGATTGCAGCCCTTGGTGATGCCCTCGGCGAACAGGATCTCGATGTTGTTGCGGTGCACCGAGTCGTTGACGTCCCGGAACTGGTTCTGCGCGGGGCTTCGGGGCGGGGCGGCGCCATCGACGCGAGGGGCCACCAACAGGTACTCGTAGGG
>JBHJOH010000247.1:0-25381 GCA_050329955.1 Acidimicrobiia bacterium | reverse complement strand
GCCCGGATCGAGGCCGAGCGGGCGGAAGCGGGCGACGCCGCCTTCGCCTCGAGCCTGCTCGTCGCCCTCATCATTCCGGCCCTGGCTGTGACCACGCTGTGGGTGAGTTCCCGGCGACGGGTGGAACGACTGTCGTTGCAGGCTGAGATCGACAAGAACGTGGCACTGCTCCACGCCCGCGACGATCTGATCGCCGGCATCAGCCACGAGCTCCGCACCCCTCTCACCGGCATCGTGGGCTACGCCGAGTCACTGATCGCTTCGCCCGACGACACCCAGCTCCGCACCGAAGGGCTGTCCACCATCCAGACCCAGGCCGGTGAGCTGTCCCGGATGATCGACGACCTGGTGGTGATGGCGAGGCTCGAAGATGGACAGATCGAGATCCATCAGCGCCCGCTCGATCCGATCGCCGCCATCGAGGCGGTCGCCAGAGCACAGAACATCGAGGTGCAGACATCGCTGGTCCCGGCGCTGGTGATCGGCGACCGGCTCCGCCTGCGCCACATCCTCACCAATCTGGTGTCCAACGCAGTTCGCCACGGCGGCCCGGAGGTGGTGATCAAGGCCGGACCCAGCGACGGCTTGTACCGGGTCGTGGTGGCCGACGACGGCAACGGGGTACCGGCGGAACTGCTCGACGACGTGTTCAGGCCCTACGTGCACTCGGCCCGGGACAGTCTCATCACCGGCTCGCTGGGTTTGGGACTGGCGGTGGCCAAACAGCTCGCCGACCAGATGGGGTGCCGGCTCACCCATCGGCGCCTGAACGGCTACACCCTCTTCGTGCTCGACATGCCGTTGGCGGAGAAGGGCACCGCCCGGATCACAGCATCAGCGGGATGAGACCGGGGGCCGCCAGGAAGGCCTCCAATCTGTTCGTGGCGCGCTCGAAGAACGGTTCGGCATCACCGCCGTCTTTGGCGACGTAGTTCATGAACATCACCGTCCTGGCGGCCATCACGGTGGGAACGACGCTGGGTGCCTCGTCGGGCCAGGCCCGGACGGTCTCGTATCCGTTCCGGAAGGCGGCCACCAGTTCGGGGTGATCGGCCCGGTCGCGGTTGTAGAACAGTGAGATGGCGATGTCCTGGATCGGTGACGCCAGCATGGCGTCCTCGAAGTCCAGCGCCCACAGGCGGCCGCGATGGCGGTGAACGTTCCATGGGTGGAGATCGCCGTGCACCAGCTGTACCCGCCCCTCGTGGAGGCGGGTCAGCGTGGGCTCGGCGATCGCCAGGACCTGGCCGATGACGGCGCGACGGTGGGGGGTGAAGAGGTGGGCGTATGCGTCGACGGCGATCACCACCGGGTCGAGGTCCTCGGGGTAGTAGAAGACTCGATCCCATTGGCGGGCACCGCCAGGCTGTGGTCTCCGCTCCGTGCTCTGGTGGAGGCGGGCCGACAGCTCACCGAGTGCCGTGTAGTCGGCGACGCCGGCAGCGGCACCGAGGGGCTTGCCGGGTACCCATGTGAAGAGAACACAGTCACGCTCCTCCGGCACCCCGGGTGCACCCGCAGAAATCACGGCCCGGCCGTCGGCTGTTTTGACCGGCTGCGGCACCGGAAGGCCGGCTCGGTGGAGCTCCTCGAGCCAGTCGGCCTCGATCTCCATGTTGGCGGCGGTGTTCCCGTGCGGGTCGGCCACCCGCATCACCAGCTTCGAGCCGTCCCCGACATCGATCCGGAACAACGTGTTGGTCTCCTGCCCCAGCAGACGGATCCGGGCCACATCGATTTGGTAGTGGGCCAGGGCGGCCACCACCACTTCCCGCAGGCGGCGTGCCCGACCCTGCTCGGTGAGGAGGTCGAAGGGGGTCACGTCGAGGTCGGGACCCGACGCCTTCGCAACATCCGGCGGAGGGCCCCCCAGAACTTGACCACCAGCCACACCGACCCGATGGCGAAGACCACCGCAACCACTAGAGCCACCACCGGAAAGGCGATGGCGAGAACGGTCAGGCCCGATGCCATCACGTCCTCGAACACCGACAGGGTCAGGTTGGAAACCGGTTCCGGCGAGGTGTTGACGGCTGCCCGGGTGGTGGCCTTGGCCGAATGGGCGCTGAGGGCGAGCGCTCCCGACACGATGGCGCCCGCCGCCTCACCGATGCTGCCCGATTCCCCGGCGATCACATAGCCGAGGGCGGCCGCTCCCAGTGGACGCACCACCGTGTGGATGGCGTCCCACACGTTGTCGAGATACGGGATCTTGTCGGCGGCGAACTCGACGAAGAACAACACCGCCGCCGCGATGAGCACGTCGGTGCGTGTGAGCACCTCCGGTACGTCGGCCCATCCGAAACGGCCCGCCATCCCGAGGATGACGGTCACTGCGTAGAGGTTGAGGCCCGAGGCCCAGCCACTTCCGGCGATCAGTCCGACTGCGTCCATGTCGAGAAGAACGTAGCCGGTCGGGCCGGCGTTCCCAGCCTCTGTCCCGGGCCGGACCTCACCCTCGGGCGATCAGGGACGTACCACGTAGATGGTGACGGACAGGCCGCCACCCTCGCCACCGCCGATCCCGACTCCGACCACCGTGTTGAGCCACGCCAGGTCCTCGTTGCCGGTCTCGAACGTGATGAGCTCCTGGGGCAGGGCTTCGGTGGGGCTCTTGACCAGGCTGACACCGCGCCCCTGGTAGGCCACCGTCTCCCGCTTCTCGCCGATGGTGGCCCGGATGTCGAGCGCCATGTTGCCGTCAGTGCGGACCGTCACGTAGTCCACTCCCCGAACCGGTCGTTCGCCCTCCCAATGCGGGCTGGTGGCAGTGCCCTCGAATGGGAAGTCGATGCGGGTGCCGCCCGGCATGGTGCCGAGCATGCGGGGCGTCATCGACGCCGAGATGGTGCAGAACTCCTCGAGCGAGGGCATGGCGAACCTTTCTGATCGATCCGATCCGACGCTACCGCCTCTCACCCGGCGGTGCCGCCCCGACCAGAGTTGACATGACCATACTCAGTATGCATACTGAGTATATGCCTCAACGGAGGTGCAAACCGAGAGCCGATCCGGAAGGAGTGCACATGGGGGTGCGCGAGGGGCTGCTGGCTCTCCTCGGCGACGAGGAGAAGCACGGGTACCAGCTGAAGACCGAATTCGACGCAGCCACCAGAGATGCGTGGCCGCTCAACATCGGACAGGTGTACACCACCCTTCAGAGGCTGGAACGCGACGGATTGGTGGAGGGGCTCGGGACAGACGACGAGGGGCGCCGGTTCTACCGCAGGACGGTGGCCGGCGCCCACGTCGCCTTCACCTGGTTCAACCAGCCCATTGCCCGCACCGTGGTGACCCGCGACGAGGTGTCGATGAAGCTCCTGCTCGCCCTCGTCTCACCGGCCGTGAGCATCTCCGAGGTCATCGACCACCAGCGGTCCGCCACCATGCAGGCACTCCAGGACTACACCCGGCTCAAGGCCGACGCCGACGGAGCCGACCTGGCGTGGCTGTTGCACCTCGACCGGCTGGTCTACCAGGCCGAGGCCGAGCTCCGCTGGCTGGCGCTCACCGAGGAACGGGTCGGCGTCACCGGCCCCCCATCCAACCGCAAGTCCGCAACACACCCGAGCAGCATCACCGGAGGGACCAGATGAAGGAGATCGTCCTCAGCCTGCGACAGGCAGGCAAGACCTACGGCGCCGGGGCAGCGCGGGTCGACGCTCTGTTCGACATCGACCTCGACGTGGCCCGCGGCGAACTGGTGGCGATCATGGGCCGCTCCGGATCGGGCAAGTCGACCCTGCTGAACCTCGCCGGTGGACTCGACGAGCCGACCACCGGCACGGTGACCGTGCGCGGCCTGCATCTGGGCGGGCTGACCCCGAAGGAGTCGGCCGCCATGCGCCGCCGTCACATCGGCTTCGTGTTCCAGGAGTACAACCTGATTCCGACCCTCACCGCCGCCGAGAACGTGGCCCTGCCACTCGAACTCGACGGGTCCAAGCTGAGGACGGCCCGGCGGGAGGCAGAGGAGGCGCTCTCCGGCGTGGGCCTGGACCGCCATGCCGACCGCTTCCCCGACGAGCTGTCGGGCGGCGAGCAGCAACGGGTGGCCATCGCCCGGGCCCTGGTCGGAGAGCGATCGCTGCTGTTGGCCGACGAGCCCACCGGCGCTCTCGACGAGGTGACCGGTGAGTCGATCCTCCGCCTCATCCGCAAACGCATCGACAACGGCGCCGGTGGGGTGATGGTCACCCACGAGCCCGGCGACGCCGCCTGGGCGGACCGGGTCATCACCCTGCGCGACGGCCGCATCGACTCGGTCACCCAGCGCGACACCGGGATGCTCGAGCCCGCATGAGCGCGCTGTTCGCCTCCCTGCGCATGGCGCTTCGCCAGGTCCGTCGCGACTGGGTGCGATCATCGCTGATCGCCTTGTTGGTGGCCGCTCCGATGGCGGCGACCACATGGATCGGGATCTACTTCACCACCGAGAACCAGACCGGGCAGATGCACCGACCGTTGCCCGGCGAGGCCACGCTGCACGGAGCGGACTTTCCTGTCCGACCGGCGATGGCGGGTCAAATCGCGGCGATCGTCGAACCGATCGATGGTGTGCGGATCGTCCGCAGTGCCGCAGCCGTGATCGACCCCTGGACCGAGGTCGACGTGTCGACCGTACCCGACTCCCGCACGGCGGGAAACGAGCTGCGTGGCACATGGCCACAGGCGCCGACGGAAGTGGCCGTGAGCGGCGACGTGGCGGAGGCACTGGGGGTAGACATCGGCGACACCATCACCACCGGCGACCTCGCTGCCGTCGTCGTCACCGGGGTGCACCCGTTCGAGCGCAATGCAGCCTGGGTGACCTCGTCGCACTCGATCTGGGACGAGCTGGACTGGGCGCTGCAAGCGCACGGCCCCCCGGCCTCGTTCGTTGGTGTCCCCGATCGGATCTTCGCACGTGTCGGTGGAGCGGCACAGACGTCGGCCTGGGTGAACTCACCGGGAGACGCAGCTCGATCGCCGGACGTGCTGTTGGCGCCGACCATCGGACTGTTCGCGCTCCTGGCCACCAGCCTGGTCTCGGCGGCGGTGATGGCCATCGGCCTGCGGCGGCGAATCCGCCACACGGGTCTCCTCGCCGTGACCGGCGCCGGACCGGCCCACATGCGACTCGTCCTGGCGACCGAAGCCGCCGTCGTATCCACCGTCGGAGTGATGATCGGGTGCGGACTGGGCCTGTATGCCGCCACCCGGCTGACCGCCGGCTTCGGCCACCTTCGCCTGGAGACATCCCAGATTGCGCTGGTCGCAGTCGTGGGTCTGTTGGTTGGACCGGTCTTCGGAATCCCGGCGGCCGAGCTGGCGGCCCGCACGCCGCTGGCAGCCGCCAGGGAAGGCCGCATCCCGCCTGCACCGACGACGGTTCGGGGTCGCAAACTGGCCGGTTTGGCGCTGACCGCGACCAGCCTGGTCGGAGTCGCCCAGGGATGGATCGCCGGTGTCGCAACTCCGTCGTTGGCACTCGGCGGCGTGGCGGCGGGGGTGGGAGTGCTGGTGGCGTTCCCGCTCGTGCATCGTTTGGTGGACAGATCGGGCCACCACCTGCCGACGCCCATCCGGATGGCGGTGCGGGACCTGCGACGCAACCAGTCGCGAAGCGCCGGCACCATCACCGTCATGGTGCTCGTCATGCTGCTACCCGTCGCTGCCATGGTCATGCTGCGGGGCTATGACGTAGAGGAGCTCCCCGAGTCGGCGATGGTGCGGACACCGTCACCAAACGCCGAGGTGGAACGAGCCGCCCTGGACCAGCTCGTCACAACCTTCCCCGACGCCGCTCCCCTCAGAACACAGATCACCACAGGACCGTTGTTCCCATCCTCCTCGTCATGGCGGACGCAGATCCCCCCGGGGCAGGGCATACCCGGGCTCGGCCACGTACCCGACCGGGCAGTGGTCGTGGACCCCGCCGAGCTCGCCTTGTTGGGGATGCCGAACACCACCGCCCTGCTCGGAGCGGGCCAAGCGGTCATGGTCGGGAGATGGGAGGGAACAGGGTCATGGTCGTGGACCGGCCCCCGCACCGTGACGATCCCGCTCGCCGGGTCGGGTGAACAGAGTTTTGTATTCGAAGCCGGCGAGGTGCTGCTCACGGAGGACACCGCCCGCCGGTGGCAGCTGGCGGTGTCGGACTCGCCTGCTGGCCAATCCGTGGACACATGGCTCCTCGGTCGAAGTCCCACTCGATCCGACGCAACGACGCTCGCCATGACGGGGGTTATCGCCCACGGCTCTCCCCGTCTCCTCGGCGCCCTCCCTCCTGGAGGCAATCTGGTCTTGAGCATCGTCCTCCGGGGAGGCGAAGCCGTTCGATGGGCTGCGCTCGCAGCTTCGTCGGTGCTGGTGGCGCTGGTCGCCGCCATCATCGGATCACTGATCCGCATCGACGCCGACGATGAGATAGCGCGGGCGGTGGCGGTCGG
This sequence comes from Acidimicrobiia bacterium, assembly GCA_050329955.1. Lineage (GTDB taxonomy): Bacteria > Actinomycetota > Acidimicrobiia > Spongiisociales > ZC4RG35 > JAOUGY01. The sequence continues at coordinate 18,950 of JBHJOH010000247.1, read as the reverse complement.
TGCCTCCCAGCGCTTCCGACGGCACTATCTGGCCTCGGCGCAGGGAGCGGTCGCGCTCACAGCAGGGCTGATATCCGGAGCGGTGGGATTGGTCATGGTCTTCTGGCTCGATCTGGGAGCGAGCGACTTCGACGGCATGGCAACCGGTGTTCCGTGGCGACAACTCGCCCTGATATCGATCGGCATGCCGATCATCGTCTCCGCCGCCACCTGGATCGTGGTGCGATCGAAACCGGTGCGCCCGGTCCGCCGCCCGGCCTGACCTACGGCTGGATCAGCTCTTCGGGCGGGAGGGTGCCGCCGAGGGCCAGCTCCATGGCGATGCGGTAGAACCTGACGGGATTGTCGACGAAGAGCAGCGTGGACAACGCCTGGTTCTGGCCAGCGGACTCGACGTAGAAGTGGCCGTAGTCGAACACCCGGCCCGGGATGGTCTGGTCGTAACGCATGTCGGTGAGCGCCCGCAGCGGCAGCGTGGAACGCCGTTCGGTGAGGATGCCCGACCGGAGCATGATGCGCTTGTCGGTGAGGTAGAGCCGGGTGAACACGTAGTCGACCACGCCCTTGATGGCCACCAGGATGACGGCCATCAGCACCAGCGCCAGCCGTTCCCCGCCCTCGAAGTTGTAGTACAAGCCCGCCCCGAGCAGTCCGACCACGACGGCGGTGGCGAAGAAACCCAGCTTACCGGCGTAGCCCTCTTTGCGGATCCACGACACCAGCACCAACGCCACCAGGATCACCCACCCACCGAGCATACCCGACAATGCCAGCCACACCGCTGCCCCGATGATGAGAGTGCGGGCGACGGGGAGTATTGCGGTGATCGGATGAAGACGCGCCGAAATGACGATCTTCTCGTGGAACGAGAGATACGACTGCTCGCTATCGGCGGGCTTCCAGCCCATCGGTCACACGCCGTTGACGATGGCGGTGGCGCCTTCGGCGATACGGCCCAGCAGGTCGATCGTGCCCGACACGAGCCGGGTCGCAGATTGCGGGTCCTGCACGACGAGATAGAGGAGCAGCGCGACGCTGCCCCAGGTCAGGATCTTCTTCACGAGATGCTCTTCACGGTCGGGATCTCCAGATTCGCGTTACCCGTCCGCCCGGAATAGGTGCCAGCACAGCAAGCATACCGAGAGAAACCGGGGATCGGGGTCATTACTGCCTCGAGCCCACGAAAGACTCGGCAAGGTCCCTGCCCTCACGCCGCGACCTCCGCGGCCCACCCCGACGCAACACCCGGCGCAAATGGCGGGCCGAACACACGGTGACCGGGGTTCCGGACCACTCGAACACGCGCGGCCGCTGGCGCATGCCTGTGATGCACAACACGGCACCCACCAGCTCTTCGACGTCGGCCGCCTGCCGAACACACGCGGCCCCGCGCACCGCTTGCCGAAGGGGATCACCCGGAATGGGCACACCACCCACCAGCACGACTCCATCGGAGCGCCGTCGCACCCGTCCCTCGGCCCGCTTGACCTCGACAGCGGCCAGACAGGGCTCCAGCACCACCACGTCGACATCAAATCGGACGCCGGGCGGCCGCCACCCGAACACGACCGTGCCGAAACCACCCAGATGCCGCCCCACCTCGAGTTCGGCCGACTCGCCCGCCCGGGCCCGGTTGACCCGGCCCTCACCCACCGACCACACCACTGCGGCGTACACCAGAGCCACCAGGGCGACCGGGACCGGAAGCCCCCACGTCACCGCCATCACCGAAGCGACGGCCACCGCGGCAGCGCCGACCTGTTTGAACCTCCAGGAGCGTGCCATGCGGCCCGGACCGCTCCCCGCCGACCCGTAACGACGTGCCATCCGGCCAACATACCGGCAGGCACCGACAGAATCGGAGCGTGTCAGCGAACCGGGGCGAGCCGACCGGTACGGACCAGGATGGGAAGGTCGATGACGAAGGTCGTTCCCTCCCCCACCACCGACTCGATGACGGCATCACCGCCGTGGGCGCGAATCACTTCCCGAACCAGCGGCAGGCCGAGTCCGGTGCCGGGGATCGAGGCCTTTTCGGCGGTGGATGCCCGGTAGAAGCGTTGGAAGACCGCCTCGACCTCGGCCGCCGGAATACCCACGCCCGAGTCGGCCACCCGAACCTCGGCCCGGCCATCCACGGCCCGCACGGTCACCGACACCGACCCTCCCACCGGGGTGAACTTCACGGCGTTCGAGACCACGTTCAGGAAGGCCCGCTCCAACTGGCGGCGATCGCCCATCGTGACCACCTCGTCGGTATCGAAGCTCAGGCTGATCCGCTTGCCGGCGGCCACCGGCCGCACCGTCCGAACCGCTGCCTCCACCACTTCGCCCAGATGCAGGTCGACCATGTCGGCGGCGGCTCGGCCCTCGGCCCGCCACAGGTCGAGCAGGTCGTTGATCAGCTCGAGCATCTGGTGGGCGGCAATGTCGACATCGGCGAGGGCGTCACCCATTTCGTCGTTCACCTCGCCGAAGGCACCGGACCGCAGCAACTCCAAATAGCCGATCACGCCGGTGAGGGGGCTGCGCAACTCGTGGGTGACGTTGGCGACGAACTCGTCTTTCATGACCTCGAACTCGTAGCGTTCCGAGATGTCGCGGGCGATGATCGAGTAGAAACGGACTGCACCATCCTCGGAGCGATGGGCGATGACCGTCTGGGCCACGGGAAGACGGATGTCGTTGCGCAGCAGCAGCTCGGTCTCTCCGAACCAGGTGCCGTTGGCGGTGGCGCCATCGATCGCCTCCCGGGTCAGCAACCCGGCCGCCGCCCACGAGTCGATGACCTCGTCCTCGGCGGCACCCATCATGGCCCGGCCTGCGCTGTTCAGGAAGAGCAGCGCACCGTTCCGATCGGTCCAGCCCACCAAATCGGGTGTGGCGTCGATGATCTCGCCGGACCGGCGGATGGCGGCGGCTGCCGCCCTGATCTCGGTCATGTCGCGGCACACCAGCGCCATCATGGGACGACCGGGGGTGTCCACCGGGCCGGCCGACACTTCCACCGAGAATCGGTGTCCGGCGGCAGTACGCCCGTCCAGGGTCCGCCCCGATGGCCGGTTTGCGGTCCAATCGGGACTCAGCCCCGGCAGCAGGCTCGACACGACGCGGCCCTCCAGGGGATCGCCGAACATCTGACGTGCCGCAGGGTTGCCAACCATCACCCGACCGTCGGCGTCGACGATCAGCACGGCCTCGCTGGCGATGTCGACGACGCCGGCCAGCAATGCCCGGGCGTGCCAGCGGGCGGAGGACTCGATCGCCAGTCCCGAGGCGGCGGCGTGGCCGAGCACGATCAGGACCGTGGCCGAGGTCACCGACACCGGGTGAACCTCGATCCACCACGGCAGGGCGAGCAGGATCACGCTGGCGACCGATGAGGAGGCCATCACAGTCACCCTGTGACCCGCCGTCATCGCCAGCCACCCGAGGGCCAGCACCGCGAGCACCAGTGGTACCGCCGAGTTCACGAAGAAGGCGACCACACCTCCCACCAGCGATGCTGTCACCACCACCACGAATGCCACCACCAGTTGTCGGATGTCGCCGGCGTGCCTGGTACCCCCTGTCCGTTGCCAGCGGACGCCCGCCCACACGCCGGGAGCAACGATGAGCATGCCGCCACCGTGCCCAAAGGTCCAGGCAACCATCGTTCCGATCAAGTCGAACTCGCCCAGCACCGCTACTGCCAGCACCACAGGAATGCTTCCCAGCAACGCCCCGAGACCGGCGGCGCCGGCCCAGCGCGCCCACCACTCCGCCGTCTCGGGACGTTCCAGCGGATCGGAGTACCGCCGCAGCAGGCCCAAGGCCACCACCACCTCGATGAACGCACCGGTTACGAGGGCGGCGACCGCCAGTGGTGACGCACCGAAGGCGAGCGCAATGCCTGCGCCTAGCACCGCGAACAGCGCCAGCAATCGGCCGCGCCGCTCCCAATGGACTCCAACCACCGCAGCCACGAGACCGGCCGCCGGGGAGAATCCGACGATGCCATCCATCGCCACCACCGACCAGCGGCCGACGGCGGCCAGAGCCACGAAGGCAACAACGATGTACAGGGTTGGGTTCACACGACGCGAGATCACATGAACCTCTGTCGGCTCACGGTGACGACACTTTCGGACAGCGCCGTCCCGTCACCGTGGTCGCGTCAGACCTGACGCCCCCTCCGGCCCTGGCCCGACCGCCGCGGTCGGCGACCGCTTGGGGTCGGCGGACACCCTCCCCCTCCGGGGGAGGAAACGGCGGGGCGCCTCCACGCAAGGATCGCGCAGGAGCTTCCCCTGGCTCAGACCACCGAGACGGTCTCGCGGGTCTGCTCGAGATCCCCGCGCTTGCGGTGCCACTTCTCCCACAGCACCAGCAGCGACGGCAGCACCAGCACCGAACCGGCCAACGACAACACAATGGCGTAGGCGGTGACCTGGCCCATCTGCTTGAACGGGGTCAACGACGACGTGACCAGGATGCCGAAGCCGGCCGCGGTGGTGAAGGCCGACCCGGCCAGGGCGCCACCGGTGTGGCGGGTGGTGGAGCGGATGGCATCTTCGATGTTGTCGAACCGGTTCCGGTCCTCCTCGAAGCGTCGGGCGAGATGGATGGTGTAGGGAACGCCGATACCGACCGCCAACGCCGCCAGGGTGGCGGTGACCGGCCCGAACGGGATCCCGCTCACGTACATCAGCCCGAACGTCCACAGCACCACCAGGGCAACCGGGATCATGGTGAGCACACCGAGGAACGGGCGCCGGTTCTCGAACCAGAAGTTGATCACCAGCACGATGGTGGCGGCGATGATCGTGTAGAGCAGCGAGCTCACCTGCGAGTCGGAGAGAGCATTCACCACGACATCGGAGATGATCGACTGGCTGGTGGGGATCACTGTCACCCCATCGATCGAGTCCAGCGGCGTGAAAGCGGCGATCAGGTTGTCACGCAGATCGCCCGCTCCCTGCTCACCTGCCTGGGTGCCGATCTCGACCTGGATGGCGTCGATCCGCTGGTCATCGGCGACGTGCACCACCCGGGTCATCTGCTCAGGGGCGGCGTCGGAGGCCATCGCCCACAGGCCGGCCACGTCGGCGTCGGCCGACACCGATCCATCCGGCTGCAGCCCCATGGCGACCGAGGCCTCCGCCAGCTCGAGGTTGGCGGGCGCCCCACCCGGTTCGGCGGGGGTGATGAGCTGCTGGAACACCGTCACCGGGTTGGACAGCTGCGCCACCTCACCGAACGGCGTGGGGATGGTGAGAACGTCGTCGACGCCGGCCAGGTCCTGGCCGATCTGGACCAGGGCGTTGTAGACCTCGGGGGTGGCAAGGTCGCCGCCGTCGGACGCCTCGATCAGGACCTGGGTGGTCTCACCGAATCCGCCGCCGAACTCCTCAGTGAGGATGTTGAAGGTCTCGACCTCGGGAGCGTCGGCCGGGAGGAAGTCGGTGAACGAGAACCGTGTCTCGAGCTGGGACAGCCCGTAGTACCCGAGGCCACCGAGCGCCACCATCACCACCACCGTCGGAATGGCGAAGCGCTCGGCGAGCACCGCGGTCTTCTCCATCATCCTGGGAAGGAGCCGCTCTTCGGACGAAGTACGGAACGCCTCCACCGGGAGCGTCCCCTTGGCCTCGGCCCGCTTGTCCAACACCAGCCGCAACGCCGGAACGAACGTCAGCATCAGCACGAACGAAGCGAAGATGCCGACCGCGGAGAGAATGCCGAAGTCCTTCAGGGCCGGCACCGGGTTGGTGACATTCGTCAGGAAGCCGATGACGGTGGTGAGGGTGGCGAGCGTCAGCGCCACACCCGATGTCCCGATCGCCCGCCGGGTCGAGTCGACCACGGTCTGCCCTTCACCCGCCTCTTCCCGGTAGCGGGAAATGAGGTGGATCCCGTAGTCGACGCCCAGGCCGATCAGGAGGACGGGAACGATCTGGGCGATCTCGCTGAACGGACCGATCCAATCGAGGCCCTGGAAGATGGTGCCGATGCCCTGCATCCACACGATCGCCATGACAATGGTGAGCATCGTGACCGACATGTCGGCCACCGAACGGCGGATGGCTTTGCCTCGACCGGACACCGGCCGCATCCAGTACACGAAGATCAGAATCGCCACGATGATGCCGAATGCCGATCCGAACAGCCGCCCCAGTTCGGAGGTGAAGTCTCCACCGGCGCCGAACAGCAGGTTGAACGAGAACGGCCGGATCTCGAGACCGGCCGGAAGGTCGATCGCGGTGAGCGCCTCGGCCACCGCCTGCTCCCGGGCGATCTGGGCATCGATGGCGCCCTCGGTGTCGCCGTCGACAGCCTCGATGAACACCAGGATCAGACCGGCCTCGTCGCGCCCGTCACCTTCTTTGTCGGCCACCAGCTGGGTGGCGAATCCCAGCTGCGCCGCCGCCTCGGGGTCGGCGAGGGTCGACGCATAGATCTCCTTCACCTGCTCGTCGGTGAGATCATCGGTGGAGAGGCCCTGGGCCTCGGCGCCGAACTGGACCGGGGCCATGTACGAGAAGAACGGTTGCGGCCGCTCGGGACGGACCGAGATGGACTGGCCGACCTCGCTGGCGCTGAGATTGGCGAGGGCGGCGTTGACGGCTTCCAGCGCCTCGGCGGTGATCACATCGCCGGAGTCGGAGATGACGATGACCTGCATCACCGACTCGGCGGCGTCGGCACCGAACAGCTCCTGGATGGCATTGGAGGCATCGATCTCGGGGTTGTCGGGGGCGAACCCCTCCTGCCCGGTCGACCGGTCGGCACCGGTCGAGATGGCACCCAACACACCCGTCAGAACGAGCGCGCCCACGATGAGGAACCATGGGGCTTTGGTGACTGCTGCGGCGAACCCGCGGATGACGGACTTCACGATTTCACCCTTGTAGAGCTAGGAGTTGCTCGCGGACCGCGAGCGATTTTGAGGCTACGACGAACCCGAACTTGTGAGAAATCGACAGGGAGTCGGGATCACTGAAGAGTTTCGAGCTCGACCTCGAAGGCCTCGAGGAACCGGGAGTTCTCCTCCGGCGTGCCGACGCTGACACGTACCCAACCGTCGACGAACGGCCGGAGGATGATCCTGTGCCGCAGGAACGCCTTGGTCACGGTCTCGGTCCCGGCCGGCGCCCGGAAGTACACGAAATTGGCCTGGCTCGGGATGTAGTGAACCCCCAGCTCCGCCAGTCCGGCCTCGAGCCGCTCCCGGCCGGCGGCGTTGTCGGCGATGCGCTGGGCGATCTCATCGGGGTGTTTGAGCGACTCCAACGCCGCCTCCTGCCCGAGGGCCGTGACCGACAACGGGGCCTGGGCCTTGCGCAGTTCCACGATGTTCTCGGCCCGCGAGATGCCATAGCCGACCCGCAGCGAGGCCAGCCCGTGCACCTTCGAGAACGTCCGCGCCACCAGGACGTTGGGCCGTTCGACCGCGAATGGGAGCGCCGTGGCGTGGGAAGGGTCGGTCACGAACTCGTGATAAGCCTCATCGACCAGCACCATCACCCGCTCGGGGATGGCATCGATGAAGGCCGCCACGTCGGAGGCGGGATGAAACGTCCCGGACGGGTTGTTCGGGTTGCAGAGATAGACGAGAGTGGTGTCAGGACGGATCGCCGCCAACATCGCCTCGAGATCGAACTTGCGGTTTTCGTCGAGCGGCACCTCGATGCGCTCCGTCATCGCCAGGACCGAGCCCAGCCGGTACACCGCGAACGAGGGCCACCCGTAGACCGCCGAGGTGCCGGGGCCACCACACGCCATCGCCACCACCCGCAGGATCTCACTCGACCCCGCCCCGATCATCAACTCCTCGTAGCGGACGCCCAGCACCTCCGACAGCTTCTCACGCAGCAGGCGCGCCTCGTTGTCGGGGTAGCGGTGCGCCTTCTCGATCATCTGCGCCATCGCCGCCCGCACCGAAGGAATCGGCGGCACCGGGTTCTCGTTCGAGGCCAGCTTGATCACATCGGCCGGATCGAACCCGTACTCCAACGCCACATCCTCGATAGGCCGCCCAGGCACGTAGGGCGCGATCTCACGGACGTCGGCACGGAAGGTGGGCATGGACCAAGAGTACCAATGCCCAGTCGGACCCCAGAACGCCGATCGCCACAGGCAGAACGCAGAACGCCGAACGCAGAACGCCCGAACTCGCGTCACCGCGCTTCGACGAGTCCATGGGCCCTGGCATCGGAGCGTTCAGAGCCGGCGAGCAACATCAATCGTCCGGGCTTGGGCGTTCTGCGTTCGGCGTTCTGCCTTCTGCGTTCAGGCCCCGGTCCCTCGGAACTCCCAGTGCCACGTCTCGTTCGAAATCGGGTACCAGCCGAAGCGGTGGCCGTTGTCCTGCAGCCAGCGCCACTCGGCGTCGTCCCTTCCGATGATGGCGCCGTCGGTGACGTCGATCGCCATGCCCTTGCCGTGCTCGGAGGTGCCGGGGGCGACCACGTGCTCCTTCTTGCGTCCAGACAGGTAGGCCTCGTAGGCGGCGGCCTGGACCTCCCATGAGCGGTAGGCGTCGATCACCTGCAGGTCGATGCCGTCGGCGGCGGCGGCGGAACGCATCTGCTCATAGGCGGTGGCGGCGGGTGGCAGCAGGGCGTAGTCGCGTTCACCCCAGCCACCGGAGACGGTCTGCAGCTCGGACCGGTCGAGCCGGCCGTTGCGAGCCTCGATGTCATGCTGCTGGAGATAGGAGTCGAGCTGGGCGGCCGTCATGATGCCGTTGACGGGAACTGCCGGCGGGTTGGTGCTCTGCCGCACCGTTCCGGCCGCGACCATCTGGGTCGAGCCGATCGTCATCTGGGTGTCGAGCGCCGCCTGGAACGAGCCAGTGCTGGCAGCCATGCCAACCTGAGACCGGATCGTGTCGATGCGCGCCATCACGGCGGAGATGTTGTCCACGTCGAACCCGTCGGCCAACGGTCCGGGCACTTGAGTGTCATCGGTCGGAATGTCCGAGGGCGGCTTCCTTCAACGCCCGGTGGAGCCGCCCACTACCCTCGAGCCATGGCGGAAGCACCCGAGACGCTGAGCGTTCTGAACGTCGCCGGAGCCCTGACAGGGCCCGACCCGGGTCTGTCGACCGGGCAGCTGCGGGAGATGTACCGGCTCATGGTTCTGTCCCGGGAACTGGACCGGCGCATGCTGGCACTTCAGCGACAGGGCCGGATCGGCACCTTCGCCCCGCTGCTCGGCCAGGAAGCCGTCCAGGTGGGCTCGGCGATGGCGCTGGCATCGCATGACTTCGTGTTCCCCTCCTACCGCGAGCACGGGGTGCAGATCGCCCGGGGCATGCCCCTCGAGGTGATCCTCGCCTATTGGCGGGGCCTGCCCAACGTCGACTGGGACGTGCGCCGGCACCGGATGGGCATCACCACCGTCCCCATCGCCAGCCAGCTCCCCCACGCCGTCGGCTACTCCTACATCACCGACCTCCGGGAGGAGGGCTCGGTCACGGTCGTCTACTTCGGCGACGGCGCCACCTCGGAGGTCGACTTTCACTCGGGCATGAACTTCGCCGGGGTGTGGAACACGCCCACCGTCTTCATCTGCTCGAACAACGGCTACGCCATCTCGGTGCCCTACCGAAAGCAAACCGCCTCGGCCACCATCGCCCAGAAGGCCGGTGCCTACGGCATGCCGGGCGTGCGGGTCGACGGCATGGATCCCCTGGCCGTGTTCGCCGCCACCGAAGAGGCCGTCGAGCGAGCCCGGACCGGCGGCGGGCCAACCCTGATCGAAGCGGTGACCTACCGCTACGGGCCGCACGCCACCGCCGATGACCCCACCCGCTACCGCCCCGAGGCCGAGGTCGAGGAGTGGAAGCGGAAGGACCCGATCGACCGGCTCCGGGCCTATCTCGAAGCCCTGGGCGAGTGGGATGAGGCAATCGGCGAGAAGGTGGCGATGGAGGTCACCGACCTGGTGGAGGCAGCCATCACCGAGATCGAGGCTCGGCCAGTGCCGGGACGCGACGAGACCGTCCGTCACGCCTTCTCCAAGATCCCCGAATCGGTGGTCGACCAACTCCACGCCGTCCAGCGGGCCAACGGCGAGGCCGAAACCGTGTTCGCCGACGACCAGGTGTGGCGGCCCACCCCCGATGCGCAACCTTCCGGCCCCACCGAGCGGTGGACGATGGCGGAAGCCATCACCGCCACCCTCGACCACGCCATGGCCGCCAATCCCGATGTGATCGTGCTGGGTGAGGACGTGGGCCTGAGCGGAGGCGTCTTCCGGATCACCGAAGGCCTCCAGGCGAAGTACGGCGAGAAGCGGGTGATCGACACCCCGCTCAACGAGTCGGGCATCGTCGGCACCGCCATCGGCATGGCGATCGCCGGTGCCCGCCCGGTGGCCGAGATCCAGTTTGACGGCTTCGTCTACCCCGCCTTCGACCAGATCGTCAGCCACCTGGGACGGTTCCGCTACCGGACCAGGGGCAACATCACCCTCCCGGTGGTGGTCCGCTTCCCCAACGGCGCCGGGATCGGCGCCCATGAGCACCACTGCGACTCCCCCGAGGCCTACTTCGTGCACGCTCCCGGGCTGGTCGTGATCTGTCCCTCCACCGCCATCGACGCCAAGGGCCTGCTGGCGGCGGCGCTGGAAGGAGACGACCCGGTGATCTTCCTCGAGCCCAAGGTGCTGTACCGGGCCGGCCGTCAGGATGTCCCCACCGACCACTACACGCTCCCCATCGGCACCGCCGCCGTTCGCCGGGAAGGAAGTGACGTCACCATCGTCACATACGGAGGCATGGTCCCGGTGAGCCTCACCGCCGCCGACCGGTTGCAGGCTGAAGGGATCTCGGCCGAGGTGATCGATCTCCGCACCCTGTTCCCCTGGGACCGCCAAACCGTGCTGGCCTCGGTCGAGAAGACCGGTCGGCTGGTGTGCGTCCAGGAGCCCCAGGGAGCGTGCGGCATCGCTGCCGAGGTATCGGCCACCGTCGCCGAACTGGCCATGTACTCCCTGCAGGCCCCGATCGTCAGGGTCACCGGATTCGACGTGCCCTGGCCCCAGTTCTTCATCGAAGACCACGCGCTCGTGAATCCGGAACGGGTGATGGCGGCGGTGCGGACAGTCATGTGAGAGCGACGAGCGACGAGCAGCGAGCAGCGAGCAGCGAGCAGCGAGCAGCGAGCAGCGAGCAAGTATCCACCTTCTGCACAATGAGGTTGAGCGGATAGGCGGATGGGCACCAGGCTTGGGGCCAGGAGCTTTGTCCCCCACGCAGCCTGGATCCACCTCGATGGTGTGGCGATTGGGGGTGGTGTTTGACACGGGAAATGCCTCCTGACCTGGGACGATGAGGCTGTCAAAGGCGACCATCGACCCGGGAACAGGAGGCATTTCCAGTGAGGCCAGTTTGCCAGAACATCGACCGTTTCGACGTGGTTTTCGACGAACCGAATCTGGTAGCGAACGCGGGGCTGGTCACGGTGGCCACGTTGACTGCCCGGCTTGGTCTGGAACGGCTGATCGACCGGACGCTGCGTCTGACCGGCCGGGTCGGCGGCGCCAATCCCGGTTCGAAAGTGTTGACCCTGGTCCACACGCTGGTGGCGGGCGGATCCCATATCGATCATGCCGACATGCTCCGATCCGGTGACACCCGTCGGGTGTTGCCGTTCCGGGTTGCAGCACCCTCGACGTTGGGGACGTTCCTCCGGTCGTTCACGTTTGGGCATGTCCGCCAGCTCGACGCCGTGATCGCCGAAACATTGAAACGGGTGTGGCAGTTGGGAGTGGGACCCGGCGGTGACCGGCTGGTGATCGATATCGACTCGACCATCTGCGAGGTCCACGGATACAACAAACAGGGCGCCGCGTACGGATACACGGGACAGAACGGATACCACCCGTTGATCGCGTCCCGGGCCGACACCGGAGAAGTCCTCCACGTCCGTCTCCGGAAAGGATCATCCCAAAAGGGCAACACCCGTTTCATCGGAGAGGTCATCGCCCGGGTCCGGAGAGCGGGCGCCACCGGCGAGATCCTCCTCAGAGCCGACTCGGGGTTCTGGTCACGGAAAACCCTCGACACCCTCGAACGGCTCGGCGTGTCGTACTCGATCACCGTCAGCACCAACCCGACAATCCGTACAGCAATCGACCACATCCCCGACACGGCATGGGTTCAGACCGTCTACCCCGACAGCGGACACGCCGACGTGGCCTCCTTCGCCTACCTCAGCAAAGGCAAAGGACAAGACCGCCACCCGCCCAAAACAGTGCGGATGATCGTGCGTCGGACCCGCCTCACCGGAAAACAAGACGCTCTCTTCCCCGACTACCAACACCACATTTTCGTCACCAACCGCCCCGACACCGACCTGACAGTCATCGACCAACAACACCGCCACCACGCCGTCGTGGAACTCACCATCCGCGACCTCAAACAAGGAGCCGGGCTCTCCCACCTCCCCTCCGGGAACTTCTCCGCCAACGGCGCCTGGCTCGCCTACACCGCTCTCGCCCACAACCTCATCCGCTGGACCACCCTCCTCAGCGACCCCACCAGCCGGAACACCCTCACCGTCGCCGCCACCTTCCGCACCCACCTCGTCGCCCTTCCCGGACGCATCATCAACCGAGCCGGCCGCCTCACCCTCCGACTCCCCACCAACTGGCCCTGGGCCCAGCGACTCCACCACATACTCACCCGACTCAGAGCCATCCCCCAACTCGTCTAACCCCACCCCACCCCACGGTCCGACCACCAGCCGGGCGCCAGCATGCCCCCACCCCCCTCACGGCCACAACATCAACGACCTCCAAACGATCGACAACCCCCAACACCACCCACACACACCCCCCACACCCCCCAGCAGCGACAAAACACCCCCCACACCCCCAAAACCACCCCAACCCCAGGTCGATCGGTGGATCCAGGCTCCGTGGGGGACAAAGCTGTTGGCCTATCCCTCGCGAGCATTGATGTCGCGTCCGGAGCGCGTCGAAGTTCTTCTCGCGGGCTTTCAACCCCCCTTATCTACCCCGCTCGTTCCTCACGGGGACCCCTTCCCCCACTCCTCCGTGGGGGACAAGCGCTATGCCGCGACGTTCCAGCCGGGTTGGAGTTTGTAGAGATGGGTGTCGGCCAGGTGGTTGAGGACCCGGCGGGCGGCGCGGAAGCGGTTGGCTACGTCGGCGACAACGGGTGGAGTTCCGCCTTCGGCCACGGCGGCCGAGTACCAGCGGGCACCCAGTGCATCGAGGGCGTCGAGCCCGGGTGAGATCCTGACCGGGTCGCACAACGACAGCACTTCTTCGGCGGTCATCTGCACGGTGCGGCCGAGGCGTTCGGCGTCGACCGGGTGCATCGGCTTGGAACCGGTGCGGTCCGGAAACACGCCCGCCGAGAACAACGCCAGATCCCCGAGGCGTCGCAACAGGGCGGTTCGGTCGGCGGGCAGGACCTGGTCGAGCCACAGTGCCAAGCCGGACAGGTCGAGCTGGTTGCCGGGCACGAGCGGTGGGTCGGGGACGGCGAACGAAGTGAGGAGTGCGGCCAGGAACGAGGTACGGCCGGCGTCCTCGACGAACTCCTGCAGGGGGGCGACGTCGAACACCGGGAGCCGACTGCGGGGGCCCGACCAGTCGTTCACGTAGGTCGCCTGGCGCAACTCGCCGGCGGCCCGGTGAACAAGCACGGCGAACAGCAGGAACGGCGACACCACGCGGGCGGGATGGGCCTGACGATCCATCACCACACCGAAGACGTCGTCGCTGGCCAGCAGGTCGTGGATCGCCCAGGGGCGGCGGCGGAGGTCAGCCGACAACTCGGTCGGATCGGAACCCACCACGTCGGCGAGGGTGGCGAGGTCCCGTTCGTTGAGACTGTCGAGATACGACGGCATACACGTCTCCCTTGAGCGACACGATACCCGTCGACCACTTCCGGCAACCCTCAAGCGGTGTGAACACCGCGTTACCGGGGTGGGCTAGTCGGGTCGCCGATCGGCGAATCCGTGGGCCTGTTCGATCATGTGTGCCAGGGACTCGACTTCCCCGATCGATCGAACCGCCACCTCGTAGGTGAGCGCACCCTCCTCGATGTGTTCCCGGTCGGGCGCCCCGGCCATCGCCTCCAGCCGCAACCGCGCCAGCAGGCCGTCGTCGAACGGCCAGGCCGCCACGAACACCCGGCCGGCGGCGGTACGCGCCAGGATCGAGGGCGGGTCGTCGGTCAGGTCGATCGACACATCGGCGGCGACGCGTTCCAGGGCGGAGACGAAGATCGTCACCAGGTCACTCGGCTCACCCGACATCCATGCGGGGCGCTTCTCCACAGTGGTGATTGTCGACGAGGGCCGGATCGGTTCTCACCGGGATAGGGTTGGCGACATGGACCACCACATGTCAGCCGACGAGTTCCGCCGCCACGGCAAGGAGCTGATCGACTGGATCGCCGACTACTGGGAGGGCGTCGATGCCCGCCCGATCCTCCCCTCCGTTCAGCCCGGAGACATCAGGGCGATGCTGCCCGAACATGCCCCCGAACAGCCCGAGGACTTCGGTGAGGTGCTGGCCGATCTCGACCGGGTGGTCATGCCCGGTCTCACCCACTGGCAGTCGCCCGGATGGTTCGCCTTCTTCCCGGCCAACGCCTCGTTCCCCGCCATCCTCGGCGAGCTGGCGGCGGCCGGCCTCGCCCAACAGGGCATGTTGTGGGCGACCAGCCCGGCCACCACCGAGATCGAATCGGTGGTGCTCGACTGGCTGGTCGATCTGATGGCGCTCCCCGAATCGTGGAAAACCACCCGCCAGGGGGGTGGAGTGATGCAGATGAGCGCCTCGGACGGCACCCACACCGCTCTGGTGGTGGCCCGTCGCCTGGCACGACGTCGCGCACCGACCGAGCAGCTCGTGGTCTACACCTCGGCCCAGGCCCACTCCTCGATCGAGAAGGGGGCGAGGGTGGCCGGGTTCGAGCACATCCGTCTCATCGACGTCGACGACCGCTTCGCCATGTCGATCGACGCGCTCGAGGCGGCGGTGGCGGTGGACACCGCCGCAGGTCTGACGCCCGCCTTCGTGTGTTCTGCGGTCGGTACCACCGGCACCACCGCGGTCGACCCGGTGCGAAGGATCGGTGAGATCGCCGGCCGCCACGGGATGTGGCACCACGTCGACGCCGCCTACGCCGGCAGCGCCATGATCTGCGAAGAGTTCCGCCGCCACCAGGACGGTCTGGAACTGGTCGACTCCTACGTGTTCAACCCGCACAAGTGGCTGTTCACCAATTTCGACGCCTCGGTGTTCTACGTGGCCGACCGGACCCCACTCATTGAGACGTTGTCGATCCTGCCCCCCTACCTCCAGAACCGGGCGACCGAGTCGGGGGCGGTCATCGACTACCGCGACTGGCACGTGCCGCTGGGCCGTCGCTTCCGGGCGCTGAAGCTGTGGTTCGTGCTCCGCCAGTACGGCGCCGAGGGACTCAGACACCACATCCGGGCCCACGTCGGGATGGCGCACCACCTCGAGTCCCGCATCGAGGAGCACCCCCGACTGGAAACGGTGGCACCCACACCGTTCGCCCTGGTCAGCTTCGCCCACCTCGACGGTGACGAGGCGACGGCGCGTATCGCCGAGGCGGTGAATGCCTCAGGCCACTCCTACGTGACGGCGTCGCGCATTGCTGGCCGGACATTCATCCGGGTGTCGATCGGTCAGACCCACACCACCCAGCAGCACGTCGACCGGCTGTGGGCGGTGATCGAGGCCGCCGCCTGATCCGGGGCCATCACCACCCGGCGAACATGCGTCGGGCTTCGACCAGCATCATCACTCCGCCCACCGCCGTGAGCATCGCCGGGCCCCAGCCCAGCGAGGGCCTCAGGGCGATACCGATCAGGGCCACGATCAGTCCGACCGCGAAGAACACGTCGGGATGGATCCCGTAGGGGCGACGGCGAGCGGAGACCAACACTGCCAGCGCCAACCCGCCGACAGCCACACCGATGAGGGCGCTCAATTATATGGGCATCAACGCTCCTTTCGTCGGTACCGGGAACGTATCGAGTCGGCGGAGGACCCGGAAGGGTCCCCTGGCCCCATGCCGCCTTGGGTCGGCCGGCCGGTATCCTTCGCATCCGAACGGTCAGGAGGCAGGATGGAGGATCGTCGATTCGACATCGATGGCGTCTCGGTGTCCGGCGAGCATTTCATCGGGGGACGCAGAGTGTCCTCTGCACGCACCTTCGAGAACCGTTCGCCGCTCGACTGGTCGGTCGAGATCGGCGAGATCGCCCGCGGCGACGCCGAAACCGCCGACCTGGCAGTGACCGCAGCCCTCGACGCCGCACCCGGGTGGGCGGCGCTGACGCCCGCCGAACGCGGCGCCCACCTCCATCGGCTGGCGGATGCCATCGACGCCCGTGTCGAGGACGTGGCCTGGGTGGAGTGCCTCGACATGGCGATGCTGCTCGAGTCGCTCCGGGCCCGGGTGATCCACCGGGGGGCCGAGAACTTTCGCAACTACGCCGATCTCGCCGCCGGCCACCAGGAACGTCGGTGGTCGTCGAAAGGGACCGCCAACGTCGTCCAACGGATGCCCGCCGGGCCCGCCGTCATCATCACCCCGTGGAACGCCCCCTGGCTGCTGTCCACCTGGAAGCTGGCTCCGGCACTGGCGGCAGGCAATCCGGTCATCCTGAAACCGGCCGAGTGGTCGCCGCTTTCGGCATCGCTGCTGGCCGACATCTCGATCGAAGCAGGGATCCCGCCGGGCGTGCTGAACGTCGTCCAGGGATTCGGCGAGGAAGTGGGTGCGGCGCTGGCGGCCGATCCCCGGGTGCGACGGATCTCGTTCACCGGGTCCCCCGAGGCGGCCGTGCACATCGGCACCGCCGCCGCCGCCAATCTGGTCCCGTTCACCGCCGAACTGGGTGGCAAGGGGCCGTTCCTCGTGTTCGACGACGCCGACCTCGACGCCGCCGCCAGCAAGGCCGCCTGGCAGTATGACGACTCCGGGCAGGTGTGCCTGGCCGGGACCAGGCTGATCGTGCAGGACTCGATCAAGGAGGAGTTCCTCGATCGCTTCCACGGTTATGTCGACCGCCACGTGCTGGGCGACAGCCGCGACCAGGAGACCACGATCTCGCCGATGATCCACCCCGACCACCTGGCACGGGTGTCGGGGTTCGTGAACCGGGCCCGCACCAGAGGTGACCGGGTGGTGCGGGGCGGGAAGGTGTGGAGCGATGGCGGACTCTGGTACGAGCCGACCCTGATCGAGCCGGTCTCCAACGACTCCGAGGTGGTTCAGCGTGAGATCTTCGGTCCTGTCCTCACCTTGCAGACGTTCGGGGACGAGTCCGAGGCGGTTCGGCTGGCCAACTCAACCCGCTACGGACTGTCGGGCATCGTCTACACGTCCTCTGCCGACCGGGCCGAACGGGTCGGGCGTCAGATTCGGGCGGGTGTGGTGTGGACCAACTGCTTCCTCATCCGTGACCTGACCGCACCCTTCGGTGGTGTCGGCTTGTCGGGCATCGGACGGGAGGGTGGCGACCACGCCCTCGAATTCCACTCCGATCTCAAGACGTTCCAGATCCTCGAGGACTCGGTGAGCTGAGCCTCGGTGGCCCGACCGATCGGACCGCGACCGGGGTTCTACCCTTCCGCCCATGAGCCGTCGCTTCCTGATCGACACCGATACCGCCTCCGATGACGCCGTGGCCCTGGTCATGGCGTTTCGGGAACCCGCCATCACGGTGGAGGCGGTGACGGTGGTGGCGGGGAACGTGGGGCTCGACCAGGCCGTTCAGAACGCCCTTTATACCCGTCAGTTGTGCGGTTCGACCGCCCCCGTGTACGCCGGGCGGGCGGCACCGCTGATGCGTCCGCTCGAGACCGCCCAGTTCGTTCACGGACAGGACGGGATGGGCGACATAGGGCTGCCGCTCTCGGGTCGAGACGCCGACGCCGGACACGCCGTCGACGTGATCATCGAGCTGGTGATGGGGTCTCCGGGTGCGATCACGCTGGTGACACTGGGCCCGCTTTCGAACGTCGCCACCGCCCTTCTGCGGGAGCCGGGGATCGCCGGAGCAGTCGAGCACTGCTTCGTGATGGGCGGCGCCTGTGCGGGTCCCGGCAACGTGACCCCGCTGGCCGAGTTCAACTTCTGGGCCGATCCCGAGGCGGCCCGGGTGGTGGCCCGGTCGGGGATGCCGCTCACGCTGATCGGCTGGGACATGTCGGTGCGTCACGCCACCTTCGGCCCCGATGAGGCCGCCGCACTGCGCGACGTCGGGCCGCTCGGTGCCTTCTGCATGGACATCCAGGCGGCGGTCGATGTCTATGCCAGGGAGGAGTCGCATCTGGTGGGATTCGACCTGCCCGACCCCATCGCCATGGCGGTCGCCATCGATCCGTCGATGGCCCGGTTCGAGTCCCACGCCCTCGATGTGATCATCGGTGACGGCGAAGCCCGTGGAAAGGACGTCGTCGACTGGCTCGATGCCACCGCACAGCCGGGGGACGCACGCATCACCACCCATGTCGACCGGTCGGCGTTCGTGGCTGCGCTCACCTCGGCGCTCACCACGGCGCCCGCCTGAGCGGCCGTCGGTCGGGGCCCGTGGACCGGAACGGGGGAGAATGCCGCCGCCCTCATCTGGGAAAAGGACGACCGGGTGGCGGATCGTTCGGCGGCGAGGGTCGAGGCCTCACCCTGCGGGGAGCGTCGACGCTCTCACCAGGGGACAGCACACCAGGACGACGATCTCCGGACGCAAGTCGTTCGGGATGTTGACAACCGACGCCCTGTCAGTTATTTTCCCGAGAGGTCCGCGTAAGTGACGCTGTGTCGGTTATTGGATCGGAGGAGGATGAATGTCTCTCGACCGTGTTGATCCTGAGTGCCGGTCCGCCCTGGAAGAGTTCCGCGAGAACGCCTGGGGAATGAACGACCTGCCCCTGCCAGAGCG
>JBHJOH010000246.1:0-17869 GCA_050329955.1 Acidimicrobiia bacterium | reverse complement strand
CGAAAGCACCGAGACAACCGCCTCCGCCGGCCAGGAGCCGGATGCCACCTTCGAGAACCCGGGCGTCAACGACGACCGATGGACCGATGAGGAAGCACTCTCGACCTTCGCCCTCGACGTCGACACCGCCTCCTACACCGTTGCCCGACGCTATCTCACCGAGGGTCGGCTTCCCGACCCCGACTCGGTGCGGGTGGAGGAGTACGTCAACTTCTTCGCCCAGGACTACCCGGTGCCGAGCGAGGGATTCTCGGTCACCGTCGACGGCGCCCCGACGCCGTTCGTGGGTGAGGACACCCGTGTGCTGCGCATCGGTCTGCGAGCGGCCGATGTCGAGCTGCGTCCTCCCACCAACCTGGTGTTCGTGGTGGACACATCGGGTTCGATGGCCGAAGGGGACCGGCTCGAGCACGTCAAACAATCACTCGGGATGCTCTCCGAAGAGCTGAACGAAGACGACACCGTGACGATCGTCGAGTTCGGTACCGATGCCCGACTCGTGCTGTCTCCCACCCGTGGCGATCGCACCGAGCGAATCCTCTCCGCCATCGAGTCGCTCGAAGCCGGCGGCTCGACCAATCTCGAGGCTGGTTTGGCTCTCGCCTACGGTGCCGCCGAAGAGCTGCAAGCCAACGGGGCCGCCACCCGGGTGATCGTCGCTTCTGACGGGGTCGCCAACGTGGGCCTCGACGATCCCGAGTCGTTGGTGAACATGATCCGCGCCGCTGCCGATCGGGGCGTCACGCTGGTGACCGTCGGGGTCGGCATGGACACCTACAACGATGCGTTGCTCGAGCAACTCGCCAACGACGGCGACGGCTTCTACGCCTACGTCGACACCCGCCAGGAGGCCGAGGACCTGTTCGTCAACGACCTGACGGGAACCCTCGTCACGGTCGCCGAGGACGCTCGGGTTCAAGTCGAGTTCGATCCCGATTCGGTCCTCGAATGGCGTCTGATCGGCTACGAGAACCGGGCCCTCGATCATGCATCGTTCCGCGACGACACGGTGGACGCCGGGGAGATCGGGGCGGGCCACACGGTGACTGCCCTGTACGAGCTTCGGCTCACCAGGGCCGCCGAACGGGGTGACGCCGACCGTCTGGGCCGGGTCCACCTCAGGTGGCTCGATCCGGAGACCGACGACCCGACCGAGGTGAGCCGCACCATCAGACTCGACGACCTCTCGGATGGCTTCGGCGACACCAGCCCCCGCTTTCGCCAAAACGTGGTGGTCGCCCAGTACGCCGAGGTTCTGCGGGGAAGCAGCCATGCCGGCGTGTGGAGCATGGAGGATCTGGTGCGGTACGCAGACGAGGTGGCCGACCAGCTCTCAGGCGACGAGGACGTCGCCGAATTCGCCGAGTTGGTGCGGATGGCAGCACGAATGGGTGCTTGAGCTTCTTCCCGCTGGGAGGACGGGAAGGCGAGAGGGCCGGGGTCTGACGACCCCGGCCCTCTTGTATCCAGACTGCATCCGGACGGTTGGCGCCGATCTCCGACGCTTCGAATCAGCCTTCCTCGTCCTCACCGGCATCTTCGGGCTCGGCCGAACGCTGCGCTCCGAGCGACGCCAGCCATTCGGCCGGGTTCTCGGGCAGGCCCTCGTCCATCGACATGGGCATGTCACCGCCCAGGATGCCGAGACCGGACACGGTTGCCGCACCCGGAAGCGCCGGCTGGAGCATCTGGTACTCCTCGGAGCCGGTTCCAGCCGGGATCAGCTTGCCGATGATGACGTTCTCCTTGAGGCCTCGCATGTAGTCCGACTTGCCCTGGATGGCAGCGTCGGTCAACACCCGGGTGGTCTCCTGGAAGGAGGCCGCCGACAGCCACGAATCGGTGGCCAGCGATGCCTTGGTGATACCCATCAGCTCGGGGCGACCCTCGGCTGGTCGGCTACCGTCGCCGACCAGTGCCTTGTTGGTCTCCCGGAACAGCTGGTCGTCGACCAGCTCGGCCGGCAGGAAGTTGGAGTCGTTGGCGGAGACGACCCGGATGCGTTTGAGCATCTGGCGCACGATCAGCTCGATGTGCTTGTCGTGGATCTCCACACCCTGGCTCCGGTACACCTCCTGCACCTGGTCGACCAGGTACTGCTGGGCGGCACGAACGCCACGAATCTCGAGGACTTCCTTCGGGTCGAGCGGACCCTCGGTGAGCTGGGCGCCCGGGTCCACCACGTCACCGTTTGCCACCCTCAGGCGGGCGCGACGGCTGACCGGGTATTCCAGGTCGCCTTCCTTGGTCTCGACCACGACCCTGCGACCGCTCTCGTCCTCGACGACCCGCACCGGACCGCCGTCTTCTGCCAGCGACGCCTTGCCCTTGGGGGTACGAGCCTCGAACAGCTCGACGACGCGGGGCAGACCGTGCGTGATGTCCTCACCGGCCACACCACCGGTGTGGAAGGTACGCATCGTCAGCTGGGTTCCCGGCTCGCCAATGGACTGGGCGGCCATGATGCCGACCGCCTCGCCGAACTCGACCACCTTCCCCGTCGCCAGCGACAGCCCGTAACAGGACTGGCACACGCCGAGCTTGGCCTCGCAGGTGAGTACCGAGCGCACCCGCACCGTTTCGATCCGCTCGCCATACGCTTCGAGGGCGAGCAGCCCCTTGGTACCGATGATGGTGCCGGCCTTCAGCTTCTCGCCATCGGAGGACTCCACCACCTTCTTGTCGAGCTTCACGTCGTCGGCCAGCATGCGGCCGTAGACGCGGGAGCGCAGGTTGCGGATCAGCTTGCCGCGCTCGTCGATGGTGGAGATCTTGATCCCCTTGTCGGTCTCGCAGTCGAGCGAGTTGATGATCAGCTCCTGGCTGACGTCGACGAGTCGACGGGTCAGGTAGCCCGAGTCGGCGGTACGAAGTGCCGTGTCGGCGAGACCCTTGCGGGCACCGTGGGTGGAGATGAAGTACTCCAACACCGACAGCCCTTCACGGAAGTTCGAGATGATCGGGCGGGGGATGATGTCACCCTTGGGGTTGGCGACCAGACCGCGCATACCGGCGATCTGACGAACCTGCATGATGTTCCCTCGGGCTCCGGAGCCGACCATCATGTCGATCGAGTTGAACCTCTCGGTCTTCATGTTGGCTTCCATCGCCTCTTTGACCCGATCGGTCGCCTCGGTCCAGATCTCGATGAGCTCCTGACGACGCTCGTCGTCGGTGACCACACCCTTCTGGTAGAGCGACTGCACCTTCTCGGCCCGGGCCTCGTACTCCTCGAGGATCTGAGCCTTGTCCGGCGGCGTCTTCACGTCGTCGAGGGCAATCGTCAAACCCGCCTTGGTGGCGTACTTGAACCCGAGGCTCTTGATGGAGTCGAGGGTCTCGGCCACCTCGCTGCGACGGAACCGCTCGATGATCAGCTCGATGAGCTTGCCGATGTCGGACTTGATCACCACCGAGTTCACGTACGGGAACGTCACCGGAAGGGCCGTGTTGATCAGGGCCCTCCCAACCGTGGTGTCGAGCAGCACGGCGCCGTCGACCGGTTCGGGGGTGAGCAGCTTGCCCAGCGAGTCGTAGAGGTCCTTGTGGAGCACGGGGTCTCCGGCGAGATCGCCCACCCGCAGCTTGATCGGGGCATGCAGCGAGAGCTCGCCCAGGTCATAGGCCATCATCGCCTCGTCGAGCGACGAGAAGGCCCGTCCGGCACCCTTGGCGTCCTCCACGAACTCGGACAGGTAGTAGACCCCGATTACCATGTCCTGGGACGGGGTGACGATCGGACGACCCGAGGCGGGACGGAGCACGTTGTTGGTCGAGAGCATCAGCACCCGTGCCTCGGCCTGAGCCTCGGCCGAGAGCGGGAGATGCACCGCCATCTGGTCACCGTCGAAGTCGGCGTTGAACGCCTCACACACAAGCGGGTGGATCTGGATGGCCTTGCCCTCGACCAGCACCGGCTCGAAAGCCTGGATGCCGAGGCGGTGCAAGGTGGGGGCACGGTTCAGCAGCACCGGGTGCTCCTGGATGACCTCGCCCAGCACGTCCCACACCTGGGGGCGCTGGCGCTCGACCATGCGCTTGGCCGACTTGATGTTCTGGGCCAGGTCGAGATCGACCAGACGCTTCATCACGAACGGCTTGAAGAGCTCGAGCGCCATCACCTTGGGGAGGCCGCACTGGTTCAGTTTGAGCTGGGGGCCCACCACGATGACGGAACGACCCGAGTAGTCGACGCGCTTGCCGAGCAGGTTCTGACGGAACCGGCCCTGCTTTCCCTTGAGCATGTCAGAAAGCGACTTGAGCGCCCGGTTGCCGGGGCCCGTCACCGCCCGACCACGACGGCCGTTGTCGAACAGTGCGTCGACCGCCTCCTGGAGCATCCGCTTCTCGTTGTTCACGATGATCTCGGGAGCGCCGAGGTCGAGCAGTCGCTTCAGTCGGTTGTTCCGGTTGATGACACGGCGGTACAGGTCGTTGAGGTCGGAGGTGGCGAAACGGCCACCGTCGAGCTGCACCATGGGACGCAGATCCGGCGGGATCACCGGGATGGTCTCCATGATGAGATCGGTGGGCTGGTTCTTGCCCTCCGAGAACGGCTTGACGACCTTGAGACGCTGGGTGGCCCGCTGCCGCTTCTGCGCCGAGTTGGCGTCGAGGTCGGCGTTGAGCTGAGCCATCTCGGCATCCAGGTCGAGACGGGCGAGGAGATCCTTGATGGCTTCCGCACCCATGCCACCGTGGAAGTACATCGAGTAGCGCTCGAAGATCTCACGCCACAGCTGCTCGGAGTCGACCAGCGTCTTGGGCTTGAAGCTCTTGAAGGCCTCGAAGGCGTCCTCGACCAGCTCCATCTCGCGATCGGCTCGGTCCTTGCGGGCGGCGATCTCCTTCTCCACCTCACGACGGCGGGCGGAGATCTCCTGGGGCTTGGCCCCACCCTCCTCCATCCGCGCCAGCTCGTCCTCGAGTGCCTCGAGTCGAACCAGCTTCCACTCCTCGAAGTCCTCGGTGACGACCAGCAGCTCGGCGCGCATCGTCTCCTCGAGCTCGGGGAGATCGGCCTGGCGCTTCTCGTCGTCGATCGAGGTGATGAGATAGGCAGCGAAGTAGATGACCTTCTCGAGGTCCTTCGGGGACATGTCGAGCAGGTACCCGAGCCGGCTGGGGACACCCTTGAAGAACCAGATGTGGGTGACCGGGGCGGCCAGCTCGATGTGGCCCATCCGCTCGCGACGCACCTTGGAGCGGGTGACCTCGACGCCACAGCGCTCGCAGACGATGCCCTTGTAACGAATCCGCTTGTACTTTCCGCAGTAGCACTCCCAGTCCCGCTGGGGACCGAAGATGCGCTCGTCGAACAAGCCCTCCTTCTCGGGCTTCAACGTGCGGTAATTGATGGTCTCGGGCTTCTTGACCTCACCGTAGGACCAGGCACGAATCTGGTCGCTCGAGGCGAGGCCGATCTTCAGCTCATCGAAGACTTGACGAACCACGTTGCTCCTTAATCAGGTACTCGGTACCTACAGATCAGATGTCTGACTCGGGCCGTTCAGGGCGAGACAGATCGATGCCGAGGCTTTCGGTGGGCCGGTACATGTCATCGTCGAGCTCACGGAGCTCGACCTCTTCACCGGCCGCCAGCATCTCGACGTTGAGGCAGAGGCTCTGCATCTCCTTGACGAGCACCCGGAACGACTCCGGAATGCCCGGCTCGGGAATGTTGTCGCCCTTGACGATGGCCTCGTACACCTTGACACGACCCTGCACGTCGTCGGACTTGATGGTCAACAGCTCCTGCAGTGCGTAGGCGGCGCCGTAAGCCTCCAGCGCCCACACCTCCATCTCACCGAAGCGCTGACCGCCGAACTGGGCCTTACCACCGAGCGGCTGCTGGGTGATCATCGAGTACGGGCCGGTCGAACGGGCGTGGATCTTGTCGTCGACCAGGTGGACCAACTTCAGGATGTAGATGAATCCAACCGTCACGCCGCTGTCGAACGGCTCGCCGGTGCGGCCGTCGTAGAGCTGGGCCTTGCCGTCGAGACCGACCAACTGGATGTCGTCGCGGTTGGGCCGGGCCGAGGCGATCACCTGAGCGATCTCGTCCTCCTTGGCACCGTCGAACACCGGTGTGGCGACACGGGTCCACGGTTCCGCACCGACCGCCCCGGGCGAGTCGCCTTCGAACGGCTCCCAGCCCTGCGCTGCCGCCCATCCGAGATGGGTCTCGAGCACCTGGCCGAGGTTCATTCGGGACGGAACACCCAGCGGGGACAGGATGATGTCGACCGGGGTTCCGTCACCCAGGAACGGCATGTCCTCTTCGGGGAGGATCTTGGCGACGATTCCCTTGTTGCCGTGGCGTCCGGCCAGCTTGTCTCCTTCGGAGATCTTGCGCTGCTGGGCCACGTACACACGGACCAGCTCGTTCACGCCGGGGGGAAGGTCGTAGCCATCGACCCGCCGGAACACCTTCACCGCGATGACCTTGCCGGACTCGCCGTGGGGGACCTTCAGGGAGGTGTCACGGACCTCGCGGGCCTTCTCACCGAAGATGGCGCGCAACAGCCGCTCCTCGGGGGTCAGTTCTGTCTCACCCTTGGGTGTGACCTTGCCCACCAGGTAGTCGCCCGGACCCACCTCGGCGCCGATGCGGATGATGCCGTCCTCGTCGAGGTCGGCGAGGACCTCGTCGGCGACGTTGGGGATGTCACGGGTGATCTCCTCGGCACCGAGCTTGGTGTCGCGGGCATCGATCTCATGCTCCTCGATGTGAATCGAGGTCAACATGTCGTGCTTGACCAGCCTCTCGGACAGGATGATGGCGTCCTCGAAGTTGTGGCCGTTCCACGGCATGAACGCCACCATCAGGTTCCGGCCGAGGGCGAGCTCGCCACGGTCGGTGGAGGGACCATCCGCCAGCACACTCCCCTTCTCCACCTGGTCTCCCTCACGAACCAACGGCTTGTGGTTCATGCAGGTGCCCTGGTTGGAGCGCTCGAACTTGTCGAGCGGGTAGGTGTGCTTCTTGTTGGTCCCCTTCTCCTTGACGACGATCTCCTCGCCGGTGACCTCGACCACTTCGCCCTCCACACCACAGATGACCATGTCACCTGAGTCCTGGGCGGCGCGACGTTCGACGCCGGTTCCCACCAGGGGGGCATCGGCGGTGAGCAACGGAACCGCCTGACGCTGCATGTTCGAGCCCATGAGGGCACGGTTGGCGTCGTCGTGCTCGAGGAACGGGATGAGAGCGGTTGAAACCGACACTAACTGCTTGGGCGAAACGTCCATGTAGTCGACCTGGTCGGGGCTCACGTAGTCCACTTCGCCGCCGGCACGCCGGACGAGCACGCGGTCGTTGCGGAACCTGCCATCGGGAAGCAACGGTGCGTTCGCCTGGGCGATGACGTAGCGCTCCTCCTCGGTGGCGGTCAGGTAGTCGATCTGATCGGTGACGCTTCCGGCCGATGCCTTGCGGTACGGGGTCTCGATGAACCCGAACCGATTGACCCGGGCATAGCTGGCCAGCGAGCCGATGAGGCCGATGTTTGGGCCTTCCGGGGTCTCGATCGGGCACATACGTCCGTAGTGGGACGGATGCACGTCACGAACCTCGAACCCGGCCCGCTCCCGGCTCAGACCACCCGGACCCAGCGCCGACAGGCGACGACGGTGGGTCAGGCCGGCCAGCGGGTTGGGCTGGTCCATGAACTGGCTGAGCTGGCTCGTCCCGAAGAACTCCTTGATGGAGGCGGTGACGGGACGGATGTTGATGAGGCTCTGCGGCGTAATCGACTCGGGATCCTGCGTCGTCATCCGCTCCTTCACCACCCGCTCGAGACGGGTGAGGCCGACGCGCACCTGGTTCTGGATCAGCTCACCCACGGTGCGGATGCGGCGATTCCCGAAGTGGTCGATGTCGTCGGTGAGGACCGGGATCTCGACGCCCTTGTGGGTCGTCATCGTCGGCGAACCGGCATGCAGAGCCACCAGGTACTTGATGCTGTCGACGATGTCCTCGTCGCGCAGCATCGAGAGGTTGCCCACCCGGTAGTCGTCGGGAACCTCCTCGCCGAACTTCTGGCTCAGCTTGTAGCGACCGACCCTGGTGAGGTCGTAGCGCTTGGGGTTGCGGAACAGCGTCTGGATCAGGCCGCGGGCCGACTCCACCGTGGTGGGCTCGCCCGGGCGCAGCTTCCGGTAGAGATCGATGAGCGCCTCGTCGCGGTCGTGAGCGGTGTCACGATCGATCGAGTTGCGGAT
The DNA here is from genome assembly GCA_050329955.1 of Acidimicrobiia bacterium. GTDB lineage: Bacteria > Actinomycetota > Acidimicrobiia > Spongiisociales > ZC4RG35 > JAOUGY01. The sequence continues at coordinate 9,643 of JBHJOH010000246.1, read as the reverse complement.
CGACTCGGCACCGTCGAAGAGGTCGAGGATCTCCTGATCGGTCTCGGCGATGCCGAGCGCACGCAGGAACGCCGACACGTACTGGCGACGCTTGCGGTCGACCCGAACGCCGATCGTGTCACGCTTGTCGGTGTCGAACTCGAGCCAGGCCCCGCGGCCCGGGATGACCTTGCCGGCGAAGATGAGCCGGTCCGAGGTCTTGTCGGGGGTGTAGTCGAAGTACACGCCCGGTGAGCGGACCAGCTGGGAGACCACGACACGCTCGGTGCCGTTGATGATGAAGACCCCGTTTTCGGTCATCATCGGGAAGTCGCCGAGGAAGACCTGCTGTTCCTTGATCTCACCGGTCTGCTTGTTCATGAACCGGGCGGTGACGAACAGCGGCTTGGCGTAGTTGGCGTCGCGCTCCTTGGCCTCATCGAGGGTGTAGGGAGGTTCGCCGAAACGGTGATCGGTCAGCTCGAGAGCCAGCGATCCTGTGAAGTCTTCGATGGGGCTGATCTCTTCGAAGATCTCTTTGAGACCCTCGTCGAGGAACCACGTGAACGATTCGTGCTGGACAGCGAGAAGATCAGGGAGAGGGAGGACCTCCGGGATCTTTCCGAACGAGAAACGCTCGGCGACGCGCGAGGACAAGGGGAGCCTCCTTGGAGTCAGGACAACCAGAGCGGCACATTACCAGCGAGGACCAAGTCCCGCAAATGTGAGCACAGCCTGAGTCACCCTGCGAAACCGGCTCTCGAAGGAGGCCGGACGTGCTGGTCGCTCAACCTGAGGCACGATCGGTTGTCCGCCGAACCCGGGAACCAGTCCCGAGTCGGCACCGGTGCATCCTACGACGAGACGGGGAATCCTGTCAACGGTTCTGAGGACCCAAAGAGAGCGACGAGCGACGAGCGACGAGCGACGAGCATGAGAAGCCAGAAGCCAGAAGCCAGAAGCCAGAAGCCAGAAGCCAGGTCTACGTTTCCGGCTCGATGCGCATCACCGTCTCGTCCTCCCAGCGGGCGGTGCCGGTGAACCAGAGGAAGTCGGTCTGCCAGGCGTGATCGAAGACGACGCGCACGCCGACCCAGTCCCGGTTGAGGCCGGTGTCGATCCGGGAGGCCGGTGGCCATCCGTTCTGGGTGCGGAACCAGGCGGAGCTGCAGGTGAGGGCCACGGGATCGTCGTCGTCCTGCTTCGGCCGGTAGACCTGGGATGCGAGCACTGCGCCCGAGGTGTTCGACTTGTAGATCCGCACCTCGACCACCGCCTCGGAGGGGATGTTCTGGAGTGCTCCCGAGGTGGCCTCGAGGATCCGGCAGTCGGCGACGCCGAGATCGCCGGCGGAGGCGGCGGCTCGGGCGCCTTCACGGGTGGCGGCCGAGACGGTCATCCAGTCACGCAGCGCCATTCCCCACTCGAAGGAGCCGAGCACCAACAGCAACAACAGCCCGGTGACCATGGCGGCTTCGATGGCGGCCGCGCCGCGCTCATCGTGTTTCGCGGCGTGTCGCCGTGTGATCCGTTCAGACATGTCCCGCCCCGTGGTCACGACCGAGCATTGCCCCGCTCAGGTCTACCTGCACTCCCGGCCCAGGATCCTAGCCCTCGAGCGCTCCAAAGACCAGGGCGAACCTTCAGACGGTCTCGAAGAGCCCGGCGGCACCCATGCCGCCACCGACGCACATGGTTACCACCGCGTACCTCGCCTTGCGGCGTCGCGCCTCCAGCAGGGCGTGGCCGACCATGCGGGCCCCGCTCATCCCGTAGGGATGTCCGATCGAGATCGCTCCCCCGTTGACGTTGTAGATCTCGTTGGCGATTCCGAGCCGGTCGCGGCAGTACAGAGCCTGCACGGCGAACGCCTCGTTCAGTTCCCACACACCGATGTCGTCGATAGCCAGTCCGGCCCGTTCCAGCAGTTTCGGGACGGCGAACACCGGGCCGATGCCCATCTCGTCGGGATCGACCCCGGCCACGGCCATGCCCCGGTAGTACCCGAGCGGCTCCAGACCCCGGCGCTCCGCCTCGGCGGCCTCCATCAGCACCAGGGCGGCGGCACCGTCGGACAGCTGGCTGGCGTTGCCCGCCGTCACGTTGCCACCCTCGCCCCGCACCGGCATCAGCTGGGAGAGGCCCTCGAGGGTGGTGCCGGGGCGGTTGCCCTCGTCGAGTCGCAGCGTCGCCTCCTCGGACGTGGTCTCGCCGGTGGCACGGTCGACCACCGCCCTGGTGGCGGTGACCTCGATGATCTCGTCGGCGAAGAGCCCACCCTGCTGGGCGGCGGCGGTGCGCTGCTGGGACTGAAGCGCATACTCGTCACAGGTGTCCCGGGCGATGCCGTAGCGCTTGGCTACCACCTCGGCGGTCTCGATCATCGGCATGTACATATCGGGTCGAACCTCGAGCACTCTCGGGTCGGCCGCCCGGTGCATGTTCATGTGCTCGTTCTGAACGAGGCTGATCGACTCCATCCCCCCGGCCACCACCACCGGGGCCCCGTCGAACATCACCTGCTTGGCGGCGGTGGCCACCGCCATCAACCCCGACGAACACTGCCGGTCGATCGTCATGCCCGAAACGGTGGTGGGGAGCCCGGCGGCGATGGCCGCCACCCGGGCCACATTCAGACCCTGCGACCCCTGCTGCATGGCGCAGCCCATGATCACGTCATCGACCTCGGCAGGGTCCACCCCCGCCCGCTCGACGGCGGCCCGGATCGCATGTCCGGCCATCGTGGGTGCCTCGGTGTCGTTGAACAATCCCCGGTAGGCCTTGCCGATGGGGGTACGGGCCGTCGAGACGATCACCGCTTCACGCATGCACGCTCCGTTCGAAGAAGGGCGACGTCAGCCGCCGGCGAGAGTGGGGTCGTCTCCTGCCCCGAACACGAAGAAGAGCACCAGGGTGACCCCGATCGCCAGGACGAGCCCCAGGACCCAGTCGGGGACGGAGGAGAGACGACGGAACATCCCACGGACTCTAGACCGGGAGTCCACACTTGGACCGGGAGGGTTCCCACCCTCTGCGGCCCTTGTAGCCTTGAATCTCCCTGCCACCCCAAAGGAGTGAAGCCGATGAGCAAGCTGGTCGCTGTCACCGACACGGTGTTCCCGACTCTCGAACCGGCCAAGGAGGCGCTCGCCGTCGTCGACGCCGAACTGGTGCTGGCGTCGGAGCCGACACCCGAAGCGATCCTCGAGGTGGCGGCCGAAGCCGATGCCTTGCTCGTGACCTACGCCAAGATCACCGCCGAGGTCATCGCCGGATTGAAGAACTGCAAGGCGATCGGGCGCTTCGGGATCGGCACCGACAACATCGACATCCCGGCAGCCACCGCCGCAGGAATCGTGGTCACCTACGCCCCGGCGTACTGCCTCGACGAGGTGTCCGACCACGCCATGGCACTGCTGCTGACCCTGGCCCGCAAGACGGCGATGGCGAACGCCCTCGTCCATGCCGGGCGATGGGAGATGCCGGCCGTCGTTCCCATTCACCGATTGCGGGGTCAGACGCTCGGACTCGTCGGGCTGGGCAACATCCCCCAGAAGATCGTCCCCAAGGCGCAGGCCTTCGGGATCGAAGTGATCGCCTCCGACCCCTACGCCCCCGACGAGGTGTTCTCCCGGCTCGGAGTGCGTCGGGTCGACTTCGACGAGTTGCTGGCGACATCGGACTTCGTCTCGGTCCACGCCCCGCTCACGCCGGAGACCGCCGGGATGTTCAACGCCGCCGCCTTCGCCAGGATGAAGCCCAACGCCCTCCTCGTGAACACCGCCCGCGGGCCGCTGGTGAACGTCGAGGACCTGGCCGATGCGTTGGAGGCGGGGCAGATCGCCGGAGCCGGCCTCGACGTTCTGCCGGTCGAGCCGCCACCGGCAGGGCTCCGGCTCATCGGCCGTGACGACGTCATCCTCACCCCGCACACGGGCTTCTACTCCGAAGACGCCCTGCTCGACCTGCAGACGACGGTGGCCACCGACGTGGCGACCGTGCTGAACGGTGGCACCCCGCGCTTCCCGGTGAGGCCGCCGGCATGACCGGGGCGCTCCGGTGAGCAGCCTTCTCGAGGATCTGCGCAACGTCCTCGGGGACGAACGCGTGCTCGCCGGTGCCCTCGACCGGCACCTGTACGGGACCGATGCCGGGGTCTACCACGGTGAGGCGTCGATGGTGGCGATGCCCACCTCCACCGCTGAGATCGTGGAGGTGGTGCGCATCGCCGAGCGCCATCGGGTTCCGATCGTGCCCAGGGGGGCCGGCACCGGCCTGGCCGGCGGGGCGGTCCCGCTCAACGGAGCGCTGGTGGTTTCGACCGCCCTCATGAACGCCATCGAAGACGTCGACCTCGACAACCGCACCGCCTGGGTGGGTCCTGGTGTCATCAACCTCGACCTGTCGCGCCACACCGGCCCGCACGGGCTCCATTTCGCTCCCGACCCGTCGTCGCAGCAGGCGTGCACGGTGGGGGGCAACGTTGCCAACAACTCCGGGGGTCCGCATTGCCTGGCGGAGGGCTCCACGGTCAACCACGTGCTCGGTCTCGAGGTGGTGCTGGCCGGTGGCGCGGTGCTGACGGTGGGCGGTGCTGCGCCGGACCCGATCGGCCTCGACCTGCGCGGCATCCTGGTCGGTTCCGAGGGAACGCTGGGAATCGTCACCCGCGTCCTCGTCAAGCTGACCCCCAACCCACCGGCGGTGCGGACCATCCTGGCCGCATTCGACACCGTGGAGGACGCCGCCGCCACCGTCACGGGCATCATCGCCGCCGGGATCGTGCCGGCCGCCCTCGAGATGATGGACCAACTCATGACGCAGGCGGTCGAGAACTGGCTGCACGCCGGACTGCCGGTCGACGCCGCCGCCATCCTGCTTGCCGAGGTCACCGGCGACGAGGCCGCCGTTGCCGCCGAAGCGGCGGTGGTCGAGCGCCTGGCCGGCGAGCACCGTGCCGCCTCGGTGCGGCTGGCTGCCGACGAGGCGGAGCGGGCCATCCTGTGGAAGGCGCGGAAGTCGGCGTTCGGAGCCGTCGCCCAGGCGGCACCCAACTACTACCTGCACGACACCGTGGTGCCCCGCACCCGGCTGGTCGAAACGATGAACGAGGTCTACCGCATCGCCGAGAAGTACGGGATCACCATGCTCAACGTGTTCCACGCCGGCGACGGCAACCTCCATCCGATCATGGCGTTCGACGGGTCCCAGCCGGGCGCCTTCGAGACGGTGCGCGCCGCCGCCGAGGAGTTGGTGGAGGTGTGCGTGCGCAACGGCGGGGTGCTCTCGGGCGAGCACGGCATCGGCCAGGAGAAGCGTGATCTGATGCCGCTGCTCTTCTCCCCCCACGACCTCGACGCCCAGGCCCGGATCAAAGAGGCCTTCGATCCCGACGACCGCTTCAATCCCGACAAGGTGCTTCCCCAGGGGTCGCGCTGCTTCGACTTCGGTCGTCCCATCCCCGAGGGGACATGGGTGTGACGACGTGAGCCTCACCACCCGCCGCCTCACCGACCTCGAACCGGCTCCCCCGGACCTGGCCGCCCACCTCCCCTCCGCCGGCCACGCCTTCGCCCCGACCACTCCCGAATCCATGGCGGCGGTCCTCGCAGCAGCCTCAGACGAACGCGCCCCGGTCCTCGTGTGGGGGGCCGGCACCCACCAGGGCCTCGGGCATGCCGTCCATCCGGAGGTCGTACTGTCGACTGCCGGCCTCGGTCGGGTGATCGCCTGGGAGCCCGACGACCTCACGGTGGTGGTGGAGGCGGGCATCACCTTGGGGGCACTGGAGACGCTGCTCGCCGAACGGCGCCAGACCGCGTTGCTCCCCGAGACCCAGCCCCACGCCACCATCGGCGGGGTCATCGCCGCCGGGGTGTCCGGGTACCGCCGGGCCCGGTTCGGCCCGACCCGCGACCGGGTGCTGCAGGTGTCGGTGGTCACCGGCGACGGCCGCCTGGTGACCGGTGGCGGGCGGGTGGTCAAGAACGTGTCGGGCTACGACCTTCCCCGGCTCGTGGTCGGGTCGTTCGGTTCGATCGGGGTGGTCACATCGGTCTGTCTCAAGCTGTGGCCGATCCCGGCCGTGGAAGCCACCGTTGCAACCACCGACCCCACCACGGCGTGGCGGACCGCCTACCGGCCCGCCGCCGTGCTCCAGACCGGAGACGGGACGTTCGCCTACCTGCAGGGGACCGAGGCCGAAGTGGCATCGCAGGCACGGGCACTGGGCGGCGAGGCACGCCCGGGCTTCGCCTGGCCGGAGACGCCCGACGGCGACGTGGTGGTGTCGATCAGGGTCCCTCCGGCACGCACCGCCGCCGCCGTCGAACGGCTCCCGGGCGCCGGGCCGTTCGTGGCACAGCACGGGGTCGGCGAGGTGGTGGCCGCCATGGAGCCGGAACCGGATCAGCTGATGGCGCTGCGAGGCTGGACGGAGGCGGAGGGTGGGGCCATGGTCGTTCTGAAGGCGCCGAGCAGCCTCGACGTCGATCCGTGGGGCTCGGACCCTCCCGGGTTGGCACTGCAGCGGAGGTTGATTGCGGCCTTCGACCCGCTGCGGATACTGAATCCGGGCCGACTGCCTGGGAGGATCTGATGGGCTACGTGACACCGGACGCGCCCACGCCCGGCGACCTTTCGCAGTGCGTTCAGTGCGGTCTCTGCCTCCCCTACTGCCCCACCTATCGACTCACCAAGCGGGAGTCGGCTTCGCCGCGGGGCCGCATCGCCGCCATGAACGCCGTGCTGGCGGGCATCACCACCGTCGACGAGGCGTTCGACGAGGCAATCTCGTACTGCCTGGGCTGTCGGGCCTGTGAGGCCGCCTGCCCCAGCCTGGTCCCGTACGGCCGGCTGTTCGAAGGTGCCAGGACCGAGCTCGTCGCCCAGCGCCCTTCCAGCGCCCGCCGCGGCCGCAGGATCCTGTTGGGCCGTGCCCTCGGCTGGCGAGCCGGGATCCAGCTGGCGACGAGGGCGGCGGCGTTGGCACAGCGTCTCCCGATCGGAGGGGTGATGCCGGGTTTCGCCCGCCGGGGCCTGGAGGGCCTGCGGCCGCTGACACGTCGCCGGTCATTGGTGGGGCGCACCGTCGAGCCCTCCACCACCCCACGGGGGACGGTAGCCCTGCTCGCCGGCTGTGTGATGGACGCATGGTTCGGGCCGGTTCACGACGCAACCGTCGGACTGCTGCAGAGGGCCGGATACCGGGTGGTGGTGCCCGAGGCGCAGACCTGCTGCGGTGCCCTGGCCGCCCACGACGGCCACGCCGACGACGCCCGACGCTACGCCGCCCGCAACGTCGACGCCTTCGCCGGAGTCGACATGATCGTGTCGGACTCGGCCGGTTGCACCGCCCACCTCAAGGAGTACGCCCACTGGAACGATGGCGCCGGCGACTACCACACCAGGGTGGTCGACGCCACCGAGGTGATCGCGTCGCTCATCGCCGACGGCTCGCTCCCGACGTTCGATCCGACCGGTGAACGGGTGGCGATCCAGGACCCCTGCCATCTTCGTCACGCCCAACGCATCACCGCCCAGCCCCGCCGGATCGTGGCAGCCGCCGGCTACGCGCCGGTCGAGATCGACCCCGACGGCCTGTGTTGTGGAGCGGCAGGCGTCTACTCGGTGCTCAACCCCTCCACCTCCGCCCAACTCGGCGCCCAGAAGGCCGCCCAGGTCACCGGCACCGCCTGTCTCATCGTCGCTTCCGCCAACCCGGGCTGTGAGATGCAGCTCAGAGCCCACCTGGGGCCGGGCCATCGGGTGGCCCACCCGGTGGAGCTGTACTGGGAGCGACTCCAGGAAGGCAGAGGAAGGCAGAGGAAGGCGGAGGAAGGCAGAGGCCCGGGGAGTGCATGAGGCAGGAGGCCGGAAGCCAGAGGCCCGGAAGCGCTCGATCGGCTGAGTCGTTGGTAGAGGGCTTCTGGCCTCGTGCCTCCTGCCTCGTGCCTGGCTCTTGTCTCCTGCCTGGCTCCTCGCTCCTGGCTCCTCCGTTCTACTCTTCCCGCATGACTCCACCTGTCGCAAAGAAGGTTCCTGTCGTTCGGACGCTGCACGGCGAGGAGGCGGTCGACGAGTACGGCTGGCTTCGCGATCGGGAGGACCCCGACACGCTCGCCTATCTGGAGGCGGAGAACGGCCACACCAAAGAGGCCACGGCTCATCTCGCCGATCTGCGCGAAACGATCTTCCAGGAGATCAAGAGCCGCGTTCAGGAGACCGACCTGTCTGCACCCGCCCGCAAGGGCGAGTGGTGGTACGCCACTCGCACCGAGGAGGGGAAGCAGTACGCCACCTACGTCCGCATGAAGGGCGACCCTGAAGGCGACGAGCAGGTGCTGATCGACGCCAACCTGCTGGCCGAGGGACACGACTTCTTCCAGATGGGCGTCTTCGCCGTCTCACCCGACCACCGACTGGTGGCGTATTCGGTCAACACCGACGGCAGCGAGGAGTTCACGATCCGGATCCGCGACCTCGAGACCGGGTTGGACCTGGCCGACGAGATCGTGAAGACCTACTACTCGGCGACGTGGTCGGCCGACGGCGCCTATCTGTTCTACACCACCATCGACGCCGCCCACCGACCGGACACGGTTTGGCGCCATCGACTCGGGACCAATCAGACCGACGACCAGGTGGCGGTCCACGAACCCGACGAACGGATGTTCCTGGGCGTCGGGACCACCCAGGACGACCGGTTCATCCTGGTCGGCGCCGGTAGTCAGATGACCAGCGATGTGCGCTACCTCGACGCCTCCGACCCGACCGGGTCGTTCCGGGAGGTGCTCCCCCGGGTCCATGGCGTCGAGTACTCGGCCGACCACAAGGACGGTCGCTGGTTGGTGGTCAGCAATCAGGACGCTCTCAACGGACGATTGCTGTCGGTGGCGGTGCACGACCCGTCCGACAGCGTCGAACTCATCGGCCACGACCCCCTCCGCAAGGTGAGCGGGGTGATGGCGCTGGCCGACCATGTCATCGTCGCTGGACGCCGCGACGGGCTGACCTCGATCACGGTCATCCCCGATGCGGGCGAGACCTTCGACCTGCACTTCGACGAGCCGGTCTACTCGGTCGGTGCCGGTCGCAACCTCGAGTACGACACGGCCACGTTGCGGATCTCGTACCAGTCGCTGGTCACCCCGGCCCGGGTGATCGACGTTGACCTGGTCACCGGCAGCCACACCCTGGTGAAGGAGACGCCGGTGCTGGGCGGATACGACCGTTCGGATTACGTATCCCAACGGGTGTGGGCGCCGGCGCCAGACGGCACCATGGTGCCGATGTCGGTGGTGCATCGCGCCGATCTCGACCGCAGCGGCCCGGTGCCGGTGCTGCTGTACGGATACGGTTCCTACGAGGCGACGATGGACCCCTGGTTCTCGGCCGGCCGGCTGTCGCTGCTCGACCGGGGCGCCGTGTTCGCTCTCGCCCACCCACGCGGAGGGGGCGAGATGGGCCGGTTGTGGTACGAGAGCGGAAAGATGGCACACAAGGCCAACACGTTCACCGACTTCATCGCCTGCGCCGAACACCTGGTCTCGACCGGTTGGACCACGACCGATCGACTGGTGATCCGCGGCGGGTCCGCCGGCGGTCTGCTCATGGGAGCGGTCACCACCATGCGTCCCGAGCTGTTCAAGGCGGTGGTGGCCGA
>JBHJOH010000245.1:0-18900 GCA_050329955.1 Acidimicrobiia bacterium | reverse complement strand
TGGCGTCGGGGCCGCACGGATTCGACAATACCCCCCGACAGTTGATGCAAACCGCCGGATGCGACGCCCAAGCCGTATTCAACGCCGAGGCCACCGTCGGCCGCCTGGTCGGAGCTTTGCTGTATCTGGTGGTCGCCGCCGCAGCGTTGACCCTGTTCGTCGTCACCGCCTTCACCCTGGTGGTCGCCAAAGGCCTGGCCCTGTTCCTGATCTCCCTGCTCCCCATCGCTCTCTACGCCGGGCTGTTCCCCGGTGCCGGACGAAGCCTGCTGTGGCACTGGGTGGCCGCCCTCATACGAGTGGTTGCACTCGTGGTCGTGATGGGGGTGTTTCTCGCCTTGTTGGTGACCGGTCTCAACGGGCTCCTCAGCGTGGCGGGAGGCATGTGGACCCGGTTCCTGCTGGTGGTCTTTTTCATGGCCGTCATGGCGGTGGGCCGCCGCCAGCTCCTCGACGTTTCAGCCCGGTTCGCTGACTCCACCCTCCAACGCCTCGAAGGCACCCGCATCGGCGGCTCCCACGGTGCCACCTGGATCCGTCCCTACCAGGCGGGAGGACTCACCGGACTCGGCGTCACCCACACCATCCGCGAAACCACCACCGAACTCCCCTCCCTACCCCGCAAGAAACCCCAACCCGTGCCCGCCCACGTCGAGGTGGACTCGATCGACGACCACCTGGCACAGATCGGGGCGGCCGGCGGTTCGACGGTCGTCCCGCGCACGGTGGTCCCCGGCATGGTCGTGTTCGCTCAGTTCAGCGACCCGGCCGGAAACGTAGTCGGACTCGTCGAGCGGGAGACTCCTCCGGCTGGCTGAGGTTCTGCCCGCGAAACGATGCAAGAGCGGCGGCTGATCGGAGACGAGTTGGGGGTCGTGCGTCGGTAGGGTGAGCCTATGGACGCCGCACGACCGACCGATCCGCAGGTGTGGGCTCGCCTGCGTGCCATCTGTGACGGTCTGCCGCTGGCGAGCGTGAAGACCAGCCACGGCGAACTGACCTGGTTCGTCGGCCATGGGAAGCGCCCGAAGCAATTCGCCTCGACCTGGGACCATCATCACGACGACCGCAACGGCGTCGTGATGGCAGCCCCGCTGGGCGTCCAGGAGCAACTCGTCGGCGCCGATCCGGTCCGGTACTTTCGGCCACCCTACTTAGGGTCGCGGGGGTGGATCGGGATCTATCTCGACGAGGGCAACGTCGACTGGGATCTCGTCGAACGGCATCTCGCCGATGCCCACGCCGCGCTCAACACCGGTTAGAACCCCGACACGGCAGCGCATTCGGGACGGCGTTTCGGGTTCGGTGACGTGCTGCTCCAGCTACTCGGTCGCGCCCGGGTGGACGATCGTCTGAGAACGCTGCGGAAGGCCGAGCGCCGGTCGGGCGTTGTCGCTCGGAACAAACGGCTGCGGGAGCCGCACCCGCGAAATGGGAGGCGGACGATGTGAGCAGAGACCACAAGACGTTCCTCGCTGCCCCCGAGGTAGTTCATCCGTAGCTTCTGGTACGCCCATCGGGCCGTGCTGCGTCTCACGGGTGCCCGCCTCGGCTTGTGGAGACCCAAGCCCGGGAAGTGGGGCGCCATGCGGCTCACCACCGTCGGTCGGCCCAGCGGGCGGGACCGCAACGTCGTGCTCGGGTACTTCGAGGATGGTCCAAACCTTGTCACGATGGCCATGAACCGATGGGGGGTGTGGTGGCTCAACCTTCAGGCGCACCCCGATGCCGAGGTGCGGTTGGTCGACGGGCCGAGGCCCGTCACCGGCCGGGCCGATCGGGGGAAGGAACGGAACACCCCGCATCGGGCCGGCGCCCAGGCTGTTTTCCGGGTGGCGAAGCGGTCCTGGTAGATCTCGATCACGGCGCGCAGCGTCGGGTTGACCCGGTGGATGGCGACCCGGGCGGAGGCGGTCATCTCGGCCAGTGTGACCTCACCACGCGCCTCCAACCCCGCGAGTGCGGTGCCATCGCAGGCGGCGTACTCCTCTGGGGTCAGGACGGCGTTGCTCTCTTTCACTCCGGGTACCCCATCGCCGAACGCGGGAGCCTCACCGGGTAGCGTGCGCGGATCTGGTCGTCGACCGCTCGTGGGATGTGGCGTGGGTAGTGGTGCTCGAGGATGTCGGCGAGGACGACCTTGGCGCGGTCGACGGCGGTAGGTCTGCCCTTCTCGCTCCACTCCTTGGGCGAGGTCCGGTCGCCCACCGACGGGTAGAGGTACTCGGACTGCATCCGGCTCAGGGTCTGATCCGAGCCGAGGAAGTGACCCGGCCCGCCGATGCACGTCTGGCGCATCACCTCCACCGAGATCGCCTCATCCGTCACCTCGATCCCGCGGACAGTGCGCAGGGTTGCGCCGACGATCTCGTTGTCGATGACCAACTGCTCGGGCGAATACCCGAGAAGTGACGCCATCATCCCACCCGCCTCGTAGATCAGGTTCGCTCCGGCGTTGCCGATCAGGGCGTGGTTGTAGGCCTTCTCGTATCCCGCCTGCACATCGGGCACCTTGCTGTCGGTCATGCCCGACACGGTGCCGCACGTCAGGTCGTAGAACTGGGTCAGCTGGGCGGCGGCGGCGGAGAGGAGCGCCTGTTCCGGACTCCCGCCGGACATGGCGCCGGTCCGGAGGTCCGACACGAAGCAGTACGGTCCGAAGATCGCCGGCGCGCCCGCCGCCACCGCGTTGACGTAGAACAGGCCCGCCAGGCACTCGGCGATCTCCTGGACCAGGGAGCCGGCCAGCGCGGCGGGGGATGTGGCGCCGGCCTGTCCGGCGGACACAAGGAGCACCGGCATCCCCGCCCGCACCGCCACTTCCAGGCAACGACATGCCTCGGCGGCGAACTTCAAGGGCGGCACCACGAAACAGTTGGATTGACTCACGAAAGGTCGTGCCCGCCATTTGTCCTCGCCGCCGGCGACCAGGTGGAGCATGTCGATCGACGCTTTCATCTCGTCGGCATCCCCCCAACTGGTGCCGACGTGCTTCGATGTCCCGCTGATCGATGCATAACAGGTGTTGAAGTCCATCTCGGACGGTATCGGGATGTCACGGCAGACGACCGTCCGTTGGAAGAAGTGGATGTTGTCGAGGGCGTCGACCGAGCGGGCGCTGTCGTAGAGGTCCCGCACGGTGCTGTCTCGGTAGGTTCCCGTGTCTGGATCGACCACGGCCACGGCGGCGCCGGCAGTGCCGAAGTGCACCTTCTTCCCCCACGGTTCCAGGTCGTGGCGTGGGTCCTGGCCGTACAGCGGGAAGTGCCGACCCGCGAGGGCGATCATGTCCTCCACCGCGGCCCGGGGGAACCGAAGGCGACCGTCCCCGCCCTGGACGGCGCCCCTGGCGACCATCAACTCCAGCCCACTGGGCGGGGCGTCGGCCAGACCGATCTCTTCGAGCACGTCCAACGCGGCGTTGTGGATGCGAAGGACCTCGGTGTCTTCCAGCGGCCGGTAGCGCCCTCCTTCGACACCCGCCCGCACCGGCCGGAGCTCGTCGGGAGTGCCCGCCGCCCGCAAGGCGCGGTGTGCATCGCGACCGCGTCGGCGGGCGATAGGTCTCACCTCGCCGTCGGGCACAGGGCCGTCCGGCCCGTCGGTCCGTGCCGGCATGGCCTGGCGGAACGCACGGAGCGCCTCAACGGAACGGAGGTAGGCGGGGTCTTCGTAGCTCACGGGCCCTGACACTATCCAGGCCCTCGAAACCATGCGATGCGCTCAGTCAAGTGCTGCGACCCCAACACGCTCGCCACGGTCCACGTCCTCGTCGCCGCTGAGTAGGCAGCGCCGGAGGTGAGGATCCCGCACACTCGGCGTGATGTGCGATATCGAGCCCGATCTGTTGATCTGGTTGGGTTGTGAGGGGATGTTTGGAGTTGGAGCGAGAGAGTCATTTGAAGGATGGGGCAGATCCCGCCGTCGCACACCTCCGAGCACTCGAACCGGTCAGCAAGCCCGTTGCGAGCGGTCAGTCGGCGAGGTCGTAGGGCCTGTATAACGACCAGAGGGTCTCGCCGCTCGCGTTGTGACAGCGATCATTGCCTGGGTGGTGAGGATGTACGCAGTCTTGGTTCCCGTGACGTCGAAGCTGCTGGTCGCGCCGATCGGGGTGGTCCAAAGCGCTTGACTGGTTCGCGGGTCGAGTCGCGAAACGGTCCCGTTGGCCCGATCGAGCGACCAGACCGACCCACCGGCCACCGAGATCGTTGAGAACGCATCAACGTCGAGCGTCCAGATCTCGGTCAGCTGGGCAACGTCGTACCCCACCGCCCGGTCGTGAGCCCCGAGGATGGCGACACCCTCTGCCTCGCCCATCGGGTAGCCAAGCCCGAGGGGCGGCGAGCCAGCTCCGTGCCCTCTTCGGCCACGCCGGGCCGCGGCTCATGCGCGTGCACGGTGGTTGCGGGCATCGAACGTGTCCTGACTGACCGGCGCAGCCATCCACAGGGCTGACGTGACCCAGACGACACCGGTGCACCACAAGACCACGGCGCCTCCCGCGGCCACCCACAATCCAGGTTGCACCGCTCCCAGCTGCACTCCGAGAAGCCCGGCGAGCATCACTGCGAGGGCGACATGGTGATACCAGATAGCGGCGTTCGGCCGGTTGTGAAGACCGATCACCGCCAGTGAGCCGGTGACGAAGCCGACGAGAAGTGCGTGGAGGTGGATCACCACGGCCTGGCGGCCACCGGCGGTGAGAGCCTGACTTCCCACGACCGCCACGGAGGCCAAGGTGAGCGAGAACAACGCGAACCATGCGGCAGCCATCCGCCACAGGGTGGCGGCCCGTCCGGGGCTTGCGTTCCAGAGGGTGCGGACCCACAGCCAGGCAGGAACCAGCAGTGCCAGTCCAGCGAGACGCGACACCGGGCCGAGGATTGGCGTCTCGGGTCCACCGGCGACGCTGAGAGGGAAGGTGAGCCAGGCGAGTGGCACCCACCACCGGATGACTGACCGGAGCGTTGCATCTTCGAAGTGGATGTTGAGCTGATCGGCGTTCGTCGCCAGCAGCCCGACAACCCCGAGAACCATGAACCATCCGAATCCACCTACGAATGCGTGAACCGCGAGCGATTCGGCCAGCGCACCGCCCCGTCCGGTTGCCTGGAGTCCAGCCAGGACCCACACTCCGCCGCTGGCGACAACCAGGTAGCCCATCGCCGCCCGTAAGGCAGTGTGACCAGTGGTTCGGAGCGCTCGAACCGAGATCCACCACGCCACGATGACCGTGTACCACACCAGCATGACCACGGTTGAGATTGCGATGGTGATGGGGTGGTAGCCCAGTGCAGCGAAGCCGATGAGGAGGGCAGGCGGAGACGCTAGGAGCGCCGCGGCCGCCGCGTTCATCGACTGGAGGCGCCGCCCGGCGACGGCGATTGCCCCTGAGAGGATCGCCAGCCCGGCCCATCCGAAGTAGAGCGTATGAGAGTGGGCATGGAGCAGATGGTCGAAGGGGATGGGGACGGAGAGCCCCAAATACTGGAGTCGCATCGCCACTCCAACCGCGGTGGCAGCGATGTACGAGACGCCTGCCGCCACCGTCAGTAGGCGTACCAACTTCCGTCGGGCTTCGGCCGCTGCGATCACCCCGTCGGGCACGGGTTCGGCTCGCCGGGTCGCAGGGGTCACGAGGCACGGATCATGGTCAGCAGCATGCGGGCGGGTTCCTCGGCGTACACGGAGTGCGGCTCTCCGGCATCGAGGTAGAGCCATGAGCGTGGGCCGAGTAGGTGGCGCTCGCCTGACAGCTCGATGGACACGGCACCCGAGATCATCTGAACGATGACTGGAACGGAGGCGGTGTGTTCGGTCAGTTCTTCGCCGGCATCGAAGGCGAAGGCCACCAGTCGGACGGGTCCGTGTTTGGCGAGGACCCGGCTGAGGGTGCCGTCGGCTGGGACATCCAGGTCGGCGGTCAGGTCATCGATCAATGTGTAGGTCATGTGATCCTTCCCGGTCGCCCCTGCGGGAATCCGTGCCCGCCACCGGTCGTCTCCGCGCGAGGATCACCGAAGCGAGGGTGGCAACGAGGAAGACGCCAATCGCGGCGGCGTTGCCGATCGCTCCCCATCGGCGGAGCGGGACACTCACCACGACATCGCCCACCACTCGTGCAGCCAGCGACACGTGCAGGAGGATCAGGTGCGCAGCGAACCATCGCCGGTAGGGCACTTCGACACCGAGCACTGCGGGAGCCACCATGTGGACGTGGCCGAACACCATCGACATCACAAAGCCGACGAACACTGCGTGCAGCACCCCGTCCCACTGCAGAGTCCCGATCAGGTCACCTGCCGAGAGCCACCACACGCCGGCGATCCCGAGCCATAGGTAACCGGACACCAGACAGAAAGCGATGAACCTGGTGACTCCTCCGAACCGGATTGTCCTCCGGGCCACGTCGAATACCGCCAGCCACCCGGCGAGACCCACGAGACCGGCACCGAGTATCCGCCAGCCTCCAGCGAGTCCTGCCGATGCCGCCGCCACCCCTGACAAGAACAGCGCAAGGGTCAGGACAAACGTTGGGGTCTTCCAACGGGAGGGTGGAGTGAGCCGTGACAGTTCGAGACGTTCCCCCACGATGGTCACCACGAGAAACGCTGCCAGCCAGGGTATCTGGGCGATGATCGAGCCGCCGATCAGGGCGACGCCGACGGCGACCGCCCAGGAGGCGGCGCCACCGGCCATGACCGCCACGAAGAGTGTGCGCTGCCGGGTCCATACCAGGACGCTCGCCACTGTCATCGTCCCGGCTGCGCCGAGACTCCACCATGCCGCGCCAGGCAGCCCGACGCCCCACCCGAGGGCGCCGATGGTGGCGGCCGGTGGAGCCAGGAATGCCCATGTCCGGTCGAGAGCCACGGCGCGTTCGAGGGAGATGAGGGCACCGAAGAACCCACTGACCATCACGACACCGTGGGCGGATGGGTCGATCGGGCCGCCGGCAGGGAGCGCGCCCGCTCGTGTCAGGCCGGCCCAGATCCCCGTGACGAGTCCTGCAGCAGCCAGCGCCAGGAGCGAGGCACGCAACTGCGGCGACTGATGGGACCGGTGGGTGCCGGCTGGTGCGATCGAAGTGCCCCTCATCGCCATCCCAAGAGTTCCCGGGCGCGATCGCTGAGCATCGACGGCTCCCAAGCCGGCTCGAACACGAGCGTGACGTCGACTCCCGTCACACCGGGCAGATTGAGAGCAGCTGCGGCGGTGTCTTCCGCCAACCTGTGTGAGTAGGGGCAACTGGGAGTGGTGACCCCCAGGTCGACCATGACGAAATCGTCATCGACATCGATGGCGTAGACCAACCCGAGATCGACCACGTTGAGTCCGAGTTCAGGATCGATCACCCGCTCGAGGGCGATCGCCACCCTCCGCGGCGCGACCGGTATTGCAGTCGAAGTCACAGAACCCGGTCCAGGGGCTTGTCGGCGGCCGGGTGGTAGACGTAGGGCGTCCTCTTCATCCGGACGACCTTCTGCCACGGTCTCGTGAGGTATCCGAGGGGCACAGTGACGATGTGGACGAGACGAGAGAAGGGAAAGACCGCAAGGAACACGAAGAAGGCAAACGCGTGGAGCTGCAGGACGAACGGCAGCGGCTGGACGAGTTCGGGCCGGGGCCGGAACGTGATGAGCGACCAGATGTAGGGCACGAACACCGAGGTTCCCCAGAACGAGCCCCACCGGTAGCCGACCGCTATCCACAGGCCGCTGACGACCTGCACCAGGATGACACCGAGCACCACCAGATCCATCGGTGTGGTGACCGCCCTGACCCTCGCCGTGGTCAGGCGGCGGTAGATGAGCACCGCCAGGCCGAACAACGTCCACAGCCCCAGCGCCAAGCCGGTGGCCTCCAGCAGATAGAGCCGGAGTGGTGCCCCGTTCCACAACTCGAACCCCCGGGGTACCAATAGGGCGGCGAGATGCCCGAGGAGCACCAGGGTGATGCCCCAGTGGAAAGCCACCGATCCCCAGAACAGCTTGCGACCTTCGAGCAGCTGGGACGACAGCGCCGACACGGTGAACGGATGCCGGCGCCACCGGATGACGCTGACGATCACCGCCAACGCGAAGGCGACATAGGGGAACACGACGAACAGCAGTTGGTTCATACGGCGGCTCCTTGGGCCAGGCGGAACTCGACCGCCGCTGCGGCCGCCGCCAACACGTGCAGATACGGGTTTTCAGGTTCGGCTTTGCGCAGGTCCTTCCGCATCGTGGCCAGCGCCTCGGGGAGGACATCGACCAGATCGGTCATCGGCGTGGCGACGCGGTCCAGGTATTCGAGGATCGGCACGATGTGGTCCGGTAGCTCTCCATGCTGGTCGACCTCGGCGCCGAGTTGTGCCCGCTGCAGCTCGGCCATGAACGCTCCCCGTCGATAGCTCTCACCCCAGGTGACGTGACCGACGTACGGCACGAACAGCGGCGACAGGTCGAGGGTTTGGGTGTGGACCTCTTCCCACGCCCCGAGCGACCAGGGCGAGACCTCCGCCAGGAAGGCGGCGAGCTCGGACCGGACCTGCCCGTGAGCGAGACCCTCCACCGCCTGCCCGATCCGTGTGGCCGCGTCCGGACCGGGATAGCAGAAGGCCTGAACCACGGCAGAGAGCGGGCCGATCATGCGCCCCTCCTCGGAGGCGACATGTAGCCCAAGCCGGTCTCCCCTTTGTGACTCAGCGGATCACCGAGTTCCTCGATCGACATCTCCCGGTGATACGGAGGGAGCACGAAGCGTTCTTCCACCGTGGGGATCGTGGTGAGTCGGTAGATGTCCTCGACTTCGGCCGGGTTGGTGCCGGCCGACTCGAGCAGCGCCAATGTCGACTCGTCGATCGTGCCGTCAACGCTTTGCCTGCGCTTGTAGATCCGGACGGCGAGCATCTTGCGCAACACACGTTTGATGACCTCGACATCGCCGTTGGAGAACAGGTTGGCGAGGTACTCCACCGGGAGCCGGGCTTTGTCGAGTTGATCGAACAGCTCGAAGTCGACTCGTTCGGCCGGCAGGTCGAGCCGGGTCAGGTTTCGCTCCATGGTCGAAACCACCGGTGAGAGAGGCGGGATGTAGAACATCATCGCCACCGTCCGGAACTCCGGATGAAGCGGCAGGGCGAGGCCCCACTCCTTGACGAACTTCCAGGCGGGCGACCGCCGGGCGGCGTCTATCCACCCCTGATCGATCCCCGCCGCCTCGGCAGCCGTCACCACTCGCGGATCGGAAGGGTCGAGAATGGCGTCCAACTGTGCCTGCAGCAGTTCCGCCTCGGGCGCGGCGGCGGCTTGGGTTATCAGGTCCTGGTCGTACAGCAGCACACCCATGTACCGGATCCGTCCGACGCATGAGTGAGCACAGGCGGGAGCCTGGCCGGTCTCCATGCGAGGAAAGCAGAGGATGCACTTCTCCGACTTGCCGGTCGACCAGTTGTAGTAGACCTTCTTGTACGGGCAGGCCGCAACACACATCCGCCAGGCGCGGCATTGGTCCTCGTTCACCAGCACGATGCCGTCCTCGGCCCGTTTGTAGATGGCGCCCGACGGGCAGGCGGCAACGCAGGCCGGGTTCAGGCAGTGGTTGCAGATCCTCGGCAGATAGTTGAACACCACACGCTCGATTTCCTGCATCTGTTCCCGCACAGCCGGGTCGAGACCGTCGAGGCTCGGGTCGTTGCGGGCATAGATGTTCGACCCGCCGAGGTCATCGTCCCAGTTGGGCCCGGCGGAGATCTCCATCTCCTCACCGGTGACCATCGAGATGGGACGGGCAGTGGGCTGGTGCTCACCCTGCGGCGCCGAGAAAAGGTCGCCGTAGCGGAACGTGAACGGTTCGTAATAGTCGTCGAGCTCGGGAAGGTCGGGGTTGAAGAACAACCGACCGAGCCCTTTCGCCTTGGAGTGCAAGATGAGCTTGAGCCGGCCCTTCTCGTCCCGGTGCCAGCCGCCCTTGTAGTGATCCTGGTCTTCCCAGCCTGTCGGATAGCCTGTGCCCGGTCGGGTCTCGACGTTGTTCCACCACATGTACTCGGCGCCCTGCCGATCGGTCCAGGTGTTCTTGCACGCCACCGAGCAGGTGTGGCATCCGATGCACTTGTCGAGGTGGAAGAGCATGCTCATCTGGGCTCGAACTCTCATGTCGTTCCTCCTCAGTACTCGGGCCGGTCGATCCGGCGGACGTAGACGAAGGTGTCCCGGTTGACGCCCGTCGGCCCCCAGTAGTTGAAGGCGTACGTGAACTGGGCGTAGCCTCCACTCATGAGGACCGGCTTGAGTCGCGTTCTGGTCAGCGAGTTGTTCATCCCGGCCCGCTTCTTGCGTCTCGGCGATATCGGGACGCCGATGGTGCGTTCTGTGGCGTGGTAGACGAACACCGTGTTTCTCGGGATACGGGCCGAAGTCACGCACCGTTGCACGAACACACCGTTGTCGTTGTACAGCTCCAACCAGTCGTTGTCGGCGATGCCCAGATCGGCGGCATCTTTGTCGTTGATCCAGATCGGATAGCCACCGCGCGACAGGGTCATCATCCGATGGTTGTCGGAGTAGGTCGAATGGATCGACCATTTCCCGTGGGGGGTGATGTAGCTGAACAGGCGACCGCCCTGGCCTTCGATCAGGGTCTGCTCGGTCTCTGACAGCATCGAGTGGTCTGGGCGGGGCTTGTACACCGGGAGATGCTCCCCCCAGGCGAGGTACTGCTCGTGGTCGAGGTAGAAGTGCTGGCGGCCCGTGAGCGTCCGCCACGGCACCAGTTGTTCGACGTTGAACGTGAAGGGGCTGTAGGCCCGGCCCTTGTTGATCACTCCCGACCAGGTGGGGGTGGTGAGCACCCGGCGAGGCTGGGCGACGAGATCCGAAAAGTCGTAGCGAGTGTCACGCTGGCCGTCGCCGAGGTGCCGCAGCATCCGTCCGGTCTTGTGCTCTTCTGCCTCGAACGCCCGGTAGGCGAGCTCGCCGTTCGACGCGGGGTCTAGCGCAAGGATCATCTCGCAGACCTCACGGTCATGCTCAAGCGACGGAAGGGCATGGCCGTTCGCAAAGGGGCTGTCGACCCGCGGGTGACGGCGGGCCATCTCATCATAGAAGTCGGCCACATCGATCTTCAGGCCGTGGGCAGCCACCCCGTTCGACCGGACGCCGGCACCCAGTGAGACCATCTGTTCGTACAGGTGGGTGTAATCCCGTTTGACGATCCGGAACTTGGGCATCGTCTTGCCGGGGATCGCCTCCACCTCCCCGGAGCGCCAGTCGGTCACGGTGGGCTGGCTGAGCTCGTCTGGGGTGTCGTGGGTGAGCGGAATCATGACGATGTCTTCGACTTCGCCGGGCAGCCTGCCCGCCGCCATGCGCGTGAACCGCTCGGCGATGTCGGAGAAGATCTGCCAGTCCGATCGGGACTCCCAAGCCGGTGCCACAGCCGCCTGCATCGGGTTGATGAAGGTGTGGCAGTCGGTGGTGTTGAGGTCGTCCTTCTCGTACCAGGTCGCAGCGGGAAGGACGATGTCGGAGTACAGCGCCGAGGTGTCCATCCGGAAGTTGAGGTCCACAACCAGGTCCATCTTCCCGATGGGGGCATCCGGGCGGACGTGCACCTCGGAAACACCGTGATCGGCCGGCTCGGCGGCGATCGCCGTCGAGTGGGTGCCCAGGTAGTGCTTCATGAAGAACTCGTGACCCTTGGCGGAGGTGCCGATGGCGTTGCCCCGCCAGATGAACCAGATGCGCGGCCAGTTCTCAGGTGCGTCGGGATCGTCGATGGCGAAACTCACCTCACCGTCCTGGAGGCCTTTGACAACGGCATCCACCACTTCGGCGTCCGTGGCGGCACCCGAACGTCGGAGGCGCCTGACCAGATCGATCGGGTTCTGCGAGAACTGCGGGAAAAACGGCAACCATCCTTGGCGCACGGCGCGCGCCTGGTGGTCGATGGTGTGAGCGTCGGGATGGCCCTCCGGCAGGCTGTCGTAGTCGCGGTACCCACGCTCGTAACGCCACTGATCCGAGTGGACGTAGTGGAACGATGGGGTGTTCTGATGCCGTGGCGCCATGCCCCAATCGAGTCCGAAGGCGATCGAACTCCACGACGCCTGGTTGACCAGCTTCTCCTGACCGACATAGTGGCCGAGACCGCCACCGTTGACCCCAACCGATCCGGTGAGCATGAGAGCGACGATCGCCGACCGGTACAGCAGGTTGTTGTGGTACCAGTGGTTGGCGCCTGCCCCGATGATCACCAGGTTCTTGCCGTGAGTCAGCTCTCCGTTGCGGACCCATTCCCTGGCAAAGGTGACAACCGTGTCGCGGTGAATGCCCGTGTATCTCTCCTGCCATGCCGGGGTGTACGGCACGTCTTCGTCGTCGTAACTCCGGGCGTCGAAACCATCGAAACCGCGGGCGACGCCGAAGCGCGCCATCAGCAGGTCGAACACCGTGGTGACCGTCACCTCGCCGTCGACGGTTTGGACCCGTCGAACCGGGACTCCACGCCGTACGGCCTCCCCGCCTCCGAAGTCGTCGAAGTCCACGCCGAGCACCGCATCGTGCCCCTCGACAAACGACAGGCGAGGGTCGATCTCGGCGCCAGTGACCTGATCGGTCAGTTCGAGGTTCCAGTGACCTGGATCCTTGTCGGCCCACCGGAACCCGATGGTGCCGTTGGGCATCCGCGGGCCGTCGACGGTGTCGTCCCACATGGCGAGCTTCCAGTCGCCGTTCTCGACATCGGTGTATCCGGGAAGCCGGTTTGCGCGCAGATACTTGCCCGGTTTCCCATCGGCGTCGATCTCGACCAGGAAAGGAAGGTCGGTGTAGCGTTTGACGTAGTCGTCGAAGTATCCGACGGTCCGGTCCCGGTAGGCCTCGGTGAGGATCACATGGTCGACCGCCAGCCAGAAGGCGGTGTCCTGGCCGGCGTTGGCCGGGATCCACCAGTCGGCGTACTTGGCGACCATCGAGAAGTCGGGGCTGAACACCGCCAGCTTGGCGCCGGCATGCCTGACCTCGGAGATGAAGTGGGTGTCCGGTGTCCGGGTCATGTTGAGGTTCGAGCCCATCACGGCCACGAAGCGGGCGTTGTACCAATCGGCGGCCTCGTGGACGTCGGTCTGCTCACCCCAGATCTCAGGCGAGGCGGGCGGCAGGTCGCAGTACCAGTCGTAGAAACTCATCACCACACCGCCGAGCAACGACAGGAACCGACTACCGGCGGCGTAACTCACCTGCGACATGGCGGGGATGGGCGAGAAGCCGGCCACCCGGTCGGGTCCGTAGGTCTTCACCGTGTGGATGAGTGAAGCAGAGATGATCTCGAGTGCCTCGTCCCAGCGAATCCGTCGAAAGCCGCCTTTCCCGCGTGCTTCCTGATAACGACGACGCCGCTCGGGATTGTCCTGGATCAGTCTCCACGCATGCACCGGGTCGTCGAGCGCCTCGAACTTCGCCTGGCGCCACATATCGATGAGGGCACCACGAGCAAACGGGTACTTGACCCTGATGGGGCTGTACAGGTACCACGAGAACGACGCACCCCGCTGACAGCCCCGGGGTTCGTAGGGCGGCAGTCCCTCCTCGAGTTGGGGATAGTCGGTGGCCTGCATCTCCCAGGTGACGATGCCATCCTTGACGAACACCTCCCACGAGCAGGAACCGGTGCAGTTCACGCCGTGGGTCGTACGCACGCGTTTGTCGTGGGCGAACCTGTTCCGGTAGAGCTCCTCCCACTTCCGCGACGCCGGGTCTACCGACTCGTGGATCCAGTTCTCGTTCATGCTCTGCTCCTGAGATGGTCGATATACCTGCCACGTGGCCGCTTGAAGACGAGTGTCATCGCCCCGAAGAGGACACCCAGGCCGATCAGCCCTCCCCAGAGCATGACGTCGGGCCCACGATCCGGCACGGTGCCATCGATCGAGGCCAGGAACGCCACCAGGTCGGCGATCTCGGTCTCCTCGAGAGGATGTTGGGTGTAGAGGGGCTGCATCGTCGCCGACGGCGGTGTAGCCAGCCATCCGCTCAAGCCGGCCTCACCGCCCAGGCGGGTGAAGGCGTCGGTCAGGTCCGGACCGAGACTCGCGCCGCCGAAAGCTCCGGCGGCATGGCAACCCGCACACGAGGCGCCTCCCGCAGCAAGTGCCTCGCGCCCGACGAAGAGGTCATCGCCGTGCTGGGCATCACCTGGCACCGGGCCGGCTGGAGCCGTGGTGGGCGTCGGAGGTGTGCCTGCAACGCCGGTTGCCATGCCGGCCACATACGCGGCAACGGCCTCGATCTGAGTATCGGTGAGCCCCGTGATGGCCGGCATCACCCCGTCGTAGGTCTCACCGTTGACCGAGATCGGTCCCTGCACACCGTTGCGAATCACGTCGGCCACATAGTCGGGATCGGCGACGTTCGGGTTCCCGGCCAGGGGAGGAAACGCTCCGGGGATCCCGGCCCCGTCCGCCTGGTGGCACGATGCGCATGCCTGTTGGTAGGCGGTGGCACCGTCGTCTTGCTGTGCCGTGGCCGACTCCCCAGACACCAGAACCAGAATCGGTGTCAGCCCAACGATCAGGACGATGCGACCGATCAGGCCGACTCGACCGTCAGCGAGCCGGCGACCTGGTCGATGGGGGTCGCCGCCAGCCGCTGCAACAAGGCGTCGCGGGCCGGCACCCATGCGTCGTGGAGGGCGCAGTTCTCGACGGTGGGACAGGGTCCACCGCGGAGCACGCAGCGGCCATCGATGGTCGGCCCCTCCACCGCTTCGATGACCGCCAGTAGCGAGATCTCGTCGAGCTTCGCCCTGAGCACGTATCCGCCGAGTGGACCCGGCTCGGAAACGACCCAACCGGCGTGGACGAGTGGTGCCATCACATGCGCCATGAATCCGGGGGTCGCATCCACCAGAGCAGCCAAATCGGATCCCTTCGTTCGGGTGTTGCCCTTCAACCGGCACAGGGAACGTACCGCCAGGTCGGTCTTTCGGCTGATCTCCAGTCGCATGGTGAGGCTCCAGTCTGGCATTCAACACGGCAGTGCAGCTCCCTTTCGTGCGTAGAACCACCAGTTGATGGCGATGTTGAGGGCGAAGAAGACGGCGATCCCGATGAAGAATCCGACCGGGCTCCCGGTGGTGGCGATCACGACGCCGATCACCGAGGAGAACAGGAACGGGCCGTAGGCGGCGATGGCCGCCGTCCACCCGATCACACCGCCGGCCTGGCGGGGCGGGAAGATCATCGGCATCTGCTTGAACGTCGAGGCGTTGCCGACTCCGGCGAAGAAGAACAACGCCAGCATCATCCCCACGAACATGGGAAACTCGTCGAGCGAATCCGGCCGGAGGAAGAAGAGCAGGCCGACCGTCGAGCCCAGCATTCCGATCCCGGCCACGTGGGTGACCTTGCCACCGCCGACCCGGTCCGACACCGGCCCCGCCATCACCCGGGCCACAGACCCGACCAACGGTCCCAGGAAGGCGAACTTCAACGGATCGGGGGCTGCTTCGAAGGCGCCGTAGACCTCGCGGATCAAGAGCGGGAACGCTGCCGCCAACCCTGAGAACGACCCGAACGTCATCATGTACAACGAGGTCATCCACCAGGTGTGAGGGTTCCGGAAGATGTCCATCTGCTCGCGAACATTCGCCCGGACCGGGACACTTCGCAGCAGGAACCAGGAGGCGACCGACAGCACCGCCACGATCGGGATCCAGACGGCGGTGGCATTCTGCAACCAGATGTCACTCGATGTCCCGTCGCTGGTGAGGGTCAGCGGGTCTCCGGCCAGGGCCCCGAAGGCGGCGAATCCGATGATCCACGGGGTCACGAACTGGACCAGGCTCACCCCGAAGTTGCCGATCCCCGCCTGCAGCCCCAGGGCGGTTCCCTGGAGCCGTTTGGGGAAGAACAGGCTGGTGCTGGGCATGAACGAAGAGAAGTTTCCTCCACCCAGCCCGGCGAGGAAGGCCAGCAGCATCAGCACCCAGAACGGGGTCGCTGGATCCTGGACGGCCACGAACAGCCCAATCAGCGGTACCAGCAACAGCATGCTCGAGTAACTGACGACCTTCCGGGTGCCGAACAGTGGCGTCAAGAAGGTGTGGACGATCCGTAGCGTTCCCCCGGCCAGTCCCGGCATGGCGGCCAACCAGAACAGCTGCGAGGTGGTGAGGTCGAAGCCAACATTCGGCAGTCGGACGACCAGTGCACTCACCACGAACCACGTGGCGAACGCCATCATCAGGTTGGCGGTGGTGATCCACAACGTTCGCCAGGCGATCCGCTTCCCCCGGGACTCCCAGAAGGCCTCGTCCTCCGGATCCCAGTGATCGAGCCAGTCACCGCCGGTCCGGGCAGCCTGCGCCGTCATGCCGATCCCTCCGCTTCCGCCAGCTC
This sequence comes from Acidimicrobiia bacterium, assembly GCA_050329955.1. Classification (GTDB taxonomy): domain Bacteria; phylum Actinomycetota; class Acidimicrobiia; order Spongiisociales; family ZC4RG35; genus JAOUGY01. The sequence goes on along the minus strand of JBHJOH010000245.1, from coordinate 2,513 downwards.
CGCCGCGCTGTACATCTCGTCGTCGTGCGATCCCTTCGGCTCCTCGAGGAACACCATCACGTGCAGGAACGAAAGGAACGCACCGGCCGCCAGGATGTAGAAGAACGTGGATGCCTCGACGAACGAGAACACCACCAGGTATATGACGGCGCCGACGTTCCCGAACGCTCCCGCCATGCCGGCGATCTGGCCCGTCATCGGCTTGTGGATGAGCGGGATGATGGCGAAGGTCGCCCCTTCGGCGCCCTGGACGAACACCGAACACAGCACCGTCACGAACACGGCCGCCACGATCGGCCAGGCCGAGTCGATGAACCCCATCCCGAGGAATCCGAGGGCGATACCGAACATGTATCCGAGCATCACCAGCTTGCGATTGCGCATCTTGTCCGAGATGAGGCCACCCAGGGGACGAGCGATCAGATTGACGAACGCAAAAGACGAGGCGATCAGCCCGGCGGCGGTGGCTCCCAGCGTGAAGGTGGCCTCGAAGAAGGCCGGGAGCATCGAGACCACGGCCAACTCGGCGCCGAAGTTGGCGACATAGGTCGTGTTGAGGGCGGCGACACTGGCGAAGGGGTACTTCTCGGATTCAGGTACGCCCGCCCGAAGGTGCGGCAGATTCACCTGCAACGACTTGGCGATGTGGGCGGCGTACGCCACCGCCAGCACGCCGTAGATGACCCACAGCATGGTGTCGGAGATGAGCGGCGCCCCGTCGATCAGGATCCGGTTGATGCGCCAGGCCAACAGGCCGAGCGCCCCGAAGATCGGGAACGACCACAACAGATACTGGATGAGATCCCGTTTCGTGCTCACCAGCATCGGCTGGGTCTTCTTGACCCCGACGAACGGGACACCCGCAGGCGTGTCCTTGACCAGGAAGTAGTACATGACGCCGTAGACCAGCGCCACCAGACCGTTCACGAAGAGGGCCCACCGCCAGCCATCGGTGATACCGAACCAGTCCTCGAACACGGTGATGGCAAGCCACGGGAGCGTGACCGCCGCCCAGGCCGATCCGAAGTTCCCCCACCCGGCGTAAAACCCCTCGGCCCGGCCGATCATCTTGGGGGGGAACCACTGCGCCACCATGCGGATGCCGATCACAAAGCTCGCACCCACCGTCGAAAGCAGCAGTCGGGACACCATCAGTTGGGTCACCGAGTCGCCGAAGGCGAAGAAGAAGGTGGGGAACGCCATCGAGATGAGCAGCCCGGAGAACACCACCCTCGGTCCGTACTTGTCGATGAGGGCACCCACGAGGATCCGGGCGGGAATCGTGAGTGAGACGTTGATGATGGCGAGCACCTTGATGTGTTCTTCGGTGAGCCATCCGACGTCACGCAACATGGTCGTTGCCAGCGGCGCCATGTTGAACCAGATGTAGAACGCTATGAAGAACGCTATCCAGGTGTAGTGAAGAACCCGAATACGTTCCTGACGGAAGTCGACAAGCTCCGGACGACTCACCAGATCTCCTCTCTTGCAGACCTATAGTTTTCGAGTACAGGATTAGTGAATAGGGGCAAAGGTCCTTTCTGACCCGTCTGCGGAGCGCTCCGGCAACGGCCGTGCAGCCACGCGCCCCAAGGATGGACGGGCGGCAGCAGCGAGGAATCCCTCTCGTCAGGAGCCGGTGTCCAGCGAATCGAGGCCGGCCCCGATCAGGTCGAAGCACAGGGCGATGTGATCCGGCAGATGCGAGTCGCACCCGGTCGCCATCCAATGATGCAGCGACGTCCGCATGGCGGCAAGAGCCGCTGCCGCGACCAGTCGTGATCTCAGGTCGTCGGTGTCTACCGAAAGCCAGTCGGCGACGGTCTTCGCGACCAGCGACTCCCACGTCGCCTGCACTGCGAGGTTCCGCTCCGCCACCGATGGCGCCTCTCCGACGATTCGGAAGCGCCGTAGCAGTCGATCACGCTCGGCCTCGAAGTCGACACCGACCTCGAGGAATGCTCGGCGAAGCACGCTCCACGGTGAAGTACCGTCGGGGTCCACCCGCACCGCCTCGACGATGCGGTTGCGCCGAGCGCCGTAGTCGGCCTTCACTGTCAGCAGAGTGTCCGTAGCCCTGTCATCACAGTGTCAACGGAGTGTCATCCAAGCCCGACCCGGCATGCCGACCCGGCATCGAAACACCGGGACGCGCCAGATGTCGGGCAGGCCTCGTGGCCTCCCCGACTGGCACCGGGACAACACTCAGATGACAGGGTCGGTTCCGATGATCGGGTGATGGAGACACTCGACCGCCTGCTCACCACCCAACAACTCGCCGACTACCTGGGCGTGCCCGTCGCCACCCTGTACGCCTGGCGTCACCAAGGCGCCGGCCCACCCGGGTTCCGAGTCGGAAAACACGTCCGATACCGCTCCAGCGACATCGAACACTGGATCGCCCTACGTCTCGAAACCCCAACCCGTCAGCCCCGGTAGCCGCACCTCGCGTCGTAGGCGTATCGTGGAGCCCACCAGTCTCGACAGACGCTCGCAGGAGAGACCAGCTGATG
>JBHJOH010000244.1:0-17079 GCA_050329955.1 Acidimicrobiia bacterium | reverse complement strand
TGGGTGCTGGGTTGCTGGCCAGAATCGCTCGAAGCTCGAAGCTCGAAGCTCGAAGCTCGAAGGTCAGGCCTTGCCGTACACCGGCACGAGGGCGCCGTTCATCACGCCCGACTCTTCTGACAGCAGGAAGTCGGCAACGGCGGCGATGTCGTCGGGGGTCGGCCAGTTGACGTAGTCGGCGTAGGGGAGCGTCGCCCGGGTGGCGGGGGTGTCGATCACCGACGGCATCAGGACGGCGGTGGTGATCCCGGTGGGTTCCATCTCCGAAGCGGTGCTGCGGCCGAGCGCCATCACCGCCGCCTTCGCCATGTTGAAGGCGGCCTGACCCGGTGGGTTCTCGATCCCGGCCCGGCTGCCCACCAGCACGATGCGGCCGTAGGGAGCCTCTTTCATGTGGGGGATGGCGGCTCGCACGGCGTAGAACGACGAGCGCAGGTTGAGATCGATCATCCGGTCGAAGCGGACGTCGTCGGTGTCCTCGACGTCCCGGCCGCCGGCCCACCCGCCCACCAGGCAGGCGAGCCCGCTGATGGGCCCCATCTCCTCGCGCACGTGCTTCATGAACGAGGACACCGACTCGGGGTTGGTGGCGTCGACCCGGCGGAGAGCGACGCGGTCTTCGTCGATATCGAACTCCTGCTCGAAGCGGGTGGCCTCCTCGGGGAGCAGATAGGTGACCGCCAACCGCACGTCCTGACGCAGCAGGCGACGTACGAGGGCGCTTCCGAGACCCCCGGTCCCGCCCGTGATGACGATGGTCCTTGGCACGGTATCTCCTGGTTCGTGGAACGAGCTCGAGTCTCCCATGGTAAGTTCTCACACGGCGACAGGTCGACTCCGGAGGAGAGCAGTGTCTTCGATCATCTTTGATGGCATCGGGAAAATCTACCCAGGCGGTACCCGAGCGATCTACGACGTCAACATCGAGGTCGGTGACGGCGAGTTCGTAGTGCTCGTAGGCCCCTCGGGTTGCGGTAAATCAACGCTGCTGAGAATGGTGGCGGGTCTCGAGGAGGTCACAGAGGGCCAACTCAGGATCGGCGAGCGCGTTGTCAACGACGTGTCCCCCAAGGACCGCGACATCGCCATGGTCTTCCAGAACTACGCGCTCTACCCCCACATGAGCGTGTTCGACAACATGGCGTTCGGTCTCAAGCTGCGCAAGATGCCCAAGGACGAGATCAACCGTCGCGTCCAGGAGGCAGCCAAGGTCCTCGAGATCACCGAGTACCTGGACCGTAAGCCGAAGGCCCTCTCGGGCGGTCAGCGGCAGCGGGTGGCGATGGGTCGCGCCATCGTGCGTGAGCCCTCCGCCTTCCTGATGGACGAGCCGCTGTCCAACCTCGACGCCAAGCTGCGGGTACAGATGCGCTCCGAGCTCGGACTGCTGCACGCCCGTCTCGGCACCACCACCCTCTACGTGACCCACGACCAGGTCGAGGCCATGACGATGGGTGACCGGGTGGCCGTGCTCCGGGCCATCGGGGGCAAGGAGATTTCGAACCTCCAGCAGATCGACTCCCCCCGACGGCTCTACGACGAGCCCAACAACCTCTTCGTGGCAGGCTTCATCGGTTCGCCATCGATGAACTTCACCTACGGAACCATCGAAGGCGAGGGCGAAGACGTCTTCGTTCGCTTCTCGGGCTCCCGGGTCAAGATCGATCGCGGGCGAGTTGCCGCCCACAAGGGCCTCGCCGACTACAAGGGCAAGGACATCGTCATCGGCATGCGTCCCGAGAGCTTCGAGCTGGTGGCTGCGGTGTCCTCGGACGTGGACACCACCGACCGGGTGATCGACATCAAGGTCGGTCTCACCGAGCAGCTCGGTTCGGAGGCGTTCGTGCACTTCGAGCGAGAGGGCGCCCCGGTCGTCACGCCGGAGCTGCGGGAACTGATGGAGGACGAGGGCACCGACGTCGACTCGTTGGGTGCGGTCACCAAGATGACGGCCCGGGTCGACCCCGATCATGCCCCCCGTTCCGGCGACATGGCCAAGCTCTACCTGGACACGAGCCGTCTCCACTTCTTCGACAAGGACACCGGAGCGGCGATCCGCTGAACCGATCCGTCGACGAACCACCGAGAGCCGCCCCGGGAATCCGGGGCGGCTCTCTTTTGTTGCCTGGTCGCACCCAGGCAGTGCGGGGCGCTACGGGGACGGCAGGCTGCACTACCCTCCGATGCATGATCTCCATGGACCCGATCGAGTCGGTAGACCCTCAGATGGCGGATCTCATCCGCCGCGACCTGGAACGTCAGAACAGCCACATCCACCTGATCGCCTCCGAGAACTTCGCCTCCCCGGCGGTGATGGCGGCGTGTGGATCGGTGTTCACCAACAAGTACGCCGAGGGGTATCCGGACCGGCGCTACTACGAGGGCTGTGGCGTGGTCGACGAAATGGAGACGTTGGCCATCGAGCGAGCCAAGGCGCTGTTCGGAGCCGACCACGCCAACGTGCAACCGCACTCCGGTGCCCAGGCCAACATGGGGGTGTACCTGGCGCTGCTCGACTCCGGCGACACCGTCCTCGGGATGCGCCTCGACCAGGGTGGACATCTCACCCATGGCTCCAAGGTCAACTTCTCCGGCAAGCAGTACAACTTCGTCGCCTACGGCCTCGACCCCGGGACCGAACGGATCGACATGGACAACGTGCGGGCCCTGGCGCTCGAACACCGGCCCAAGATCGTGCTCGCCGGATACTCCGCCTACCCCCGACACCTCGACTACGAGGCGTTCCGCTCGATCGCCGACGAGATCGGGGCGGTGTTCATGGTCGACGCCGCCCACTTCATCGGGCTTGTCGCCGGTAAGGCGTTCCCCAACCCGATGGAGTATGCCGACATCGTCACTGCCACCACCCACAAGGCCCTGAGAGGCCCCAGGGGCGGCATGATCCTCTGCACCGACCCGTACGCCAAGCTGATGGACAAGGCTGTCTTCCCGGGCGGCCAGGGCGGTCCCATCATGAGCCAGATCGCCGGCAAGGCGGTGTGCTTCCACGAGAACGACACTGACGAGTTCCGCGCCTATGCCCGGCGGATCATCGAGAACGCCTCGGCGATGGCAACCAGGCTCCAGGCGGACGGTGTACGGCTGGTCACCGGCGGCACCGACAACCACCTGATGCTGCTCGACCTGCGTTCGATCGATCCCGACCTCACCGGTCGTGAGGCGGCCAAGCTGCTCGACTCGATCGGGATCACGCTGAACTTCAACTCCATCCCCAACGACCCGCGACCGCCGATGCACACCAGCGGCCTCCGAATCGGGACGCCCGCCATGACCACGCAGGGGATGGGGACGGCCGAGGCCACCCAGACCGCCGCCTTGATCGCCCGGGCGTTGAAGGAGCGGGGCAACGCCGGCGCCGTGGCCGCCATCGAGTCTGAAATCCGGGCCCTGGCCGAGGCGTTCCCGCCGTATCCCGCTGACTTCGCCGGTCACGTGTGACACCTGAAACTGCGTGTGACACACCCGTTGCGACGGTGTCGCACGCAGTTTCGGTCGTGGATTTGGGCGGCGGGCGTCCCGGGCCGTACACTCTCGTTCCGGACTTCACGAAGCCCGTTCATCCCCTCAGGTGCCCCATCACTCATGCGATCTGACAACGCTCACAGGCAGGTCACATCCGCCGTCTCAGACGGGTGGATGGAGGGCGGCGCCTTCCTCAACTCGATCCTCGCCGGAACCCTCCTCGGCTTCTTCGCGGACAAGTGGCTCGGCACCGATCCCTGGCTCGTTGTCCTCGGCATAGCGGTCGGCGCGTACTCGGGCTTCATGAAGGTCTGGCATTTCTCCAAGCGGCTCGAGGAGATGTCTCGTGACCGGTGAGCACATGGCCACCCGGCTCTCCGGCGCCACGCCGGTCGAAACGGTCATTGCTCGCCACACGGTCAAGCGTGCCATCTATGTTGGACCCCTCGTCATCGCCCTGTTCGGGGTGGTTCGAGGACTCGACGGGCTCATCGGTTCGACCATCGGCGTCGCCGTGATCGTGGGCAACTTCCTTCTGGCTGGTGCAATGCTGAGCCTAGCCATGCGCATCTCGCTGGCCATGTACCATGCTGTGGCGCTGTTCGGATTCTTCCTCCGTTCGGGGCTGATCATGGCGACGATGCTCCTCATCGTGCAGTTCGTCGAGATCGATCGGCTGGCGTTTGGGATCTCAGCGGTGGTGACGTATATGGTGCTGCTCGTCCTCGAGGCGATTGCCGTGGCACGTGGGAGAGAAAGGGATTTGGATTGGACCAGCTAATTCTGGCCGTCGAAGAGTGCGACTTCGTGAACAACCCGGTGTGTGCACCGGCCGAAGTGACCGAGTTGTTCGTGTTCAAGCCGATCTTCGGCGAGATCAGCCGAACCCCCATCCTGATGGTGTTCGCCGCCTTCGTCGTCATCGCTCTCGTCTACTTCGCGCTACGAACGCCGCGGGCGGTCCCCACCAAGTTCGGCGCCGCCATGGAGTCGCTCATCGGCGTCGTCCGCAACGACATTGCCATCGGCATCATCGGACCGGACGGTCTCAAGTACTTCCCGTACCTTCTGTCGCTGTTCATGTTCATCCTGGTCGGGAACCTCTTCGGTCTCACGCCGCTCATCAACTTCCCGATCACATCCCGCATGGCAATTCCGTTGCTGCTGTCAGTGGCCACCTACCTGATCTTCTTGGTGGTGGGCATCAAGAAGCAGGGGGTCGGTTATTTCACGCATCTCGCCTGGCCTCCGGGAGTTCCGCTCGCCATGAAGCCGCTGGTGGGCATCATCGAGCTGGTCTCGGTATTGGCGATCCGCCCGTTCTCATTGGCAGTCCGGTTGTTCGCCAACCTGGTGGCAGGTCACACCATGCTCAGCCTCCTTCTCATCACAGGATGGGTGTTCACGCTGAACCTGTTCACCAACTTCGGCGAGATCGGTGTGAAGGGACTCGCCGGCCCGGCATGGTTCATCTTCGGTCTCGGCATCTACCTCTTCGAGATGCTGGTTGCCGTGATCCAGGCCTACATCTTCACCCTCCTGTCCGCGGTCTACATCGAGTCCTCGATCAACGTCGAGCACGGTGACGACCACGGCAGCGAGCACGGCGCCGCCGCCGTCGCCCACTAGATCGCAGAGAACCCACGAGGGAACAGAAAGGAACGGAGACAGAGATGGACGCAGTCCTCGCAATACTGGCTGCCGCCCAGATCCTCGCCCAGGAGGCAGCGGGCGGGATCACCGGGAGCCTGAATGTGGTCGGATACGGCCTCGCCGCCATCGGCCCTGGCATCGGTGTGGGCCTTGTGGCCGGTAACGCCGTCCAGGCCATGGCTCGTCAGCCCGAAGCAGCCGGCATGGTGCGAACCACCATGTTCCTGGGTATCGCCTTCACCGAGGCCTTGGCCCTCATCGGCTTCGTGCTCTTCTTCCTCGGCTGATGCTGCACTTCATCCTGGCCGTGGAGGAGAGCGAGGGAGGAGGCGGCCTCGAGCTGTTGCTCCCCCCGACCGTCGAGCTGATCGCTGGTGGCCTCGCCTTCCTCATCGTCTTCCTCTTCATGTGGAAGTGGGCGGTTCCCGCCCTCAACAAGACGCTCGAAGAGCGTCAGAAGGCGATCGGTGGGCAGATCCAGGAGGCCGAGGCCGCCAAGGCCGAAGCGGCCGCGTTGCTCGCGGATTACAAGGCGCAGCTCGCCGACACCCGCGCCAAACAGAGCGAAGCCATTGAGGTGGCTCGTGCCCGGGGCGAAAGCATGAAGGCCGACATCATCGCCAAGGCGACCGCCGACGCCGAGGCCATCATGGCCAAAGCCCGTGAGGACGCCGCCGGTGAGCGCAGCCGCGTGCTCGCCGACGCGAGATCGGACGTGGCGAACATGTCCATCGATCTCGCCGAGCTGGTGGTCGGAAAGAGCCTCGATCGGGACACCCAACTGGGTCTTGTCGAGCGGTATATCGCAGAATTGGAGAAGTAGGTGGCAGACCGGGTCGACGCATATGCAGCAGCGATCTTCGAACTCGCCGGGGCCGAGGGTGACACCTCGCGGGTCGAGCGCGAGTTGTACGCCATCGCGCGTTCGGTCGAAACCTCACCCGCACTCCGCGACGCGCTGCTGGACCCGAGGCTGCCCGTGGAGCGCAAGCATTCGGTGGTCGATGACCTTCTCGGTGGTCGTGCTTCGCAACTGACCGTCAACCTGGTCTCGTTCATAATCACCCAGGGTCGCTCCTCTGACCTGAGCGCAATCGCCGACCGTCTCTCCCAGAAGGTCGCCCATTCGGGCGGCGCCGATGTCGCGGAGATCCGTTCGGCAATTCCGCTCGACGATGCAACGGTGCAGCGCCTGAGTGCAGCACTCGTCAAGGCGACCGGAAGGCCGGTCGAGGCACGCACCATCGTCGACCCGTCCGTCCTGGGCGGTGTCGTCGCCCGTGTGGGTGACACCGTGATCGACGGTTCGATACGCAGCCGCCTCCAGTCGCTTCGCGCGGCGATGAAGAACTGAGAACCAGGAAGGACCATGGCAGACCTGACCATCACCGCAGAAGACATCACGACGGCCCTGAAGAAGAGTCTCGAGGGTTGGTCCCCCGAGCTCACGAAGGAGACCGTCGGATACGTTGCGTCTGTGGCCGACGGTGTCGCCCGTGTGCGCGGCCTTCCCAACGTCATGGCCTCGGAACTCCTGGAGTTTCCCGGAGGCCTGCTGGGTGTGACGCTCAACATCGATGAGGACGACCTCGGAGTCGTGCTCATGGGTGAGGCTTCCCACGTCCAGGAAGGCGATCCCGTCAAGCAGACCGGCAACGTGCTCTCCGTTCCCGTCGGTGACGGTCTGCTCGGCCGGGTGGTCGATACGCTCGGCAACCCGATCGACGGCAAGGGCCCGATCGTTTCGACCGAGCGCCGTTTGCTCGAGACGCAGGCCCCGTCGGTGGTGGAGCGCCAGCCGGTGCACGAGCCGCTGCAGACTGGTATCAAGACGATCGATGCCATGACCCCGGTCGGCCGCGGCCAGCGTCAGCTGATCATCGGTGACCGCCAGACCGGCAAGACCGCCCTGCTGGTCGACACCATCATCAACCAGAAGCGCCACCAGGGAACGCCCCAGGAAGTGAAGTGCATCTACGTCGCCATCGGCCAGAAGGCATCGACGGTGGCCGAGGTGGTGTCGGTGCTCGAAGCGCACGGCGCCATGGAGTATACGGTGGTGGTCAACGCCGCGGCGTCGGCGGCACCCGCCCTCCAGATGTACGCCCCCTACGCCGGTTCGGCCATCGGCCAGTACTGGATGTACGAAGGCCAGCATGCACTGGTCATGTTCGACGACCTCTCCAAGCAGGCCGTGGCATATCGCGAGATCTCGCTGCTGCTGCGCCGTCCCCCTGGTCGTGAGGCCTACCCCGGCGACGTGTTCTACCTCCACAGCCGTCTGTTGGAGCGTTGCGCCAAGATGTCGCCCGAGCTGGGTTCGGGTTCGATGACCGGTCTGCCCGTCATCGAGACCAAGGCCAACGACATCTCGGCGTACATCCCCACCAACGTGATCTCGATCACCGATGGTCAGGTGTTCCTCGAGACCGACCTCTTCTATCAGGGTGTGCGCCCCGCCATGAATGCCGGTACCTCGGTGTCCCGGGTCGGTGGTAACGCCCAGATCAAGGCCATGAAGAAGATCGCCGGCCCGTTGCGTCTCAACCTCGCTCAGTTCCGTGAGCTGGCGGCATTCGCCGAGTTCGGCTCGGAACTCGATGCCGCATCTCTGGCACAGCTCGAGCGGGGTCGCCGGGTGGTCGAAGTTCTCAAGCAGCCGCAGTTCGAACCGGTTCCGGTCGAGGAGCAGGTGTTGTTGATCTTCGCGGTCACCGAAGGCCACATGGACTCGGTGCCTGTGCAGGACGTCCCCCGCTTCGAGCGGGGTCTGCGCGAGTTCGTGGCGACCCGCCACGGGTCGCTGCTGGCTCACATCCGGGACACCGGCGAAATGGGCGACTCCGCAGCGCTGCTCGAGGCGATCGAGGCCTACAAGACCGCTTTCAACTCTGCGCACGAGGTCGCCTGACCCATGGCCGGGGCAGGTCTCCGCGATACTCGGCGGCGGATAAGAAGCGTCGAGGCGACCAAGAAGATCACTCGCGCCATGGAGCTGATCGCCGCCGCCAGGATCCCCAAGGCACAGGCCAGGGTGGTGGCGTCGCAGCCCTACTCGCAGAAGCTGATCGAAGTCATCCGAAACGTGGGCGGTGCCGCCGGTGCTGCCTCGCATCCCTTGCTGGAGCGGCGTGAGATCCGCCGGGTCGGCGTGATCGTGGTGTCGTCGGACCGTGGTCTGGCCGGCGCCTACGCCACCAACATCATCCGAATGGCCGAGAAGGCGATCATCGAACACATCGCCGCCGGGCGTCAGGTCGCTCTGTATGTGGTGGGCAAGAAGGCGCAGGCATATTTCCGCTACCGGAACTACGACATCAAATACGCCTACCTGGCCGTGACCGACACCCCCGGGTACGGTGACGCCCGGGCCATCGCCAACACGGTGATGGAGGCGTACGCCTCGGGGGAGATCGACGCCGTCGAGGCTTTCTACACGCGCTACAAGAGTGCGATGACCCAGGTCCCGAGCGGGGTGGCGTTGTTGCCGCTCACGCCGCCTGATCGGGCGGACGGGACCACCGCCAATGTGACCTACTCCTACGAACCATCCCCGGGGGAGATCCTTTCGAGGATCCTGCCCCGGTACATCGAGGCCTCGGTGTACAACATGCTGCTGGAGGCGTCGGCCTCCGAGCACTCTGCTCGCCGCCGGGCCATGAAGGCGGCCACCGACAACGCCGAGGAGCTCATCCGGCTCCTCAGGGTGCAGGCAAACCGAGCACGTCAGGCCGAGATCACAACGGCCATCACCGAAATCGTCGGCGGCGCCGAGGCGCTCGCCTCCGACAGCTGATCGATCGATTACAGGAGCAATACCGATGTCTGAAGCAAAGAGCCAGGGAAGGGTCGTCAAGGTGGCGGGGCCGGTGGTGGATGTCGAGTTCCCCCCGGGTGAGCTTCCCGAGATCCTGCACGCCCTCGAGATCGAGTTCAACCTCGGCGACGACAAGAAGTTGGTGAAGCTCGAGGTCGCCCAGCATCTGGGTGGCAACAAGATTCGTGCCATCGCCATGGCGCCCACCGATGGTCTCACCCGCAGCGCGCCGGTGATCAACACCGGAGCTCCCATCATGGTCCCGGTGGGCGATCAGGTTCTCGGCCACATCTTCAACATGTGGGGTGACGCTCTCGACGCCCCCGACCAGAGCTTCGACGAGCCCCGCTGGTCGATTCACCGTCAGCCGCCGGCGTTCGAGGACGTCGAGCCGCAGCGCAAGGTGTTCGAGACCGGCATCAAGGTGCTCGACCTGATCTCGCCCTACCTGGAAGGCGGCAAGATCGGTCTGTTCGGTGGTGCCGGTGTGGGCAAGACGGTTCTCATCCAGGAGATGATCAACCGCGTCGCTCAGCAGCACGGTGGCGTGTCGGTGTTCGCCGGAGTGGGCGAGCGCACCCGTGAGGGCAACGACCTCTTCCTCGAGATGACCGAGACCGGCGTCATCGAGAAGGCGGCGCTGGTGTTCGGGCAGATGGATGAGCCCCCGGGCGTGCGTCTCCGCGTCGCCCTGTCGGCCCTGACCATGGCCGAGTACTTCCGGGATGTGCAGAACCAGGACGTGCTGTTGTTCATCGACAACATCTTCCGCTTCACCCAAGCCGGCTCCGAGGTTTCCACGCTGCTCGGCCGCATGCCGTCGGAAGTGGGCTACCAGCCCAACCTGGCCGACGAGATGGGCTCCCTGCAGGAGCGGATCACGTCGCTCAAGGGCAAGTCAATCACGTCGCTGCAGGCGATCTACGTGCCCGCCGACGACATCACCGACCCTGCACCGCACACGGCCTTCGCTCACCTCGACGCCACCACCGTGTTGTCCCGCCCGCTCACGGCACTGGGTATCTACCCCGCCGTGGACCCGCTCGACTCCACCTCCCGTGCCCTCGATCCCCAGATCGTGGGAGAGGCGCATTACGCGGTGGCCATCGAGGTTCAGCGGGTGCTGCAGAGGTACAAGGACCTGCAAGACATTATCGCCATTCTTGGTATCGACGAGCTCTCCGAGGACGACCGTCTGGTGGTGGGCCGGGCCCGTCGTATCCAGCGGTTCCTCGCCAAGCCCATGTTCGTGGCTGAGCAGTTCACCGGCCAGGCGGGTATCTACACCCCCCGTGAGGAGACGATCAGCTCCTTCAAGGCGGTGCTGGACGGCGAGATGGACGAGTTCCCCGAGCAGGCCTTCTACATGGTGGGCGGCCGCGAGGACGTGGAGCGCAAGGCCGCAGAGATCGCCAAGGGCGCCGCGGCCTGAGCCGCAGAGGAGACTGACAGATGGCGAAGAGCTTCCAGGTCGATGTGGTCTCACCCGAGGCGACGGTGTGGAGTGGCGAGGCCCAGTTCCTCGTTGCCCGCACCACCGAGGGTGAGATCGGCATTCTCGCCGATCACGAGCCGCTCATGGCTGCACTGACCACCGGGGCTGTGATCGTCGAGCACGGAGCCTTGAAGACCACCATCGGCGTCCACGGCGGTTTCCTCCAGGTGCTGGCGAATCAGGTGACGTTGCTGACCGACCGCGCCCAGATCACCGAAGGCGGTCGCGAACAGGCCGTCGCCGCCGCCGAGGGTCTCAGATCACAGGAAGCGGCGGCCGACTGACGACCGGGTCGGGGACCAGCTCGACCATGCGCTCGAGCACCTCCACCCCCAACTGGTCGTAGTCCCGGGCGACGGCGTCGGCTGCCCGACTGAATCGGGCTGCAGCCTCTTCCAGACCCTGGTTCTGGAGCCGTCGCCGTGCCTCCTCGCTGTTGAGCACCCGTCCCGACCGGTCGCGGTACTCTCCAGCCAGCAGACCCCAGCGGCGCATGTCTAGCGCCGAGCGCTCCGACCGCCGGATCACGGTCTCGAACACGGGTCCGGCCCAAGCTGCCTGATCGGCCACGGCGTAGCGGATCTCCTCGATCACGGCCGTGCTCTGGGTGGCGACGTCGAACAGCACCACCCCGAGCATCGGTGGGGTGGGCAGTCCCAGCTCACCCATCCGCCCCAGGCACAACTTGACCTGTTCGAGCCCGTCGATGGAGGCGAAGTCGGCCCGTACCGGCGATAGCACCCAGTCTGCGGCCTGGATGCCGGCTTCGGCCAACACCGCCGGGGCGGGAGGGGTGTCGATGAGGATGAGATCGTAGTGGTGGCGGATGCCGGCGATGGCCTCGCGAACGGCCAGCACAACGGTGGGGTCCTCGCCTCGCGAGACGGTCATCCACTCGGCCAGCTGGCGGGTGTGGGCGCCGGCGGCCACCAGATCTATGTTCGGGCGCACTCCGGCGATGGGCTCCAGCAGGGCGAAATCGCAGGCCGAGTCCAGCATGGCTCGGCCATCGTCGCGGCGGGCCTGGGTCCGGGCACCGAAGTCCCCGGCCAGGTTGGCCTGGGGATCGAGGTCGATGGCGAGGGTACGGATGCCACGGACGGCTGCCAGCCCGGCGATGTTGGCGACCAGCGAGGTCTTGCCGACCCCGCCCTTGCCATTGGTTATCACGATCGTCGTTGCCGGCGTCTCGTTGGTCCGTGGTCCCACGCTGGTTTATCGAGCGATCGCGCCGGCTTCTTGAGCTTCGTCATCGATGGGCGGGGGAGACCTCTCGGCCTCCCCCGCCCTGTGGTCCGACCGATCACCCGATTCGGGTGACCTCGATCTTCGACACTGGCTCGCTCCAGCCGTGGATCGAGGGGGTCAGATCGCCACTGCCGGAGATGCCACGATGAACGCGCACCTTTCCGTTCTCGGCGAGCTCAGGGTTGCTGGCGCCGGTGCCACCCTGGTCTCCGAATCCGGTGAGCTGGGCGCACGGGGGAACCAGGTCGGCCCATGCCTCGGTGTTGACCTCGGTGCCGGCGTCGTATGCCCGTCCGTAGTCGGTGGTGGTGTGGCCGATGCGGGTGGGGAGGCGCAGGCCGTCTGCCCCGGTGAACCCGTCATTGGTGCAGATGAGCATCGAGGCGTACGACAGGAGGCGGGCGCCCCGTGACGACTCGATCGTGAAGGTGACCGACTCTCCAGGAGCGAGGGGAGGCAGCTCTTCGCTGGCGGGGGCCACCACCCAGTCGTACACCGCCCGGCTCGAGTCGAGTGCGGCGGTGAACGGGCCGAGGTCACCGTTCTCGGCGATCTGGCGAATCCCCTCGGAGGCGGGGCGGCCCACCGAGAAGGCGTCGAAGCGCCGGGTGTGGGTAGCGGCGGCTGGGGGAGTGAACCATTGGCTCTCGGTCAGGTTGGTCACCGTGACCTCGAACGTCAGGGGGGCGGGGTTGGTACGGGCCAGTGCGGCCGGGGCGGAAATGGTCCCGAAGGCCATCGCCAGCAGCCCGATGGCTGCGATTCGTCGGTTGCGTCGCATTGCGTCGTCTCCTCGTTTCGGGGCCGCGGGGTGCGTCCCACTCGAGGTCATGGTGCAGGCGCGATGTGCCGCTGATCACAACGGAGGAGAAACTCCCGAGAAACCGCCCCCGGTCAGTCAGATGGGGCGCAGGCGGGAGGCAAATGCCTCGACGTTCCCACCCAGACCGGTGCCGATGGCGCCGGAGATGAGCGGGAACATCATCCCCGACAGCAGCCCCTTGGAGCGCACTGCCAGTTCGACCGTGATGGCACCGCTGGTCGGTTCCGGCCGGAGCCACACCGAGATGGTGCCCGCCAGCTCCGAGGTGTCGATCTCGACGACCATGTGATCCGGTGGCTGGGAGGTGATGACCCTGGCCCGACCCGGATAGCGTTTGCCGGCGACGGTGGCCGAAAACGAGTACGAGAGCAGTCGTCCGTCCGGCCCGTGGTGTGCGTCCGACACCCCGTCCACCCCGCCGATCGAGCCCCAGGTGTCTGCGTCCTGCATCGCTACCCAGGCATCGCCGACCGAGCCGTCGAATCCGGCCGAATGTGTGAATGTCTGAGCGGCCACGAATCCCGAGGGTAGCGAGTCGACCCGAACGCGAAGAAGTCGGGGTTTGGTCCCCCCAGAGGACCTCACCCCGACTTCTCCATCCCCGGGAGGAGGGATTCGGTTGTCGACTCCTGTGTATCGGCCGAGTATGTCGGGAGGGTTACCCACCGGGTGCCGCTTCGTGAAGTCCATCACGAAGTGGCATCTGCCGGACCAGACACTCCGGTCGCCGTATCCTCCAGGGATGCCGGCTCCGACCGACTTCCTGCGCCTGGTGCTCGACCCCGTCCGATTGGCGGTGCTGGGCCACGCCACCACCGGCCCGGTCGACGCCGGTGAGATCGCCCGGCTGTTGGGGGTTCCGGAGCGGAGGGTGGTGGCGGCTCTGGCCGCCGTCCGCGCCGAGGGCCTGATCGACGAGGACCATCGACTGGTGGTGGGCGCCCTGCGCGAGATCGCCCGGGCGCTTCCGGCGGGTGCCCCGGTTGATCCGGCGGTGTTCGAAGGGTCCTGGTCCGCAGACGAGATCGAGGTGCTGGGCCGGTTCTTCGAGGGGAGCCGGCTCAAGGAGATCCCGGCGGCGGCGGGTAAACGAATGGTGGTCCTGGAACGCCTGGTGCAGGAGTTCGAGCCGGGCATCCGCTACGACGAACGTACCGTCAACCGCGTCCTGCAGCTGTTCCATCCCGACTACGCCGCTCTGCGCCGGTACCTGGTGGATCACGGGCTGTTGACCAGGGCGGAAGGGGTCTACTGGCGCACCGGCGGTCGCTACGAGCCAGGTGGGTGAAGCAAACGTCATGGGCTTACTAACGTCAGGTCCATGCCTGGACTCATGGCGTTTCACGCGCACCCCGACGACGAGGTCATCTCCACCGGCGGCATCCTGTCTTCGTACGCGGAACGCGGCGAGCAGGTGGTGGTGGTCACCGCCACCGACGGCGCCGAGGGCGAGATCCACAACTACGACGACCCCGATTCCATCAAGGCGCGATTGGCCGAGGTGCGGGCGCTCGAGGTGCGGGCGGCTCTCGACGTGCTCGGGGTCGAGCACCACGAGTTTCTCGGCTACCGCGACTCCGGGATGATGGGCACCGAGGCCAACGACCATCCCGACAGCTTCTGGAAGGCGGACTTCATGGAGGCCACCGGGCGACTGGTGGAGCTGATCCGCAGGTACCGCCCCGAGGTCCTCGTCATCTACGACCCCTTCGGGGGATACGGTCACCCCGACCACATCAACGTGCATCGGATCGGGATGGCCGCCTTCGCCGGCGCCGCCGACCCCGGCCGATTCCCGGTGGATGGCGACCCGTGGGTTCCGCTCAAGCTGTACTGGGCGGCATGGCCCCGCAGCCGTACCCGCATCATGGCCGACGGCCGGTTCGCGGCGGGCAAGATCACCGAAGAGGAACGTGACCGCATGTACGACAGCGGCACTCCCGACGAGCACATCCACGCCTGGATCGAGGTCGCCGACCGGGTCGACCAGAAGTTGGCCGCACTCCGTGCCCACCGTTCCCAGATCCCCGATGACTGGTTCCTGCTCACGGTCCCCGAGGAGCAATGGCCGGTGATGATCGGCCGTGAGTCCTTCGTGCGTGTCTTCAGCCGGGTGCCGACCCAGGCGATGGAGTCCGATCTGTTCGAAGGCTTGCGGTGAGCGCAGCCCAGCGTTGGGCCGCTGCTCTCGACGCCTGGGCGATCCCTCGAGAGTTGCTGGACGCAGCCGATGACTCGCCCTACGGCTGGCCGCAGTCGATGTGGCGACGCCGCACCGAGATGGCCCGTCAGGAAGCCGAGACTCCGACCACGGTGATCGTCCGGGGACTGGCCGGTCCCGATGGGGCCATCATCGACGTGGGAGCGGGCCGCGGGCGGGCCAGTCTGCCGCTCGCTGCCGAGGGCCACCCGCTGACGGCGGTCGAACCCGACGCCGCCATGGCGGCTGGTCTGGGCGAGGACGCCGCCGACGCCGGGATCGCGGTGACGGTGGTGCAGGGCCGGTGGCCCGAGTCTGCGAGTGAGGTGGGTCCCGCTGCCGTTGTCATGTCGGCCAACGTGGTCTACGACGTGACCCGCATCGTCCCTTTTCTGCAGGCGATGCACGATGGCGCCACCACGGGCGTGGTCATCGAGCTGACCGCGACCCACCCCTGGTCGTCGCTGGCGCCCTACTACCTGGCGCTGCATGGTCTGGAGCGACCCAACGGGCCCACTATCGCCGACCTGGTGGAGGTGGTGACCGAGGTGATCGGGGTGGAGCCACAGGTGGAGCGGTGGTCGCGGGCCGGGCAGATGTGGTTCGCCGACTGGGACGAGATCACCGAGTACTACGGGCGGCGGCTGGTGCTCCCACGCCCCAGACGCGCGGAGCTCCGGCCCTTGCTCGGGCCCGAGGTCACCGAACACGACGGCCATCTTTTCATCGGCGACGGTGCCCGTGACCTCGCGACCGTTTCGTGGACTTCCTCCTCATGAAGTAGTGCGCCGGGGGGCGTACGGTGGACGGGAAGGAGGTCATGCATGTCCAAGAGACCTTTGGTACGTCGGAGTGCACTGCTCCGACTGGGCACGGCGTTCATGCTCGTGCTGATGATGATGGTGCCGGCAGGGGCGCAACCGCTGGACCCCAACGGAACGTTCGTCGACGACGACGGCTCGGTTCACGAGGCATCGATCGAGGCGATCGCCGAGGCGGGAGTCACGCGGGGCTGTAACCCACCCGTCAACGATCTGTTCTGTCCCGAAGAGCCGGTGAGCCGGGCCGAGATGGCCACATTCCTGATCCGTGCCGTCGAACTGTCGACGCCGGTCCCGGCCCCCACCGATCCTGACGCATTCGTCGATGACGACGACTCGGTGCATGAGGAGGACATCGACAAGTTGGCAGAGCTGGGTGTGACGCGCGGGTGCAACCCGCCCGTCAACGACAGGTTCTGCCCCGAGGATTCGGTGACCCGCGGCCAGATGGCGGCGTTCCTCACCCGGGCCTTCAGCTACACCGACTCCGACCCGGCGGCCGACCGCTTCACCGACGACGACACCTCGGTGTTCGAAGCCGATATCGAGGCACTGGCCTCGGCGGGCGTGACGGTGGGGTGCAACCCGCCCGTCAACGACATGTACTGCCCCGAGGATCCGGTCACCCGTGCGCAGATGGCCACCTTCCTCACCCGGGCCCTCGGCCTGACGCCGCTGGCGCCGCCGTCGGTTGACGCCGCCGCCCTCGTGAGGCCGGCATTCCTGCTCGATCAGCCCGAAGACGGGCCGTACGTGGCCACGCTGGCCCGGTACGTGCCTGCGGGGAGCGACACACCCGAGCGGGCGGTCGAAGAGATGCTCAGCGGTCTGAACGAGCCCGAGACCTCGCAGGTCCCGGCGTTCTCGACGGCCGTACCTGAAGGCAGCGAGCTGCTGGGACTGGAGATCGCTGGTGGTGTCGCCACCGTCGACCTCAGCGGCGAGTTCGATGACGGCGGCGGTTCGGCGTCAATGTTCGGACGTCTCGCCCAACTCACCTTCACGCTGTTGCCCTTCGACGGGGTCGACGAGGTGATGATGGAGCTCGAAGGCGTCCCGGTCGACAGCTTCTCGTCCGAGGGGATCGAGATCGGCGACGGGCTCGACGTGGCGTTCTTCACCGACATTGGGGTGATTCCCGAGAAGCTGCCGTTGTCGCCGGCCTGGTGGGAGTTCGTCGAGAGCCCCTTCACGGTCACCGGCTATTCACGGGCCTTCGAGGCCACCGTGAACTGGCAGCTCTACGACAACGACGGCGCCCTCATCGCAGAAGGGTTCGAGACCACCGGGAGCTCCGGCCCCGACTTCGGCCCGATGACCTTCGAGGTCTCCTATACCGTCGACCGTCCCCAGGTGGGCGAGCTGATGGTGTTCGAGTACTCGGCCAGGGATGGCAGCGTCATCGATCTGCGTGAGACGGTGCTGTGGCTGATGCCATGACGCCCAACCTCTGAACCGCGGCCCTTCGGTCGGCGTCGGCCGCCATGGCCCAGCCACCGACGGCGGCGGCGAGAGGAATGCCCATCATCGATACGGCGG
>JBHJOH010000243.1:0-6578 GCA_050329955.1 Acidimicrobiia bacterium | reverse complement strand
CCACGACTACCACCGTGGCCACGACCACCACCAGCCCGGCACCGTCCACCACGGTGGCCCCCGAGCCACCCATCCCTGACACCTCGGGCGATGACTGGACCAAGATCATGACAGAGCTGTATTCGCTTGTGAGCTGGCTCTACCAGAACCCCACTGTGTCCGTCGTGGATGCTCTCTCAGTGCCAGATGGCATGTATCACACACGATTCTCCGAGGTGATTCAGAACTACGTCGATAACGGCTGGAGAGACCTTCCTGGTGGTCACGCGGAGGTCCGGGAAGCGATACTTCAGTCCGAGAGCGGCGGACAGGCTGTTGTGCTGGTGATCGACGACTTCGACGGCGCAGTGACTGTTGATGTTGATGGCGCCGTTGCTCGCGAAACCCCCGATCGGCCTCCTCACGCAGCCTTGTACACCCTTCAGGTGAATGAGGATGGCTGGAGGATTCTTGCGGTGGAGAACCTAGGGCCAGTTGAGGGAGTCGAGGAGTGAGGCCGCAGTTGCGCCTGCTGACTGTCGGAATGCTTCTGTTCTTGGCGTCGCCAGCATCTGCATCGGATGGATTGATTGACGTCGATCCTGGACTGGCCACGTACGGAGTGACTTCACTCCTCACGCCGATCCATCTCGGCAACTACGTGATCGGGGAGGCGTCGGGGACGTCGTTTGGTGATGATCCGGGGGTGTCGTGCTGGAGCCGGTTCGAGGAATTTCTCTACGCCGACCAGCCGGAGGAGTGGGAGCCCGACGAGTTGGCCATCGAGGTGGCGATGCTGCTGCTGCCGGATGAGTGCAAGTCGGCACCGGCGGTGCGGTTGACGGCTCCGGTGGTGTTGGAGGACAACTGTGATCCTGGTTCGATTTTTGCGGTGCGGGGAACCCGGGAGTGGGTTCCGGGTGATCCGTTCGCGCCGCCGGGTCAGTTCGTGTTCTCGGGTGTGACGGGGAGCGTGGTGGTGGACGAGGTGGTGTTCAACACCTGTTTGGAGGTCTTCGACCCCGATGATGACATCGCCGACGTGGCCGCTGCGGTCCCGGCACCCGGTTTCGGGAAGTCCCCTGAGATCGTCGGGTTGACGGGGTTGGACACGTGGTTGTGGCATGACTTCTCGGATCCGGCCAGTCACTATCTGGAGGTGGACACGGTGGTGACGACGATTCGGGGTCTGCCGTTGACCATCGAGGCGCGGGCGTGGGTGGACGAGGTGCGGTGGGACATGGATGGTGACGGCGAGTGGGATGTTGGGGTGGACATCCCGAAGCCGGTATGGCACGAGCCGCCGTCGCATGAGGTGTATCTGGACGCGGGCGGTTCGAACTCGGAGGCGGATGCCGCTGCCATGTTCCTGTACGAGACCAAGGGCGAGTACGTGGTGTCGGTTGGGGTGGTGTGGCATGGGGTGTACACGGTGACGGTGCCCGACTTCGGTGGGATCTACCGCTATCCGGCGGTGACCCGGGTTGAGACGTTCCCATATCGGGTGTGTGAGATCCGTGGTGTGTTGACCCAGCCCGGTGAACATCCGGATCTCGAAACCTGTCCCGTCCCCTGACCCGACCGGCGGCGCGTGCACCATCATGTGGGCATGGAACACTTCGACGCCGGGCAGTGGTTCGACCCGGTCCCCGGATATCTGAACACTGCTGCGGTGGGGCTGCCGCCGCGGGCGACCTTGACCGAGCTGGATCGGCGTATCGCCGAATGGCGGGAGGGCCGCTGTGATCCGCCGAGCTTCGATGCCGACGTGGCGCGGGCGCGGGCCGCTTACGGCCGCATCGTCGGAGTGGATGCCGGGCGGGTGGGCGTGATCGGCCCCGCCTCGGTGGGGGCGGGGATGGTGGCGGCGTCACTGCCGGATGGGGCGACGGTGGGGTGTGCCGACGAGGACTTCACGTCGGTGCTGTTCCCGTTCCTCGCCGACGGTCGGCTGTCGGTGCGCACGGTGCCGCTCGATCGTTTGGTGGACTCGGTGGACGCCGGTGTCGACCTGGTGGCGGTGAGCGCGGTCCAGTCGGCTGACGGACGGGTGATCGATTTGGCCGCCCTGGCCGAGGTTGCCGCCGGTGCCGGTGCCCGCACCTTCCTCGACATGACCCAGTCAGCCGGGTGGCTGCCGATCGACGCCTCCCGCTTCGACGTCACCGTGTGTCATTCGTACAAGTGGCTGTGCTGCCCGCGTGGCGTCGGGTTCCTCACCGTCTCCGACGCAGCCCTGGAATGGCTGCGGCCGGTGAACGCCGGTTGGTATGCGGGGGACAACCCGTGGACGTCGATCTACGGTCCGCCGCTGCGGTTGGCTGCCGATGCCCGACGCTTCGACACCTCACCAGACTGGTTTTCGGTGGCGGGGGCGGCTCCGGCATTGGAGCTCATCGCCCAACTCGGTGTCGGGACGATCAACCGTCACAACGTGGACCTCACCAACCTGTTTCGTGCCCGGTTGGGCTTGGTGCCGTCGAACTCGGCGATCGTCAGCATCGGCACCGATCGAGCCGCCGCCCTTACAGAGGCGGGCATCGTCACCGCCGCCCGGGCCGGAAAGGTCCGGATCTCGTTCCACCTCTACAACACCGAGCGGGATGTCGACGCTGCCGCCGCCTGCCTGCTGGCGTGATCACGGCCAGCCGGTTGGATGTCACGATCTGCGGAGGACTCCCCACACCCCGGTGGCGCCGAGCAGCAGGGTCACGCCGATCTTGGTGAAGTCGATGACCGGCTTCACCTCGAGCCCGGAAGGCCCCATCCGGATGACGGCAACCGGGCGACCTTGGGAGACC
This sequence comes from Acidimicrobiia bacterium, assembly GCA_050329955.1. Lineage (GTDB taxonomy): Bacteria > Actinomycetota > Acidimicrobiia > Spongiisociales > ZC4RG35 > JAOUGY01. The sequence goes on along the minus strand of JBHJOH010000243.1, from coordinate 3,798 downwards.
CCACCTCCACCGCCCCCGCCGCCTTAACCACGGCCGCCCTTGTCGTCGTTGCCGGTGCCGACTCCGAATCCGAACCCGCCCGCCCGCTCCCAGGCGGCGGCGGTGATCACCAGGTCGTCGCCCACCACCTGCGGCTCCGAGTACACGGTGCCGGGGTCGGCGGGCCCGAACAACTTCTCGATACCGCTGTGGATCTGTTCGCCGACGGTTTCCGACATGCGGTTCACGTCTTCGGTCATCTCGATCTCCTCCACATCAGTGCCAGCGTCATGGCGGACAGTGCGACGATCCGGGCGGTCATCACCGGGTCACGTACGGTCACGCTCTGGCTCGCCACCTCGACCCGGTACGGCCGGCGGTACCAGACACCGAAGCCGAACCCGGGCCCTTCTGCGCGGCACGACCAGGTCCGTTCGACCAAGCGCACGGTGTCGCCCGCGGGTGTGTGATGAGTGGTGGCGTTGGAGGTCGTGCCGATCCGCACCATGGAATCGACCCTACCCCTCTCACCTCTCCGGCGTGACGAAGGAGCACTCCGGCCCCGCCGCCCCGGCGAGACGGAGGTCGAGGGTCGCCAATGGAGCGTCGAGAGCCTCGGCGAGAGCGACGTACCAGGCGTCGTAGCCGGTCACGTTGGCCCGCAGCGACCAGATGCGATGGGCCAACGGTTCGTAGGGGTACAGGATCATGGGGATGTCCAACAGGTCGGCGTGTGCGAGGGTCGCCACGGTGTCCGGGATCGCTCCTGTCAGCGCGGCGCGGCGCAGCATCCCGGCTACCTCGACCGGCAGCAGGTGGGGTGCCGCCAGGCTTCCGCCCCCCAGAGCCTCGGCTGCCCACGCCCCATCTGGTCCGTCGTCGACGAGGAACGCCACGACGAGGGAGGCGTCGACGACCGTGGTCACGGGCGATCGGCGTCTTTCAGCTCGATGATGGCGGCCCGGTCGAGACGGCTCCCGGTCGCCGCCTTGCGCGCCTGCACCCGCTCGATGACCGTGGTCAGGTCCGGTCTCCGGGCCAGCTCGATGAGTTCGAAGCGGAGGTACTCCTGCAGCGATCGCCCCGAGCGCGCCGCCCGGGCGGCGAGTTCGTCGCGGGTCTCGTTGGGCACATCGCGCACGGTGATGGTTGTCATGCATGCATTGTGCAGCTGATGCATGGGATTTGCAATCACGCTCCGTCGGTGCGCTCGACCAGCGCCACCAGCTGGGTCACGATACGTTCCAACTCGCCGGCCAGCGGCGTCTGCCGCCGGTGGAACATGGCGACGAGCGATCGGTAATACCAGAGCTGGTCGGCCTCGGGGTTGAACCGTTCCCACAGCGATGGTCCCAACCGCTCGTAGTCGACGAGGATCGATCGGGCGTTGTGCAACTTGTCGGCGTTCGACACCAGCAGCGAGTCGTCGTCGTGCTCGGCGAGCGAGGCAATGTAGGCCTCCTTGCGAGGGCGCCACGGCAGCTTGTCCTCTCCCAGCCCCGGTTCGGCATCGGAGCAGTCCCGGACGATGCGCGCCACCCGCTCGCCGAAGCGCCCGACCAGTTCGTCGTAGGTGACACCCGTGTACTCGAAGTTCTCGAGGGCGTCATGCAGCAGCCCGGCGATCGCCTGATCCTCATCGCCCCCGGCCTCCAGCACCAGCGACGCCACCCCGAGCAGATGCGACACATAGGGGCTGCCGCCGCCTTTGCGGGTCTGGGTGTTGTGTCGTTGCCGTGCGAACACGAGAGCGTCGTCGAAGCGTTCGGTGAGCATGGTTCCCTCCATGTGTCGATGGCCCCAAGCTATCGAAGCCCACCGACAGAATCCGGGGCCGCAGTCACCGGTGCGCTCAGATGCCGAACAGCCCCTGACCCGCCGCCAGCACCACCCCGGCCACCGCGGCCAGAGCCAGCAGGGTGGTGTAGAGCTTGCCCCATACCGACCACTGCTTCACGCTCCACCGGCGCACGGCGACGACCGTGATCGCCACTGCCAGCACCGCCAGCAGCCAGGGGAACGGCAGCAACCAGCGGGCTTCGGGCGGGAGTGCCATCGCCCCCAGATAGGCGGTGCGGTTGAACGCCACATCGCTCAACAACACCGCCAACCCGAAGGCGAGAATGGTGGCGGCCAGGCCATAGGCGGCACCGAGCCCCAACGTCATCGGCCAGCGGATCAGTTTGGAGGGTTCCGATGGTTCCGCCACCGGCGGAGGGAGAGGCTGGAGTGGCAGCGGGCCGTCGCTCGGCTCCGCCGGCGGTGCCGGCGGGCGATTGGGACGGTTGGCCTGGCGGATGCCCAGGCCAACCGCCACCGGCAAGGTGGTGTAGGTGAACAGCACCGCCAGCCCGCTCAGGGCGGCGGCGAGCAGGAAGCCCGAATCGAGCATCCCGAACGCGCCCACGATCGCCAGTGTCACGGCGTCGGCGGGCACCGTCTCCTCGGGTCCGATCGAGCCGACGCAGGACGTGTCGACGGTGGCATCGGGGTTCGTCAGGAACGCCGTCATCACCTGATCGATGCAGGGGTTGTCGAAGGCGACACCATGAGCGCCGTAGGGGTGAACCACCACCGTGGCGTTGCTGAGGGTGGCGGCGGCCTGCTCCCCGTAGACCGGTGGGGTGATCGGGTCGAACCGACCCGACAGCACCAGGGTGGGCACGTCGCTCGCCACCGGGGTGTCCACGAAGTCGTCGAGCTCGTCCACGTCCCAGATTCCGCACACCTCCAGGAACGCAGCGAGCTCGTCGGCGGCTCCCTCGGCAAGAGCGGGGCGAACACCGTCCAGGTTGACGTCACCCGGTGCGAAATCGGCGTCCTCCGCGCAGATCACCGAGTAGTACATGCCTTCGGCGAAGGTCCGGTCGTAGGCGAGCAGCGGCCACACGAACTCGAGGGCGGTGGTGTCACCGGCTTCCAGGTCGGCGATGATGCGCGGGACGAAGGCGTAACTCCCCGGCGTGTACATCAGCTGGAACATGAGATCGAGCATGACCCCGCCGGTGAGCGAAGCTTCGGCGCTGGCTCCGGTGTCGGAGTCGGCCACTTCGATGATGAGCGGATCGGCGTCGAGACGCTCCACCAGGGTGAACACCCTCGCCTCGAGATCGGGGTAATCGGTCGAGCAGACCGGATCGGCTGCGCAGTGGGCGAACACCTCGCTCCACACCCGGTTTTCGGTGGAGGTGACCTCGGGGATGAAGTTGAGCTGGGTGGGGACCACCGCGTCGAGGATGACACTGCGGAGGGCCTCGGGATGATCCCGCATGAGGTGAAGCCCCAGCAGGGTGCCGTAGGAGACGCCGTAGAAGTCGATCTGCTGATAGCCGAGTGCGGAGGCCAGCACGGGGATGTCGGCGGCGTTCTCGACCGAGTTGAAGGCGGACAGGTCCACCCCTTCGGCGGCCAACCGATGGCGGCACTCGATCACGGCTGCCATCGCCAGGCGTTCGGCCTCTTCGTCGTCGGCTTCCAGCAGCTCGGCGGCGGCGTCGAAGGATTCGGTGCACGACAGGTCGGGGGTTGCGAAGCTGGTGCCGCGCTGGTTGAAGATCACGATGTCGCGCCCGCTGGCCGCCTGGGCGCCGGTGGTGAGGATCGAGAAGATCTCGAACGCCGATCCACCGGGTCCGCCCTGGGCGAGAAACAGTGGAACGGGTCCGGCTCCCTCGCCCCTGCGGATGGCAACGGGGATGTTGATGGTGGCCCCATCCGGGTCGGCGTGTCGTTCGGGAACGGTGACGTATCCGCACTCGAATCCGTCATCCTCCGGAATCAGGGTCACCGGTCCCAGTTCGAGCCCTTCGAACGGGCAGG
>JBHJOH010000242.1:0-2943 GCA_050329955.1 Acidimicrobiia bacterium | reverse complement strand
GGCAGATGCACGGCGTCGTCGGCTCCCACGCTGCGGCCGTCGGCGGCCACCAACTCGTCGCCGTGTCGCTCGACCAGGGTGGCGTACCCGCCGAGCAGGATTCTTCGGAACTCCGACATGTCACCTCTCCAGCCGCGGGATGTTCGGTACCGAACGTTATCGTTTCGGAATGGTCGAAGGCTTCATGGTTCCCCGCACCGGCACTGGGCGCTCGTCGCTGGTCCCGGCGCCCCCATGGCACTATTCCGGCGAAATGCTCACCGTGGAGTGGCGCACCGACCCGGCCCGGGTCGCCGAACTGCTCCCTGACGGCCTCGATCCCGCCGAGGATGACCCCGGGGCGGTGGCGCTGATCTGGGCCGACTGGCAGAGCTGCTCGGACTCCTTCGACGAGATTCTCGACCCGGTCCGGGCCCAGTACAAGGAGGCGTTCCTGGTCATCCGCTGCTCGTGGCGGGGCGAGACCTGGTCGCGCTGTGCCTACATCTGGGTCGACAAGGACTTCGCCATGCTGCGCGGCTATCACCAGGGCTATCCGAAAAAGATGGGCGACATCTGGATGACCCGGCCGATCACGGTGGGTCGCGCCGGTCCACGCCTCGAGACCGGTGGGCGTTTCGGTGCAACCGTGTCTGCGTACGGTCGCCGGGTGGCCGAGGCCCGGTTCACCCTCACCGAGCCGGCCGCCTCGCCCGGTTTCGTCAACGGCCACCCCATGCTTCATCACCGGTGGATGCCGGCGATCGAGTCGGACGGGACCGACAGCCTTGCCGAGATCGTCACCATGGGCGGGTACGATGGCGAGGTCGCCGAGGTGTGGGCGGCCGAAGCGGACGTTTCCCTGTTCGATGCTCCCACCGAGGAGATCGCCCGTCTCGAGCCGACCGAGATGATCGGCGGCTACTACCACCGGGTGGGCGTGTCGTGGCGGCAGGGGACCACACTTCAGGCATGAAGCGTTCGGTGGCTGGCTGTCCTCCCACCTGAATCCACCTAAACCCACCTAAACCTGGTTGGTCGAGCGCCGACGGGACGACGGTGCACCCCCACGATGAGAAGAGCGACGACGGTCGTTCCCGGTTCAACCTGCTCACGCCCGGTCGCCATGCCGGCGGGGGCTTCGACCCGGTGTCGGCCCTCGTCCATGACATTCGCTCACCGCTGACGGTCATCCGTGGCCTCGCCCAGCTGTTGACCGAAACCGACAACTCCCCCGATGAGCAGCTCGAGTGCGCCCGGTCGATCATCGCCCAGACGGACCGGATGGCTGACATCCTCACCGGCGTGGTCGCAGACTCCGGCCTCGACGACCATTTGGTCGATCTCGCCGAGGTGGTCGAGGAGGTGGAACGGCGGGTCGAGGCCCGTCCCCGGTCGCGCTTCTCGGCCTCGGTACCTGTTGGGTCGTTGGTGGTCGTGGACCGGGCGGCGTTGGTCGAGGCCACCTGGCTGTTGGTCGATCACGTCCTCCGTCACCTGGCCGATGGTGTCGAGCTGACGATGCGTTCGGGAAGTCCCAGCGCCATTCGCATCCGGCCCGACCGGCCCGCCGCGGTTGGCCCGGTCGGATTCGGGATGACGGCGGCGGCTGCCGTGATCGAATCGGTGGGTGGGAGCCTCGTGGTGGAGGACGGCGTCTGTTTCGTGGTGGTCCTGCCGATGGCGGCTGACCGTTCGGCCCCGCTCGACGCAACTCCCTCGATCTCCTAGGGTCGAGTCATGCCGGTACGGCTCGACGACATCGATGGTGCAGAGTTGTTGGAGGCCGAGCGCGACATCCAGGCCAAGCTCGGCGCCGACGCCCGCTTCGATTTCGCCTCTCTGCAGGCGATCTCCAACATCTATCGGGCCGCCACCGCGGTGCGCAATCACATGGAACGCCGGCTGCTCACCGAGCATGGGCTGAGCTGGGGCGGCTTCACGGTGCTGTTCGTGTTGTGGGTGTGGGGGCCGCACGAGTCGCATCGACTCGCCGACGAGTGCGGCCTCGCCAAGGGCACTCTGACCGGTGTGGTGGCAACCCTCGAGAAGAACGATCTGGTCCAGCGGCGCCGTCTGGAGGATCGGCGTCGGGTCGAGGTGTCGATCACGCCGGCCGGGAGGGCACTGATCGAGGCGATCTACCCCGACTTCCATGCCCGCGAGGTCGAGTTGACCTCGGCGCTCGGCGACCTGGAATCCAAGCAGTTGGCGGCGATGCTGCGCTCGATCATCGTTCGTGCCGCCGACTGACCCGGGCTGGTTCCGTTGCCGTAGGCCGCATCCCTCGGTATCGTTCGGCACCGAACGAATCGTCCGGAGGTGAGCTGTGGGTGAGATCGTCGGCGTCGGACTCGTGTCCCACGTCCCAACCATCATGTTCCCCGAAGAGCTTCGCAAGGAGCTCAACGAGGGCAACGAGATCAGCTTCGTTCCCGGTTACGGTCGTCTGCGGGCCGAGGTGTTCGATCGGTTGCAGGCCGACACCGTGGTCATCTTCGACTCGCATTGGTTCACCACCGTCGAGCACGTGGTGTCCACCCACCAACACCGGAGCGGCATCTTCACCTCCTCGGAGCTGCCCCGCGGCATGGCCCAGCTGGCCTACGACTACCCGGGCGACCCCGAGCTGGGAAGTCTGATCGTCGAGTGCGGACGCGAGCTCGGCACCCCCATGCACGGCTCCGACGACCCGTACCTCCCGGTGTACTACGCCACCACCAACGTGGTGCACTTCCTCCAGAAGGGCGAGGCGTTCGTCTCGGTCAGCATCGCCCAGACCGGGGAGTCCGAGGACTTCCTCACGGTGGGTGCGGCGGTGGGTGAAGCGGTGCGCCGGGTCGGCGACCGCCGGGTGGTGCTGCTGGCATCCGGTGGCATGAGTCACCGGTTCTGGCGGCTCAAGGAGATCGCCAAACACGAGGCATCCGACCCCGTCCACATCATCACCCCCGAGGCGCGCCA
>JBHJOH010000241.1:0-29866 GCA_050329955.1 Acidimicrobiia bacterium | reverse complement strand
GGTGACGACGGGCACCCCGGTAGCCGGGGGAACGGTGACCGTGCTGGTGGGTGCAGTATCCACGGTGGTGGTCGACTCGGCGACGGTGGTGGTCACCGTGGTAGCCGTGACCGGTTCCTCCATCTCCGGCACATCGACGATGGTTGCGACAACGATGGCGCCGGCCACGGCAGCCCCCGCCGCGAACATCGCCCACGGTGGCCGGGACATCACAGTTCCCGGGGGCGCCGCCGCCAGTCTGAGATCCGCCGAACCGACCGAAGCCTTCAGACCATCGGCCGCAGCCCGCGCCCGCGCGTCGAGATCGATCATCGCCCGTCCTCCATGCCCAGTGCCGCCGCCAGGTTCTTACGCCCCCGAAACAGATGGACTTTGGCCGTCGAAGGGCTGCAGTCGAGCACTTCGGCGATCTCGGCGACAGGAAGGTCCTCGAGATAGTGAAGGGCCAAGGCCTGCGCCTGCCGGGTGGGCAGGGCGCGAACCGCCTTCCAGAACTCTTCGTCGGCCGGCTCCATGGGAGGCAGCACCTCTTGTCGGCGTCCGGCCAGGCGGGCGAGTGCACGGGCTTCCGAGGCTCGCTTCCGGTACGCCGACACCGCCATGTTCGACACGACCCGCCGAACCCAGGCGTCGGGCCGCTCGAGCCGGGCCACCTCTGCCCAGCGCCGGTGCGCAACCATCATCGCCTCCTGTGCCAGGTCCTCGGACGCCAGACGGCTTCCCGAGAGGGCGAAGGCGAGCGCCACCATCGGCCGGAACTCGCGCCGATAGAAGGACTCGAACGTCTCGAGCCCCAATACCACCGGTTCATCGGAAGTCATGCGAACACGTCGCTGGTTTCGTGCGCCATCGAGCATCTGTTTGGTCTTCGTTGTCACTCGTTTCATCGGCCCTCCCAGGTTTACCGGGAGTGCTTTTTCGATCATTTCTTCCGGACCGGTAAACCGTCCGGTGCCCTCAGGCGAGTGTGCGTGTAGTGGATGGCAAGGTGTCGATGCGCTGGGGCGGCGGTCGGGACCGGCGGTGATACAGCGCCCGGGGTGGCGGTCGAGGGACCGGCCCCGGGCGGGGGAAGACGCGGCAGACAGGCCGTGCCGCAACGACAGGGAGTGATGAAGATGAGACGAGCAGCGATGTTCTTCGCCGGGTTCTCGGTGATGCTTGTCGCCGGGATGGCGACCGCCCAGATCGGTGGACTGTTGGACGACGAAGCGGTGCCACCGGCGCTGGCCCAGCCGGAGGCGGATGTCTCCGAGACCACGTCGACGACGAAGCCCGAGACCACCACGACGACCAAACCCGAGACCACCACCACCAGCGAGCCGAAGAACACCACGACGGTCCCGGTCGACACGTCCGCTCCGGAGATCGTGATCGCCTCCCCAGCAGACGGGGACGTGTTCGAGCAGATGGAGGTGGTGTTCGAAGGAACCACCGAGCCCGGGGCCCGGGTGTTTGCGGGCGAGTTCGAGGCAACCGTCGCCGACGACGGCACCTGGTCGATCGTCCTGTGGCTTTCCCCAGGCCAGAACGTCGCCACTCTGAAGGCGATCGACGCCGCCGGAAACGTCTCCAAGGCCTCGGTCACCGTGGTGCTGTCCGGGGGCGCCAGCGAGGACGACAAGCCCAAGGACGACAAGCCCAAGGGTGATGACGGCAAGGGTGATGACGGCAAGGGCGGAGAAGAGGCCGTGATCGGCTTTTCCGCCGGCCAGAAGTACGGCTCATGTGACGAGGAGACGCCCTACGACGTGTTCTTCGGCACCGGTCGTTCCGGTCTCGTGGTCGAGGTGGGATCTCCCTATGGATCAGGTCGGGTCGAGGTGGGCAAGACCGGTCACTGGGACATGAAGGTGTTCTTCGAGGGCGCTCCGGTCGGCCAGACCTTCGACGTGACGATCGACACCAGCGATGGCGACCGCAAGGTGTTCTCCTTCACCAACCTCGGGCCCCAGCACTGAGCCCGGGAGGCGCTCGGGGGGAAAGCGGTGGTGTCCGGCACGGTGCCGGGCACCACCGCAGTCCGGCGTTGCTGGCACGAGACGATCCGCTGCACGGAGCGGCCGCCCCGGGTCCGGCGGGTGGTCAGCCGGCGATACGGCGGGCAACGGCGGTTGCGTCGGCGGCGATGTGGGCGACACCCACCCCCCGGTAGCCCCATCCGGTGAGGTGGAGGCCGGGACGATCCATCAGGAGTCCGTCGAGTCGCTCGAGCCAGGAGCGGTGTCCCACGTTGTACTGCGGGATGCCATGGTGATGTCGAACGACCTCGACGAAGGAAGCCTCGATGGTCCGACCGAGGATGCGGGAGACCTCATCGCCGATGGTCGTGACGAGTCGGTCGTCGTCCCAATCCACCACATGCGGTCGGGTGGCGCCTCCGGCGATCACCTTGACGAACGAATGCCCCTCCGGGGATCTGGCGGGGGCGTACGAGGACTCGAACAACACGCCGAGTGTCGCCGTCGCAGCGTCGGGCCCGGTGAGCGCCCCGAACCCCGCCGGGAGGGGAAACCCGGCGGCGGGTCCGCCCAGCCCCAACACCACCGCAGGTGCGGTCGTTGCCTGACGGAGCACGCCGGCCAGGGTGTCATCGACCAGTCCGGCGGCTGCGCTGGGCCGAGAAGCCACCACCAGATGTTGTGCGGTGACCGTGTCCGGGCACTCGACCTTCCAGCCGATGGTGCCACTGGTGACGCCGGCCACCGGTGTGCCAGGGCGGTATCGATCGCCGAGTCGGGCGGCGGCAGCATCCGCCAGGGCGGTCATCCCCCCCTTCGGTACGTGGCCGCTGGGGCGAATTGCTCCCGGGCTGCGCTGGCGCATGCGGGCGACACCGCCCCGCACGACCGATCCGGCGGCATCCTCCAAGCCCGGCAACGCCGGGAAGGCGGACCGTGCCGCCAGTCGGGTGGGATCACCGGCGAACACACCCGAGGCCGCCACCCAGGCAAGCGTCCCCGCCAACCCCTGGCCGAATCGGCGGCGGAGGAAGGAGTCGAGCGATTCGTCGGAATCGGGCTCGGCGGGACGGCGGATGAACGGCTCGGCGGCAGCCCGAACCTTTGCCGACCATGAAACCAGCGGTGACAGCGCCGCCTTGGGCGAGCTGGGCAGGCCCACCAGGCGGCCACGGGTGTAGACGTATCGTATGCCGGCATCAGGTGCCGGGGTGACGGTGACTCCGATGTGTTGGAGCAGCGGAGTGAGATGGGGGTTGGGCAGCATCAACGTCCCCGCCGCCGGTTCCAGCGAGTACCCGTCACGCTGGATGGTGCGGGCCACGCCACCGGGAAGCGAACCTTCGTCGAACACCACGACGTCGTCGATGCCGTGCTCGATCAGTTCGATCGCGGTGAACAGGCCGGCCAAGCCGCCCCCGATGATCGCCACCCGAGTATCCATGTGTTCCCCGCTCAATCGGTCTTCGAGATAGGGGGATCCGCGCCGGGGAGATGTCCCGGTTGGGCGTCGGGCGGGCTCGCCAGGCGGCCCACCCACCAGGCACCGACCCGGGTGCGCTTCACAGCGGTATTCGTGAGAGCCTGCTCGAGGGGCATGCGGCAAAGCTACCCGCGGCCGGTACCGACCCTGAGTCGGTACCTACGACGGGGAGGAAGGGCCCCGGTCGGACGGGTCGTGGGAGCCGACTGCAGCGCCGGTGGTCACACCGGGCTGGTTCTCCTCGAAAGGGATCACCGTCCCGGCTGTGCAGCCAGATAGGCGCCCGGTGTGGTGCCGGTGGCTCGGGTGAAGTCACGGGTGAAGTGGGCCTGATCGGTGTATCCGAGGGTGTGGGCCAGGTTGGCCAGCGACAGGTCACCCGACTTGAGGTGCTCGACTGCATCATGCAGGCGCCTCCGCTGGATCAGCCACTTGGGCGTGAGGCCGAGCCGGTGACGGGTGAGGCGCTGCAGGGCCCGTTCGCTCATGGTCGCCGCCTCGGCCAGCTGCTCGACCCTGACCAGGTTCCGGTCGGATTCGACCCGTTCCACCAGGGTGTTGACCGTCGAGCCCTCTTCGTCGATCGGCGCCAAGTGGCGGAGGGTCCGTTGGTAGGTGGCCGTCACCTCGAGGTGGGGGTCGGTGCCGGCTGACCTGTGCTCCATGATCTCCCGAATCTGGTCGGTGAGCTGGGCGCCGTCGAAGGTCGGCACGGACTCGAGGGGAACATGGCGGTCGGTCAGGGTGGAGACCGGCTGGTTCCAGATCATCCACCCCGCCGCTGGCTGCAACATGACTCCCGCCGCCCATCCGGCCCCCGCCAGCTCCACCTGTGAGAGGCCGGTGGTGACCCCGTAGAACCTGGCGTACTCGTTGGAGACGACGATGAGGCACACCGGATACTGCAGCACCCGTTGGACCTGGGTCACGCCAGCGGGCAGATCCCACTCCGGGATCCAGAAGCTGCGGATGAGACCCATCAGGGATGGGGACGGTGGATACCGGTGGATGGGTGGGGTGGGCGCGTGGCTCCCGGTCAAGTGGGCCCGATGGTCGGGATGTCCGGGGGTCGACGCGGCGGCCATGCCGGTCATCATCCCACCCAGCGTGGGTCACCGGCTCATGCCGGGGGTGACCAGCCCGGGTCCCGACCCAGGAATCCCACGAACCGCTGGAACGGGCCGGCGTCGGGACCCACCTCCACGATCGGGTGGAACTGGCCTTCCCCGAGACCCCGGTAGTCGGGTTGGATCAGACGTTCCGAGGCGGACAGAGCGGCCTCGGCCTGTTCGGCCGTGAAACGGTGGGACTGGCCGGTGGAGGCTGCGATGTCGAGTCCGTGGCCGATGTACTCCATCGAAAGCATGTCGACCACGATGAACCCGGGAAGTGGGTCGGACGTCATCACCATGGGGCGGTCGTATCCGTGCTGTCGCAACCCGGTGACGATGCCCGAGGCCGCCTTGGCGAAACACTCCGCCCACCCGACTTCGAGCGTGAAGGCCTCTGGATCGAAGTCGAGGAGACGGTCGTTGGCGGTGCCGTCGAAGACGGTCGCCCAGGTGCACATGTGATCGAGCAGGGCACGCACGTCGAAGTCGCCGCACGGGGTCGGCGATCCCAGTTGGCCTGGCGCGACTCCTTCGATGAGTCGGTGGGCCTCTGTCAGCATGGCGTCGATGAGTTCGATTGGATCGGTCATCACCCGACCCTACGGAGCGGGTCGCCCGGCGTCTTGAACAAACCCGACACATGTGGCCGGGATCGTGTTGCCGTCCTGGAAGGGGTCAGTCGTCGGATTCCAATCCGAGTTCCACGAAGATCCGTTTCTTCTCTTCGAGATAGTTGTCGATGCTCACCTGTCCGGCGGCATGACGCTCGCTGAGAAGTCGGAACTCCTCCATGAGCGCGGCCTCGTCGGGCCCGTCGACCGTCTCGGTCGACTCCTCGCCCGGCTCGAGCTCACGTTTGGCCCGCTTGTTCTCCTGGCGTTCCTGACGGGCCCGTTCCCGGGCGCGTTTCGCCATGCCTTCGCGGCCGCGTTGTGCCATGTCAGGTACTCCCGTTTCGGCGATGGATCGCCGGGGCGAATGCCGGCATCAAACGACCTTGGTGGGTTTGCCCGCCACCGAGTCCTTCTTGGCCTGTTTCTCGGCTCGTTTCTGCTTCAGATCCTTGGCGGCCACCTTCTTGGTGCTTCTGCCGCCCTTTTCCTTGCTTCCCATGCGTGCCTCCAGGCCGGCCGCCGAAAGGCAGCCATCTTCCATTGTCTCACGTCCGGGGCCCTAGCCCCGACCCTGTTGTCCGGCACCGGCGGCCGAGCGGCGACCCACCCCACCGCAATTGGGGTCAGAATCGACGCGTGGAGTGTCGATTCTGACCCCAATTGGGTTCGGTGGGTCGGGTCAGAGTGACTGGCGGAGCACGTGGAGGGCGGCGATCGCCGCATACGACCGGGCCCGCTCGCCGGTGCCGAAGAATCGCATGTCGCGGCTGGTCTCGCCGTCCGGCGTGACCACGGCGAAGGTGACCTCGGTGGCCTGCTCGCCGGAGTCCTCCACCACCCGGGGCTCCGACACACCCAGCCCGATCTCGGCGCCGAACACCGCGGCAGCCCGGCGGGCGAGATCGAAAGCGTCGGACCCGATCGGTACGGTGGTCCCGCCGGCGAAACCCATCACACCGCTGAGCCGGTGGGTGACCATCCCGGCGGTGGCAACCTCGAACACCCCGACCTGACGGCGACCCAGGTCGCGGCTGATGACATCGAGATTGGTCTCATCGTCGGTGGCGAAGACCACGTCACCGAGACGACTCCGCACCTCTGCCTCGACCGGGGCGATCAGCGCCTCCACCGACTCGGCGTCGTCCGCCTTGGCGGTGATGCGCACCTTCACCTCCATGTCCGAGATGAGGAAGGCGATCGAGGGGTTGGTCGAGGCGTAGAGGTCGTCGAGGATCTCGGCCACCTGCGACTCGCCGTATCCCCAGGTGTGCAGCACCCGGCTGCGGATCACCGCCGCCTTGCCGGAAGCGGCCCGCAGTCGTGGCATCACCTCCATGTCGACCATGGCCGACATCTCGCGGGGCACACCCGGCACGGCGCAGATCCACTTGCCGTCCTGGAGCAGGGCGACGCCCAGTGCCACCCCCTGGGTGTTGGGGAGAGGCTCGGCGCCCTCGGGGTAGTCGGCCATGCGCAGCACGCTGTCGGCCACGAACCCGCGCCTGGCCATGATGCGGTCGTGGATGCGCTGGGCGTGGGCCTCGTCACGGCGCATCCCGCGGCCGGTGGCCGCACAGATTGCCTCCCGCGTGAGGTCGTCCTGGGTGGGACCGACACCGCCGGTGAGGATGACGGCGTCGGCCCGACCGAGCGCGGTGGTGATGGCAGACGAGAGTCGCTCGAGGTTGTCACCCACGGTGACCTGGTGGTGCGAGTCGAACCCCTCGTCGGCCAGGCGTTGGCCGATGAAGGCGACGTTGGAGTTGATGATCTGTCCGATCAGCAGCTCGGTTCCCACGGCGATGACTTCCACGATCACGGTTGGTCCCTCCTCAGTTACCCGGCTCCCACAGCCCGAACTTCCACGCCGGATCGCCCGGCTCCATCACCCCTTCGATCTGCGAGCGGATGCCCATGCCCCTGGTCTTGGCGACCGCCATCCGGCCCAACGCCAACTGGCGGGGCTCCCACAGGGCGAGGGCGGCGTCGATGTCGCCCCCGGTCTCCATCATCGACTCCTTGAGCGCCCAGGCGTCGGCGCAGGCCTTCGCCTGGCCGGCGGCGACGTGGGGTCGCAGCCCGAAGGCGGCGTCGCCCATGATGATGACCCGACCGAACGCCATCTGCGGGACCTCGAGGTCGTAGATGGCCTGGACCAGCGGTCCCGGGCACTTTTCGACGATCTCGCGCAGCTGGGGCGCCAGGGTGGCCCGGGCTGTGGTGAGCATCTCCTCGACGTATTCGTCACGCAGGATCCCCGGCGGCATGGTGGTGCTGCGCCGTTGGCCGTCGTTGCCGGTCATGAGCCCGCTGAAGGAACCGAAGCGGTCGCCGTCGTCGGGATAGTTGCGGTACCACACCGAGTTGATGGTCCGCTTGCCCGGGGTGGTGTCGCCGTCGTGGTCGGGGATGGCGTAGACCAGGATGTGACTGTGGTCCATCACCTGGTAAAGCATGGCGTCGCGCACCGTTTCGAGCGTCCCGGCACTCAGATCCCGCTCGTCGGTGATGCCACGCCAGGCGACGTACCCGGAATAGACCGGGGTGCACTCCGGCAGCAGGATGCGTCGCGCCGTCGAGGCGATCCCGTCGGAGCACACCAGCAGGTCACCGTCGACCGAACGGCCGTCGGCGAGGTGCAGCGTCACGCCGTCGCTTCGCTGGTCGAAGCCCACCATTTCCGAGTCGAGGTGGTACCGCTCCGGGGGAAACACGTCGAGCATCGCCCGGTACACCGTGTTCCATCCCGAGAACCGGAAGTGGTCGGCGTCGGCGTGGGTGATCCGCCCGGCGGCGTCGATGTAGCTCCAGTAGGTCAGCTCGAGGCTGGGACGATCGTCGTCGCCGCCCTTCTCGGTGAAGTAGCGCTCGGTGATCGGCAGCACCACGATCCCGGTTCCGCGTTCCTGGAGGGCGGCGCTCGATCGCTCGTAGACCTGGACGTCGTAGCCCAGGTCGGCCAGCAGCAGCCCGACGGTGAGACCGCCGATCGACCCGCCGGCGATGAGGACCCGTGGTGGTGTCACGAAGTGGCCGTCAGTCGAACAGTTCGACGGTCACGAAACGGAGGTCGGTGTCGCCGATGTTTTCGAGGTCGTGGATGAGGGCGGTCTCGGGGGTGTGCTCGAGCCACTTGGTCTCGCCCTCGAGGTAGTCGCGCACCGCGAAGGTGCCATCGGCGAAGCGCTGGAGCCCACGCGAACCCTCGACAACGGTCCAGAAGTAGTTGCGGGTGTGGGCGTGGAACGGACCGCGCTCACCCGGCTTGAGAATGATGTCCCATACCCGGATCCTGTGGTTCTCGAACAGGATCGAGGTGCCCACGTCGAGGTTGTGGGGGGCTGCCTCGAGCTCCTCCGCATACTGGGCGGGGTCGTACGTGCCCTGGTCGACGAGCTCAGTGCCGGCTTCCATGATCGCTCCTATCTTGTGATTGACCGATCCTATATGTTGCAGGATGCTCCTGGGTCGTTGCGATCGGCTGTGTGCATTTCCGGGCGCAAAGCGCCCGCACATGCACACGGAAGCCAGTCCGGGGGCAGTGGCGGTCACGCCGTGGCGGCTCCGACCTTCCTCCAGGCGCGGTTGCTGAGGATCATCGCCGTCATTGCTCCGGCGGAGATGACGGCACAAAAGGCCCACGCCGCCGGATACATCTCGCGTTCGGCGAGCTGGCTCACCACCAGCGGCCCCAGCAGTGTGCCGGTCAGGTTGCCGCCCAGCACCACCCCCGAGGCGCGGGCCGGGTTGTCGACATTGGTGCTGGTCACGGTGAAGTACACCAAGCCCGGCCATCCCCACGAGCCCATCATGGCGAGGGGCATGGCGACCAGGTAGAGCGGGATACCCGACACCAGCGCCAGGCCGGAGCATCCGACCACGCCGAGGCCGAGCAGCCACGCCATCTCCCGGTGTCCGCTGCTCCGCGACCGGTCGGCGAGCCATCCCGATCCGATCCTGATACCGACCACCAGTGCCGAGCACACCGCCAGGATGGTCCCGGCCGCCGCTTCGGAGACGCCTTCGTGCACGGCGGAGGGCACCACGAAGAACGAGACAGCGTTGCCGGCCGCACCACCGCAGGCCCCACCGATCGCCAGAAACAGGAGGGGTCTGGGCACCTTGCCCTTGGGCACGGTGGGCGGTTCTGCCCGGACCGGTGCCTCCGGCACCGGTGGGGCGATGGCGAAAATGGTGACGGCGAGCACCGCCGCCATCAGAAAGGTGACGCGCCAGCCGACGGCGATGCCGATCACCGGGAGCAGCACCCCGGCGAGCATGCTGGCGAGCGGGATGGCGCCCTGTTTGGCCCCGAACGAAATGCCCTGGCGTTCGAGGGCGGCCACCCGCACGAGCACGATGTTGGAGCCGACTTGCATGAACGAGTTCGAGATTCCGCACAGCGCGGTGGCAATGGGAAGGACCCACCATTGTCCGGCAACGGCGCTCAGCAGGCAGGCGGCGGCTGCGAACAACGACCCGGCTCGGAGCCCGAAGGTGGCACTGCGGCGCTGGACCAGCCTGCCCGCGTAGGGGGAGACCAGCGCTCCGATCCCGAAGTAGGTGGAGGTGGCCATGCCCAGGCGTGCTGCGCTGAATCCGAGCTCCTCGTTGAGCGAGATGATCTGGGAGCTGGTCAGGTAGAGGGGGAGAACCCCGGTCATCACGTACAGCACCGCGGTGGCCATCGGGTGCGCCGTGAGGAATTGGACGGGTCGAGCCCGGATTGCACCCGCCATCCTATGGAGAATACATTGTGCAGGATATGGCGGATGCAGGCGTGAAACGGGGACGACACTCCTACGGTTCTTCGGCGGCCTGGCTGGTCGCGCTCAACGTGATCGGCGTCAACCTGGTTGCACCGACGCTGCCCGCCTACGCCGCCCATTACGGGGTGGGGATCGGTGTTGCGTCGTCGCTGCTCACCGCCTTCGCCCTGGCCCGGATGAGTATGCGCCTCATCTCGGGCAAGCTCTCGGACAAGCACGGATCGCGGGTGGTGTGCATGGCCGGAGGAATCGTGCAGACGGCGGGAGCGGTGCTGGCGGCGATGGCACCCGCCTTCGGCATCCTGTTGGCCGCCCGTCTCATTCAGGGCATGGGCTCGTCGATGTTCGGCACCGCCGTCAACCGGCATCTGCTCGTGATGACCGAGAAGGCCGACCTGGGCAAGGCCACGGCGGGATTCCAGTCGGGAATCCTGCTCGGAAACACCCTGGGTCCGTTGATCGGAGGGCTGACAGCCGACCGCTTCGGGATCTTCGCGCCCTTCCAGGTGCAGGCCGTCATCACCTTCGGGATCGTGGTTGCCAGCTGGCGGTTCATCGTCGATGACATCGTCGAGGACGTCGACAAGGAAGTGGTGGCCAAACCGATCCGCTCGCTGCTCGCTCTGGGTGGCTTCAAGCTGGTCATGGTGTTGGCGTTCGGGCTGTTCTTCGTTCGGGCCGGAGCCACCAACGTGCTGGTGCCCGCCTACGCCGATGACGTGCTGAGTCTGTCACCCGGTCAGATCGGCATGATCATCTCGCTCGGTTCGATCGTGTCGCTGTTGGTGATGGCCGTGGCCGGCCGGCTCACCGACACGGTGGGGCGCCGCCCGGTGGCGATGGCGGGCGTGTTCGTCTCGGCGTTCATGGTGGCGGCCTACGGCCTCGCCAACGGCACCAGCCAGATCGCGCTGGTGGCGGCACTCAGCGGAGTTGGGGCTGGCCTGGCGGCGGTGGCGCTCCCGACGATGATCGGGGACATGGCGCCACCCGGAACCGAAGGTCTCGCCAGTGGTCTCTACCGGATGGCCAACGACATGGGGTGGATCGTGGGTCCCACCGTGCTCGGGTTCATGGCGGACAGCTCCCAGTACGGGCTCGCCTTCGTGGTGGCCGGTCTCCCGTTGTTGCTGGGTGGCCTCATGTTCATGGCGACTCCGGCGGACCGATTGGGCGTCGCCAGGAAAAAGTGACCCCGTTGCGGCGCCACCGCCATGGAAGTCATATATCGTGCAAGATGTCAGAACCCCCAGGAGGTCGACCATGGAAGTACGCCGCACGCCCCTCAGCGGATCGTCCGCATGGGTGGGTCCCGAGATTCAGAACGACACCGATTGGATCGTTCACCTCGACGATGCCGCCATCGCCGATGTCGACGCCGCCCTGCGCGGCGTCCAGGCGAAAGGACTGAGCATCCCCTTCGAGAAGGAGGACTTCCAACTCCCCTCGATGGCCGGTCTGCTCGACTCCATCCCGGATCAACTCGAGAACGGGCGATGCATGGTGCTGGTGCGGGGAGTGCCCCGCGATCGCTACACCGTCGAAGAGTGCGAGATGATCTATTGGGGGATCGCCGTCAACCTCGGCACCCCCGTCTCGCAGAACACCCGCGGGCACCTGCTCGGCCACGTCCGCGACGAGGGCAAGAACTTCGATGACCCGACCGTGCGTGGCTACCAGACCAGCGCCAAGATGGACTTCCACGCCGATCAGCTTCCCGTCGACATTCTCGGGTTGTTCTGTGTCCGCACCGCCAAGTCCGGCGGCGAGAGCGCCCTGGTGGCGGTGGACACCGTCCACAACGTCATCCTCGAGGAGCGCCCCGACCTGCTGGAGGTGCTGTACCAGCCGTTCAACCTCGACTGGCGCGGCGAGGAGCCGGTTGGAGACCCCGGTTGGTACACCTCGGCGATGTTCAGCTACACCGACGACAAGGTGACCTCGCGGGTCACCAGTCGCCAGTACTTCAACACCGTCACGCGTTTCGGCGAGGAACTCGCACTCACCGACATCCAGCGCGAGGCACTGGACTACGTCCAGGAGGTGTGCAATCGACCCGAGCTGCGCCTCTCGATGATGTTCCAGGAGGGCGACATGCAGTTCATCAACAACCACGCCATCCTCCACGCCCGCACCGAGTTCGAGGACTACGACGAGGAGGACCTCAAGCGCCATCTGCTGCGCATCTGGGTCGCCTTCCCGCCCGAGCGTCGTCGCACCCTCGCCCCCGAGCTGGCCGAGCGTTACCAGGTGGTCGAGGCCGGCGGCATCCCCGCCCGGGTCGCGTCGTGACGCGAGGGCGGCGCCGCAGCATCGGCGTCGGCGTGGTGGGTGCCGGGAGGATCGGCACCCACCGCGCCCGCCTGGCCACAGAGCACCCCGGTGTCGACTATCTCCGGATCGCCGACATCGACGGTGCGGCGGCGGAACGTCTCGGGGCCGCCACCGAGGCCGACGCGGTGGGCGACGATCCGTTCGCCGTCATCAACGACCCCCGGGTCCATGCCGTCATCGTGTCGACCCCTGAGGACGCCCACGTCGACGCCACCCTGGCCGCCATTGCCTCGGGCAAGCCGGTGCTGGTCGAAAAGCCTCTGTCCTTGGACATTCCCGGCGGGACCAAGATGGTGGAAGAGGCCATCGCCGCCGGCGTCGATCTGCGGGTGGGCTACAGCGCCCGCTACCTCCAGAGGTACTTCATCTCCCGCGACCAGGTTCGGCAGGGCAAGATCGGGACGGTGGTCGGCGGATGGACCCGGGTCTACTCGGCTCGATCACAGGGTCTTGCCATTCTGGGTCGGAGCGTGCACGCCACCCCCGTGATGGACATCATGACCTACCTCGTAGACTTGGTCGGGTGGTATCTCGGCGACGACGTGGTGCCAGTGGAGGCGATCGCCCGCGGTCACGGCGTGGTGTTCCGTGAGCACGGCTATGACGTTGACGACGTCACCACGGCCACTCTCAGCTACTCCGACGGAACGGTGTTCGGCTTCGATGTCTGCTATGCGCTTCCACTGCAGTTCCCCACGACCGGCCAGAGCATTCGACTCGAGATGTTCGGCTCCGATGGCGTCATCCTGATCGACGACGACCATCGCGACCAGATTCTCTACACCGAGCAGGGGTATACCAATGCGTACTCCGCCAGTCAGGAACTCAAGCTCGCATTCCTCGGCAGCCGGACCCCCGGGGAGTGGGCGCAAGGCAAGATGTTCGGCCGCATCGCCGACGAGACGCGGGCGTGGCTCGACTACCTCACCGTTGGCGCCCCGTGCCATCTCACCACCGGCCCCGAGGCCTTGGTGACGCTTGCGGCAACCCTGGCCATCGAGGAGGCATCACGGTCGGGCGAAGTGGTGAGGGTCGAACTCCGATAGCCACTGAGACCTTCCCCCTCCGGGACACAGTCGCCGCCCGGAGGGGGAGGCACCCGATTGGCCGCCACCAGAGTGCGCATGCTGCCGTCACATCCTCGAGTTGCGTGTAGGTGCGTTCTGGCAGGTTCTGCAACGTTTACAGCACGGATTCGTCGGCTCCGTTTCGTTCGCACTTCGCTACAAGGTCCAGCTTCATTGCGGGGTACTCGAGGCGTGGCCTTGTCTCGACCTCGGACGGTCGAGACGAAGAACCTCGTGCATCCAGTTGTCGATCGGGTTGTCCGGTTCCATCTCGCCGCGGGCGACGAGATGGAACCCGGCCGCCAGCAGCATTTTCCACGAGGCGACGTTCGTCGAGTTGACCGGGACCACGATGCAGGTGGCCGCCGGCTCCTCGGTCCAGATCCGCTCGACGAAGGCCACCAGCATGGCGGTGCCGAGACCCTGGCCGAGGCGGGAGGCGTCGCCGATCAGGTAGTCGACGCTGACCGCGCCCACCGGGACCGCCATCACCTCTTCGAGTTCCTCGACGTACTCGGGGTAGTCCTCGAAGCGCGAGAACTGGATCAGCCCGAGTGGTTCGCCATCGGCGAAGGCGATGTAGTCCTCACCCGGCTCCTCGCCGTCGACACCCGGCCCGAAGTCGTGTTCGATGGCCTCGGGTGTGAACTCGTGGTTCCACCAGCGGGCGACGTGGGGCTCGCCGAGCCAGCGCTGCAGCAGCGGGAAGTCGAGGCGCCTCACCCGACGGAACGTGAACCCGGACATGTCTCGAGCGTAGAGGGCGCCCCGATTTCAGCGGAGATCGCCCAGGGGCGAGGCGTCGTCGGTCACCCCACGTCCCAGACCGGTCGACGAACCTCGGGATCGACGACGCGGATATTCCGGTCGCGCAGGGCGCCGATGCGGTCCATCTCGTCGTCACTCAGGGCGAAGTCGAACAGATCGATGTTCTGCTCGATCTCGGTGTGCTCCAGTGCTCGCGGCACCACCACCACCTGCGGCTGCTGGATCAACCAGCGCAACGCCACCTGGGCGGGCGACTTGGCGTGGCCGGCGGCGATCTCGACGATGACCGGGTCGTCGAGCACCCGGCCCCGTGCCAGCGGGACGTGGGCGGCGGTGATCATGCCGTGGCGGGCGGCAGCGGCCAGCACCTTGTCCTGGCGGAGATAGGCGTGATACTCGACCTGGTTCACCATCAGTGGCTCGTCGCTGAGCGCCACCGCCTCGTCGAGCAGGGCGACGGTGAAGTTCGACACGCCGATGTTGCGTGCCAGCCCCTGCCGTTTCGCCTTGACGAGCGCGCCCACCGTCTCGGCGAGTGGCACCCGCGGCTGGGGCCAGTGGATGAGGAGCAGATCGACGTAGTCGAGTCCCAGCGTTTTCAGGCTGGTTTCGACCGAACGGGCGAAGGCGTCGGCGGCGGCATCCTCCTCGGTCACCTTGGTGGTGACCCACAGGTCCTGGCGGGGTAGGCCGGCGGCACGAATGCCTTCGCCCACCCAGTGCTCCGACCCGTACTTGCGCGCCGTGTCGATGTGGCGGTATCCACTGAGGAGAGCGTGGTTCACCAGTTCCACCGCCCGTTCGGGCTGGGGATACAGCATGGTGCCGTAACCGACGACGGGCATCTCGGCACCGTGGGCCGAAACCGTGGGGGCTTTCGCCGGTTGCATGCAGTTCCTCCTGCGTTGTGGCCGGAATCCGCCGTTCCGGCGATCGATTCGATGGGGCGATCTGCACGGTAGCGACGGGGGATCGAGGCCGAACGGGGTGCTGATGAGGTTGTCGCCGAGTGCTGCGCCACGGCCTCCCACCTGGGTCGGGGGCACATAGCTTGCGGGGAGCTAGCATTCTGCAACATGCGGGCTCTCTATCTCAGGAATGTTCCCGATGAGGTGGCGATGCGCCTCGAGCGGCTCTCCGCCCGTGAGGGGATCTCGCTGTCGGCGTACGTGGTGCGTGAGCTGGCTGGGATCTCCCGGCGGGCCGACAATCCCGATCTCCTGGCAGATCTCCCCGACCTGAGGGTCGACATCGGTTCGGTGCTGGCCGATCTCGACGAGGGCAGATCTCGGCCGTGATCGTGTTCGACGCCTCGGCCGCCCTGCACGGCTTGCTCAACGACGGCGACGCCCGACGGCTCCTCGCAACGGAAGTCGTCATGGTTCCGCACCTGATCGACACCGAGTTGACCCACGCCTTGCGCGACCAAGTGCTGCGCGCGGCGGTGCCGGAGACCGACGCCGCCCGGGCACTCGACCGCTGGAGGACGCTCGGGTTGGGGCGGGTGGCGTCGGTCGGCCTGCTCGGCCGGGTGTGGGCGTTGCGTGAGAATCTCACCAGCTACGACGCCACCTTTGTGGCGCTGGCCGAGGCCCTCGAGTGCGCTCTCGTCACCGCCGATCGGCGTCTCGGTGGCGCCCCCGGTCCAACCTGTCCCATCACGGTGGTGCGGTCCTGACCGGGTCGGCGTCGGTCCCGGTCAGGCGATGTTCAACCGCTGCTTGAGCAGGTCCAGGTTGGCGGGGTCCATCTTCCGTTTGCCGTTGCTGATCTCGAGGGCGATCTCGAGCACCGCATCGTTGTAGGGGGTGGGCACCCCGAACTGGCGGCCCTTGCCGGCGACGGTTCCGGTGATCGACTCGATCTCGGTGCGGCGGCCCTTGTGGGCGTCCTGCACGGTGGCGGTCATGGAGTGCTCGCCCACGTGTTCCAGCAGGGTCTTCATGGCGGTGACCAGCACCTCGTCACCGGCGCCGGCGAACTGCTCGGCGGTGAGACCGAAGATCGGCTGGAGTTGGAGCCCCTGGGCGGCACCGACCGCCACGGTCTCGCGGCCGATCGCCACCGAGATCTCGAAGATCCCGGGCAGCTTGGCGGCGTCCCAGTTCTTCAACCCGAACAGGCTGAAGGGACCCATGGTCATCGAGTTGGCCAACAGCTTGGTCCACTTGGCGCCAAGGATGTTGTCGCTGATGCCCACCTTGGCGGCGTGACCGAGCAGTCGGGCCGCCTCCTCCACCCGGGGGGTGGTGGTGCCGTCGATCTCGCCCACCCCGAACCAGGTGCCCTGGCGGGTGGTGTCACGCTTGATCTCGCCCGGTTCCCAGATCTCGGCCGACAGCTCCACCACCGAGGGCACTACCCGTTCGGGGCCGAGGATCGAGGTGATCAGCTCGTCGTTCATGCCGTTCTGAAGGCCCACGAACATGCCGTCGGGCTTCAGGTAGGGCTTGATGAGCTGGGTGAGCCAGGCGGTGTCGTAGCTCTTGGCGGCCAGGAACACGATGTCAAACTCGGGTTTGTCGGTGGCCAGCTCGAAGAGGTGCATCGCCTTCGGGTTGACATGGAGGTCGAGCCCGGGCATCACCACCCGCAGGCCGTTGGTCTTCATGGCGTCGACGTGGGCGGGCCACTGGTCGATGAGGGTGACGTCCTCACCGGCGTCGGTCATGTCGGCGCCGACGCTGGAGCCGATGGCGCCGCAGCCGAGGATGGCGATCCGGTTGCTCACGAGTTGACCGCGTCGCTGATGTCGTCCTGGATGCCGCTGCGGCGGGAGACCCGGGCGGCGACGATCTTCAGGATTCCCTCCTGGCGGTCCGGCGCCACCAGTTCGTCGAGCTTGCCTTCGTCGTCGGCGATGCGGATGAGGTCGTCGAGGGCGGCGGGCATCAGGTGGGGGTGCCCGAAGATCGAGGTGGTGTGGATGATCACCTCGAGCAGTTCCTTCGGGGTCGCTCCCGCCCGCACGGCCGCCCGCATGTGCCGGCGTGACTGGTGGGTCTCGCCGATCGAGAGGGTGGCGCCCACCACCGCCAGCAGGCGGTCCCGGTCTGACAACACCCTGCGGCTGTACATGCCCTCATACACCGAGTCGAGCCAGGCTTTGCCGAAGTCGGGGTCGAGGGCGTCGAGGGTGTCGACCAGGTTGATGTGATGACCGGGCCGCAACCGCAGTCCGGTCGAGAATCCGTGCCATCCGAAGGTCTCGAGCAGGCGCTCGATGCGGGGGTCGGCCTGGTCGTTGCCGCCCCAGGTCTGTCGCTCATCGTCGAGGTTGCGGGTGGAGGGGTCGGCGATGTGGGCAGTCAGGTCGTTCACCGCATCGGGCCGGGCGGCGAGGGCCCGCTCGAAGGCCTCACATCCGGCGGCCACCACCCAGGGGCCGGTGTAGACGTAGCACTGGAAGATCACCTCGAGCATGTCCGAGGCCGGCACCCCGGCGTCGATGCCGGCGACGATGGTCTCTTCCAGTTGGTCGGGCATCTTCGACACGGTGTACTGGGCGGTGAGCACCAGGAAGCGGCTGCGCTGGTCGAGTCCGGGCCGGGTGATCAACCGGGACAGGTGGGTGCGCCACACCTGCTCGAAGGCCGGGTCGAGACGGCCGAACAACGCCCCGAGACGGTCGCTGCTCTGGGGGATGAAGGTCTCGAGCTCGCTCACGAGGTCCAACCGATCAGCTTCTTGGCGTTGTCGCCGAGCACGGCTTTGCGCTCGGCCTCGTCGAGGTCGCTGCCGTTGATCCAGGTGACGGGGTCGGGCTGGCCCATGTCGGCCGGGAAGTCGGTGCCCAGCACCACCCGGTCGCCACCGGCCACTTCCAGCACCCGGCGCAGGTTGCCGTATCCGTGCACCAGCGAGTCGTACCAGAGGTGGCTGAGATACTCCGATGGCGCCTTCTCGATGTGCTCGCGGGCTTCGGGGCGGACACCGTGGCCGTGGTCGAAGCGGGCATAGGCCCAGCAGGCGTAGCCGCCGCCGTGGGCGAACATCATCTTGAGATGGGGGAGTCGCTCGATCACGCCGCCGAAGATGAGCGATCCGATGGCGATGGTGGTCTCGGTGGGGTTGGCGATGTAGTTGCGCATGTGATATCTCGGCAATGCCTCCTTGAGACGGGAGGCCGAGGGGTGCAGGAAGATGGTGGCGCCCAGGTCGGCGGCCGCCTCCAGCACCGGAAACAGGTGCGGTTCGTCCCAGTTGGATCCGTTCACATGGGAGCCGACGGCGGCCCCCACCATGCCCTCGATCGTCATGGTCCGTTCCAGCTCGGCGACAGCCGCTGCCGGGTCCTGTAGCGGAAGGGCGGCGAAACCGGCGAAGCGGTTGGGCCATTGCGCCACGAAGCCGGCGATCTCGTCGTTGATGGCCCGGTTGCCCTCGACGGCGTGATGGGCGTCGACGTAGTAACGAAACAGGATCGGGTTGAGCGACAGCACCTGCATGTCCACACCCATGGTGTCCATGCGTTCCATCCGCTGCTCCATCGACTCCCAGTGCACCTTGCCGCCGAGCGACACCTCATAGTCGCCGGTGATGATGAGCGGTCGGCCCAGATGGTCACGTTCGACTCGCGAGCCAAACCAGTCGGACCCGGCCTCGGCGGCGGCGATGGCCGACCGGGGAAGCAGGTGGGCGTGCATGTCGATGACGGAGAGTGATGTTGGGTCAAACATGATGTGTGATGCAGTCTATAGAAAAGATGCGCGCGGGTTGCCAAGAAGGGGAATCGCACAACGTGCGGGGATTGCCGAACGCCGAACGCAGAACGCCCGGAAGCTGGGCCGGGGCGACCTCTCTCCGCCTACTCCACAAGCGGCCCGTGGTCGCCACCGCCCCGACCTATCCGCTCGACGTCACGGTGCAAGAGGCGGGTCGAAAGTTCCCCGTTTTGCACATTGTGCAGAAGGTGGGCGAAACGCGTGTGATCCGCACATTGTGCAGAAGGTGGACGAGTCGCTCGAGACCACCGACGAGATCCCTGTCGCGTGACAGGGGATGCCACGCCTGGCCGTACCTCTCGCGGTTCGGAATGTGGCTGATCCGATGGACCGAGACAAATCCGGTACACCTCCGCACAGGTCTATCTGGCACAGGCCTTTTCAGCAGTTGGCCATGGCAGCAAGCGATCGGCAGATCTCCTGCCGGGGAAATGGCAGCGACCCAATTCGCGACGTCAGGAATGACCTGCGAATCGGCTGGAGGTTGTCCAACGACGCCACGCATGGAACGTCGACGCCCTGCTCGCCGTCGAGCGGGATCTCGGTGGGAATGCTTCGGATGGTGCGGGTGATGGGCGCAACGAGGATCCAGCCGAGCACGGGAACCGCCTCCGAACGGGTCACCACCAGCACCGGCCTCCGCTTGTCCTCGGCCTCGGCCCACCAGATTTCCCCCTGACGAGGTATCACCATGGCTCGTCGGCGACCATCTGAACGGTTGCCTCATCGGCCCACGCGACTTCATCGTCGGTCTGGGGGTGTTGCGTGTACCCGGCGATGATTGCATCCGCGGTGCGGCGCCGCCGGGTCTGGTCGATCAGCACGTACAGGCCCTGTCGGACCGCATCGGAACGTGACTTCACGACGCCTTCAGCGATCAGTTCGTCGATCCTGTCGGCGAGATCGGCGTCGATGCGGGTGACCAGCTGCGTCATACAAAAAGCATACCGCACTGCAATGCAATCGTGAAGGCCCTGCGCAGATGCCGAAGGTGTCGGTCATCTCGAAGACACTCCTGATCGGCGAGAACGCTCAAACGCCAACGTTGGGGGTTCAGTGCCTGAGAGTGCGGGCCGATGCGCCGATGCTGATGACGTCGCCTTCCCGGGCGGCGCGAACTTCGACCCCATTGGCGGTCGCCAGTGCCGCTTCGATTGCTCTGACGTCGGCATCGGTCCGTCCGGGGGCGTGGTGGAACAGCAGTACGCGAGGAACGTCGCATCGCTCGGCCAGTGCCACGGGGTAGTCGACGGCGGAGTGGCCGTATGACGCCTGGGCAGCCAGTTCCTCTGAGGTGTGCTGGGCGTCGTGGATCAGCAGGTCGACGCCGGTGCACAGGTCCAGCGCCGCCTGGTGGTACGGCCCCCACCCGTCCGGTCCGGGTCCGAGTGCGCCTGCCGGGCCATGGTCGGACAGGTAGGCGAAGCTGCTTTGCCCGTCGCTGATGCGATACCCGAAGGTGCGGCCGCCCTTGTGCGGGATCTGGCGGGCGAGCACCTCGAAGCCTTCGATGGTGTGGAGGCCTTCGTCGATCGAGGCGAAGGTCCACGAGCCCTGGAGGTCGGTCGGTTCGATCGGGAATGACGGGGGCGACATGAATCGGCGCAGCAGGTCGATCGCCGGCGCCCCTTGGTCGGGGACCAGCAGATTGGTCGATGCGTCGCATCGGTCGGCCCCTCGGAAGAAGGGGAGTCCATGGGTGTGGTCCCAGTGGAGGTGGCCCAACAGGATCGAGCCGGCGAAGGGGTGCCCGCCGAGGAGTGCGTCGACGGCTCGGATGCCGGTTCCGGCGTCCAGGATGAGCCGTGGCCGGTCCTCGTCGCCGTGGACGATCGCCACACTCGAGGTGTTTCCCCCGACCTCGGCGAACTGGATGCCGGGCGCCGGGGTGGATCCGCGCACACCGCACAGGTGGATCCGCACTATCCCTCGCGCCGGTGACCGTTCGAGAGCTCGGCCAGTTTCTGGCGATCGATGCCCTCGGGCGGGACGGCTGCGACCTTGCAGTCGGTGACCGCCCGTAGCGTCGCCGTCCGGGTTCCGCCTTCGAGGGCGGCACGTTCGCCGAGTACCGCGCCCGGTCCGACCTCGGCCAGCTTCTCGCCGTCGACCTCCACCACGAGCACCCCGTTGAGCAGCAGGAAGAGCTCCACGCTCGCTGACCCCTGATCCACCAGGGTGCTTCCTTCTGGGATCCGACGGATCTCCGGGGTGTGATCACCGCGCATGATCCTCTCATGGAGCTGGCGTTCGATCAGGGTCTCGACCACGGTGACCAGCGCAGGGGAGTCCTCGTCGCCCCACGGTGTCCGACGGCCGAACGACCCGTTCATCCACTTCTTGTACTCCGCCATGCTGCTCTTGGCCGCCAGCGCCCCGGAATCATCGAACACCCAGTGTCTGGGGAAGCCCGAGGCTCCGGTCAGCTCACCGCTGTGGGTGCCGTCGGCGAAGATCGTCAGCTCGAGCGTCGTCCACACGGTGGGTGCGAAGAACTGGATGAACGGAGGGTGTTTCACCGCCCGGGGCATCGGCGCGCCCGTTCTGCCGCCGGTGGTCTGGGTGAACCGGACGGCACCGGCCTCGACCTCGGGCTCTGATCGGAGGTCGGGGAGGCTGACGGCCGGAACCGTGATCGAGCCCAGGCCCAGTCCCACGGTGGTGGCGCCCATCAGACCCCCGCCGGTGTATCCATAGTCGGTGATGGCTCCGCCGTCGTCGACCTCGATGTAGGCCCGCAGCTCGTTGGCGAATCGGAACCGGTCGTTGGCCCGCAGGTCTTCGAGCCTGCCCGGCATGTCAGCGCCGAGGTGGTCGGGGGGCGGTGGGTCGTGATGGGCCAACTTCATCCGCGTGGCCGCCTTGCCCATGCCTTCGAGCAGGTCGGATGGGATCCACGACACGGTGGCGATGCTGCGTTCGATCCGCATGAGTGCCTCCTGATTCGGGCGTGGGTCGATGAGGTCACTGTGGACGGATCCAAGGATCACCGCCAGGGTGATGTCCCTCGGATCGATGGGTGCTGGCACCACCCCGGGATGGCGGGCCGCCACGCTGGTCGGCCCGGTCGCCACTGGCCATGCTGGAGACTCGTTCGCTCTCGTCAGGGGCCGTTCATGCCGATCACCGTGTTCCTCGCCGACGACAACCTCATAGTGCGGGAAGGAGTCAAAGCGCTGCTCGAGCTCGAGGACGATTTCGTAGTCGTCGGCCAGGGCGCCGACTACGACCAGCTGGTCGCCGGGGCCGAAGCCACCCAGGCGCAGGTGATCGTGACCGACATCCGGATGCCGCCGAACTTCTCGCGTGAGGGCATCGAAGGAGCCAAGGAGGTCCGCAAGCGTCTGCCGGGCACCGGGGTCGTCATCCTCTCGCAGTTCGACGACCCCGATTACGCGGTCTCGTTACTGTCCGAAGGTGCAGCCGGATACGCATATCTGCTGAAGGACCGTGTGGGAGAAGGAGACCAGTTGGCGAGAGCCGTGCGCGAGGTGGCGGCCGGCGGGTCGCTGCTCGACTCCAAGATCGTCGAGGGCCTGGTCAATCCGGTCAGGGCCGACGGATCCCTGTCGAGCGGTGAGGAGGCGTTGTTGAGGCTGGTGGCCGAGGGTCGGACGATGAAGGCGATCGCTGCCCACCTCGCCACCACCCCCGCCGATGCCAACTCCGCGATCGAGGCGTTGTTCGGCAAGCTCGCCGAGGGGCTCGCCGCCGGACGTTCCGACAGCCTCGACCGTCTGAAGATGCTCCAGCGGGCAATCGTCGACGGTCGGGAGCAGGGCGAAGCGCTCGGTCGGCTGTTGCCCGGCGGTGTGGCGGCACAGATCATCGGCGCAGGCAGGCGACCCGGGGAGACCGAGGAGCTGATCGTCACGGTGCTCATGTCCGACATTCGCGGGTACACCACCATCGCCGAGCACGCCGAACCGAGTGCGCTGGCCGGGCAGCTCCACGAACATCGGGCGGCGATGAACCGCGCCATCCTCGGGGAGGGGGGGACGGTCATGCAGTTCGTCGGCGACGCCGTCATGGCGGTGTTCGGAGCGCCGGTAGCCCAGACCGACCACGCCGATCGGGCGGTCGCTGCCGCCGTCGCCATGCACACGGCCCAGTCCGACCTCAACCAGCGGTGGGAACCCGATGGGCTTCATCCCTTCGGCCTCGGCATCGGGCTGTCGACCGGGTTGGTGGCGGCGGCGCTGCTGGGATCCGAGGAGCGGCTGGAGTACTCGGTGGTCGGCGACACCGTC
This sequence comes from Acidimicrobiia bacterium, assembly GCA_050329955.1. GTDB lineage: Bacteria > Actinomycetota > Acidimicrobiia > Spongiisociales > ZC4RG35 > JAOUGY01. Next base: position 6,784 of record JBHJOH010000241.1, on the reverse strand, counting down.
AATCTCACCCAGCGGCTGCAGCAGTGGGCCGAGCCCGGCGAGACGGTGCTCAGTGAGCCGACGTGGGGAGCCATCGAGCACAAACCCGAGGCCGACGTGCTGGAGCCGGCGATGGTCAAGGGCCGGGATACCGCCGTCGGTGCTCACCGCTTCCCGCCGAGGGCGACATGACGCCGATGGGGGCCGAAAGCAGCGATTGCCTCGCTCGACAGAGACGTCTCCTGGGCGCCGGTGTGGCTGTCTACCTCGTCTCGGTCGTGGTCACCCTGGTTCAACAACGCAGCTACGAGATGGCCAGCCTGACCGCATTCGGTGCCTTCGTTCTGGTGGGCACCCTGATCGTGGTGCGCCGCCACAATCGCCTGGGGTTCATGCTGGTGGCGTATGGCTCGCTCTGGGCCCTGTCGACGGCGCTCTTCATCAGTTCGGAGACCCTCGACCAGGCGGGGCGTCTCGATGCGGCGGCCTGGGCGACACTCATCGCCGTCGTCGTATTGGCCCCGACGCAATGGCTGCTCGCCGCCACGTGGTTGGTCTTCCCCGATGGTCGGCCGAGCACGGAGTCCGACCGGCGGCTCCTTCGGTGGAGCGGCGCACTCGCAGTCATGTTGACAGTTGCGCACACATTCGGCGCGCCGCAGGTCCTTCCGGATACCAAGGCGTACCCGCATCCGTTCGTACCGCCGGAGATCGCACAGCCCCTCCTCGACATCGCCCAACTCCTGTTCGGCATGTTCTTCCTGTTCAGGATGGTCGTGGCGGTGAAGCTGATCGTGAGGCTGCGTCACGGAGGGCCGATCGAACGCCGGCAGGTGGGTTGGATCGCGGCGGCCGTGATCGCCAACGTCGCCATCCTCATCGGCAACTGGGTCATCGCCCCGCTCGGCACCGAAGACCGCGCATACCGGCTGATCGACGCGGTGGCTCAGCTGCTGATCCCGATAGGGATTGGGATCGCGATCTTCCGGTATCGGCTCTACGACATCGACGTCATCGTGTCCAAGTCGGTCACGTACCTCGGCTTGGCCGCGACCATCGCCGGGTTGTATGCGACGGTGGTGGTACTGCCGTTGCTGGTGGTCGGGATCCCGGATGGCGAGGGGCCGGGGCTGGTGCTCCCGATGGTCGCGGCCGCCGTGGTGGCGGTGGTGTTCGAGCCGGTCAGGAGTCGAATGCAGCGCTGGGCCGACCGTCTGGTCTACGGCGAGCGGGCCACGCCACACGAAGTGCTCTCACAGCTCACCTCCCGGCTCGCCGAGTCGAAAGTTGGCAGCGGCGTCGACGACCTCGCTCGGTTGCTGGCGCAGGGGACCGGAGCCCAGCGGGCGATCGTGTGGCTGAAGGTCGACGACGAGTTGCGGCCCGACGGGGTCTTCTCTCGCGGAGAGCCGGAACGGATCGCAGCGGTCCTCATCGGCGACCTGGTCGACGACGACTTCACCGCATCGCGTCCGGTGGCTCATCGGGGTGAGGTGTTCGGTGCGGCGAGCATCACCAAGGCGCCCAACGACCCCATCAGCCCGAGGGATCGGGAGCTGCTGTCGGATGTCGCTGCCGGTGCTGGGTTGGTGTTGCGCAACATCTCCTTGAATCGTGAGTTGGAGCTGCGGGCGGAGGAGGTGCGGGCGTCGCGGCGAAGGCTGATCGCTGCGCAGGACTCCGAGCGTCATCGTCTCGAGCGGAACCTCCATGATGGCGCCCAACAGCAGGTCGTGGCGTTGAAGGTGAAGTTGGGGATCGCCAGGACCATCGCCGAGCGGGAAGGCGCCGACGACATCGTCACTCGTGTCTCGGCCCTGGCCGAGGAGACCCAGCAGGCGGTCGACGCACTTCGGGCGGTCGCGCACGGGATCTACCCGCCGCTGTTGGAGTCAGAGGGCCTCGAGGCTGCCCTGCGTGCGATCGAACGAACATCTCAGCTGCCCCTCACCGTCGCCGCTGACGACCTCGGCCGATACCCGCGCCCAATCGAGGAGACCGTCTACTTCTCCGTGGTCGAGGTCGTCGAACGGGCCCGCATGTCGGGAGCGACGCAGATGACGGTCCGCCTCACCGGCCTCGCCGCCGAGTTGGTGATGGCAGTCGACGTGAAAGGATCGACAGACCTCGACGTGACCGTCGTCTACGACCGAGTCGACGCCGCCGGTGGAACCCTTTCGGTCAGTGAGACGGATCAGACCGTCGAGTTCACGGCACGATTCCCAACACCCCAGTCGATCGACACAGTGGCTTTTTCCACCCAACTCACTACGGAGCTCTCATGACGACTCTCAGCCGACGCGCGCGAATCGCCCTGGTGACCGCAGTGATCGTGTACCTCGCCGCGGCCGTGACGCTCGTGCTCGTGGGGACGCCGCTCGCTGTGGGGCAGGCCGTCGCCAACGGGGCCTTCATGGCGATCGGGGCGATCATCTTCGTGCGGAAGCCCGGCAACGTGGTTGGTGCGCTGCTCGTGACACTCGGGGTGCTGTGGAATGCGATCCACGCAGCAGATGTGGCGGCAGCCTGGTACGCCGAGGCGGGCGCCGTCGAAGTCGCCAGTTGGATCGGGTTCGTGTTCAGCCCGATCGTTCCGTTCGCCACCTGGCTTCAGGTGCCGATGATCCTGCTGTTCCCGCACGGGCGGGTTTCATCGGTGTGGGACCGCAGGTTCATCCGGTGGACGGGGATCTACGCGTCGATGGTGGCATTGTTGGCTCTGGTTGGGCGGCCCCTTCTCATGGCGGGCCCCACACACTCCGGATACCCCCACCCGTTCGTCGACGCCGAGCTGGCAGGCCAACTGGGCGAGGTCGGGGATCTCTCGTTCTTTCTCATCCTGGTCGCCTTCCTCGTCGCAACGGTGCGATTGATCATGAGGGCTCGCAGGAGTGACCCGGTCGAACGCCGCCAGATCGGATGGGTCGGATTCGCCTGCGCGCTGTACTTCGTGCTCGGCGTCTCCAACGGCATCTTCGACCCGCTCGGCGCCTACGAGAACGGTTTCGCGTTCTTCGACGCAGTGGTGTACCTGGCGATTCCGATTGCCATCGCCATCGCCATCTTTCGGTATCGGTTGTATGAGATCGATCGGATTCTCTCTCGGTCGGTGACGTTTGGTGGGCTGGCGTTGTTCATCGCCGGGGTGTACGTGGCGATCGTGGTCGGAGTGGGCCGGCTGTTGGGGGGTGAGGCCGGGTTCGGTTTGTCGGTGGCGGCATCGGTGTTGGTGGCGTTGGCGTTTCAGCCGGCGCGTCGGCGGGTGGAGCGGTGGGCGAATCGTCTTGTGTACGGGGAGCGGGCCACGCCCCATGAGGTGTTGGTGCGGTTTTCGCACCGGTCTTCGGAGTTGTCCGATGAAGAGCTACTCGACCGCATCCCCCAGTTGATGGTGGATGGGACGGGGGCCAGGTCGGCGGCGTTGTGGACCAGGAAGGGGGACGGGTTCGCCACGGCGGCGGTGTGGCCCGCAGGCGCTGGGGTGCGGACGTTGGGTGGCGGCGACGGATTCGAGGATCCCGAGGCCGATTTCTCGTTGCCGGTGTTCCACGATGGTGAGTTGTTGGGCGGGTTGTCGTTGGGGAAGGAGCCGGGTGAGGCCGTGACACCGGCCGAGGAGGGACTGCTGTCAGATCTGGCATCCGGATTGGGATTGGCGTTGCGCAACGCCCGGCTGACGGGTGAGTTGCGTCGTCAGGTGACCGAGTTGGAAGCGTCGCGCGAGCGGGTCCTGGTGGCGGCGGATGCGGCGCGTCGTCAGTTGGAGCACACGCTCGACAGCGGTCCCCAGCAGCAGCTGGTGGCGCTGAAGGTCAAGTTGGGGCCGACGCGGATGCTGGCGGAGAGGTCAGGGGCGGAGAAGACCGCGAGCCTGTTGGGTCAGTTGGAGCAACAGGCAGGAGACGCCATCAAGGCAGTGCGCGACTTCGCCGGGGGGATCTATCCACCGACGTTGGAGGCCGAGGGACTGGTGATGGCGATCCGCCAGCAGGTTCGATCGGCCGCGCTCCCGGTGTCGATCTCGGGTGAGGGGTGTGGCCGGTTCCCCCGGGAGGTGGAGGCCGCCGTGTACTTCTCGGTTCTGGAATCGGTGCAGAACAGCACGAAGTATGCGGACGCGACCTCGGTCGTGATCACCCTTTCGGAACGTGGCGGGGCGCTCACCTTCGAGGTCACCGACGACGGAAACGGCTTCGATCCGGAGACGGTGACGCTCGGGGCCGGGCTGAACGGGATCGCCGACCGGCTTGACACCGTCGGGGGAACGATCCACATCGACTCCACCCCAGGGGTCGGCACCACCATCACCGGGATCGTGCCGATATCGGCGGCGGTTGACGACTAGTCCTCGCCTTCGACCGCCGCAGCCCAGGCCGCCTCGAGCGCGTCCATGCTGAACTCAGACTTCGGGATGAAGGCGATGGCACCGGCTGCGAGCGCCGGCTCTTCGTAGCTGCCCGATTCGTGGGTCGACATCACCAGCACCCGAGGTGGCGAATCGAGGCTCATGATCCTGCGGGTCGCCTCGAGACCGTCGATACCCGGCATCTGAACATCCATGAGAACCAGGTCCGGTCGCAGATCGGACGCCATGGAAACGGCACTCTCGCCGTTTTCGGCCTCGCCGACCACGTCGAAACCGTCGGTCATTTCCACGACCATCCGCGAAGCCTCGCGAAACGGCCTCTGATCATCCACGATGAGCACCCGTACAGACATCATGCGCCCCATGATGGCGGAGGCGACGGGGTTCGACCACCGCACTGTCCCGCCATTCCGGGGTGGTGCTGGCACGGGCTACTCGCCGGCAAACCCGAGGTAGATGAGGACGGCCCGGACCCGGCGGTTGACATCGTCGGTCGGGATCAGGTCGAGCTTGGTGAAGATGGTGTTGACGTGCTTTTCCACCGATCGTGCCGAGATGAAGAGTGCCTCACCGATGGCGGCATTGCTGCCGCCCTTGGCCATCTCGGCCAGGACCTCCCGCTCCCGATCGGTGAGCCGATCGAGGATCGTCGAGGCTCCCTCGGAGTTCGACTGGATCAGCGCATCCATCACTTTCGGATCGACCACCGATCCGCCCTGGCCGACGCGTCGGATGGCGGCACCCAGTTCGTTGAGGTCGGCGACCCGTTCCTTGAGCAGGTACGCCCGCCCTTCCGATCCCTGCTCGAAGAGCTTCAACGCATAGGCCGGTTCCACGTACTGGCTCAGCACCACGACACCGGTATCCGGATGGCTCGCTCTGATGGCGTTCGCCGCCCGGATGCCCTCGTCGGTCTGGGTGGGAGGCATTCGGATGTCGGTGATCACGACCTGTGGGCGGTGCTCGTCGACGGCCGCCATCAGCTCGTCGTAGGACGCACAGGCCGCCAGCAGCTCGAGCTCCCCATCGAGCGCAAGCAGGGCGGTGATACCTTCGCGCATGAGGAAACTGTCCTCGGCCAGAACGAGAGTGATGGTCACCGGGGGAGGCTACCGCCCAGGATCGGGGCCAGGTCGCTGCAGGACGATAGGCTCACATGATGGATCTTCCTGTCATGCCGCCGGTCAAGCCGATGCTGGCCAAGCCGGTTCCCGAGCTCCCCGTGGGGGACGTTTCGTACGAGCCCAAGTGGGACGGGTACCGCTGCATCGTCTTCCGTGACGGCGACGAGGTGGTGATGGGCTCGCGCAACGAGAAGCCGCTCAACCGCTACTTCCCGGAGATGATGGCGCCGCTGAAGGAGAGCCTGCCGGATCGGTGTGTGGTCGACGGCGAGATCATCGTCAGCATCGACGGCAAGCTCGACTTCGACGCCCTCGGCCAGCGCATCCACCCGGCGGAGTCCCGGGTGAACATGCTCGCCGAGCGGACGCCCGCCGACTTCGTGGCGTTCGATCTGCTGGCGCTCGACGACCTGTCGCTGCTGGGACTGCCATTCTCCGAACGACGGTCGGCGCTGGAAGGCATCTCGGGAGGGTTCGCACCGCCGGTGCATCTGGCGCCCGCCACCGACGACCCGGAGCTGGCCATGCAGTGGTTCCACGTCACCGAAGCTGCCGGACTCGACGGGCTGATCATCAAGCCCAAAGGTGACCGCTACGTGTTCGACAAGCGCACCCAGTTCAAGCTCAAACACAACCGCACGGCCGACTGTGTGGTGGCCGGCTACCGGATGCACAAGTCGGGTGACGGCGTGGGTTCGCTCATCCTCGGCCTGTACGCCCCCGACGGTCAGTTGTGGCATGTGGGCGTGGCAGCGAGCTTCACGGCCAATCAGCGTCAGGAGCTGGTGGGAGAGCTCGAGCCGCTGGCGCTCACCGACATGTCAGTGCATCCCTGGAGCAGTTGGATGGACGCCGCCGCCAACGCCGACGGGTCGATGCCCGGTGCACCCAACCGGTGGAGCGGCTCGGGAGAGCGTGACCACACCTGGGTCCCGCTCCGACCGGAGCGAGTGGTGGAAGTCGCCTACACCTGGGCGAGCGCCGGCAGGTTCCGTGGCACCACCAAGATGGTGCGCTGGCGCCCCGACCGTGAGCCCGAATCCTGCAGCACCGAACAGCTCGCCGATCAGCCCGCACTCAGCGGCGAGTCCCCGCTCACCGGGATCGTTTGAAAAGTGTTGTCACCCACGCAGTAGGGGAAGGAACAGCTTTGTCCCCCACGGAGCGGAGTGGGGGAAGGGGCCCCCGCGACGAAGGAGCGGGGTAGATGTGATGAGTGGAGACCTCCCCTGCGGTTCGTGCACAACGATGCTTGTGCGTAGTGGCTCCGTGGTGTGGGCCGGAACTCGAGAGGAGGTCTCTGATGGCCATCGTA
>JBHJOH010000240.1:0-24995 GCA_050329955.1 Acidimicrobiia bacterium | reverse complement strand
TTCCCGGGTGACGTTGAAGTGGTCGCCGTCCTCCTCGAGCGTGCGAACCCGGCCGTCCTCGAGCCCGAAGCGCATGATGAGCACCTGACGCTCGCGTTCGTTGAGGTTTTCGAGGGCGTGCGCCAGGTACCCCTGCAGCAGCCGGAAGGTGGCAGCCTCCACGGGTACTTCGGCGGTACCGTCCTCCACGAAGTCCCCCAACGTCGAGTCCTCCTCCTCCCCCACCGGTGTCTCCAGCGACACCGGGTTGAGGGCAATGCCCTGCAACTCCTCGACCCGTTCGGCGTCGAGGTCGAGCTCCGAGGCGATCTCGGCGATGGTTGGCTCCCGACCCAGGTCCTGGGCCAGGTCGCGCTGAACCCTGGTGAGCTTGTTGATCATGTCGACCACGTGAATCGGCACCCGGATGGTGCGGGCCTGGTCGGCGATGGAACGGGTGATGGCCTGGCGGATCCACCACGAGGCGTACGTCGAGAACTTGAAACCGCGGCGGTAGTCGAACCGGTCGACCGCTCGCATCAGTCCCAGGTTGCCCTCCTGGATGAGGTCGAGCAACGGCATCCCGCGGCCCACGTAGTTGCGGGCGATCGAGACCACCAGCCGGAGGTTGGCCTCGACCAGCCGCCGGTGGGCCGTTTCCCCCTGGCGAACCTGCCGTTCGAGGATGGTCCTGGTCTCGACGCTGAAGTCCTCCTCCTTGGCGAGCTGGGACTGGGCGGCCTTGCCCCCCTCGAGCGCCATCGCCAGCTCGACCTCCTGCTGGCCGGTGAGCAGGCGGTAGCGGCCGATCTCCTGGAGCCACATCTTCACCGGATCCGACACCGACACCGACTCGTCGTCGAGGATGTTCTCCTCGAAGCCTTCGGCCTCTTCCTCGATGCGGATTCCCCGGGACCGCAGCAGCTCGACGACCCGCTCGAACTCCTCTTCAGGCGCGTCCGCCTCGACCAGGTCGTGTTGGACTTCGTGCACCGTCAGGAACCCGCGCTGGAGCCCCCGTTTGCTGAGTTGATCGATCGTGTTGTCGAGATTCATGTCGCACCACCCTCGAGCCGCCGCCTCTCTGACTGCAAACGTAACAACTCCTGGAGGATGGGTGAAGATGTCTGCAGTCCGGGGTCGATGGATGCGAGCTCGGATTCGAGCCCGGAGATTCGGTCCTCCAGTCCCGCCCGCCGCACCGCCAGCCTGCAATCGGCGATCGGGGTGATCGGTGCCCGGTTCATCGTGAGACGGGTCAGCAGGTCGGAGGCCGGGTCGTCGGCGGGTGGAAGCGGGACCGCCTGCCCGTCGGCGACGCCCGCCGCCAACCGTACGATCACGGCCAGGGCCTCAGCGGTGTCGTCGTCGGCGAACCAGGTGGCGTCCACACCGGCCCCACGCACCAGAGCGGCGTCGCTCAGCAACGTCCGCAGGAGTTCCTCCTCGGCCCGTCTGCGGGGCGTGGTGGACGATCTGGGCTCCCTGCGGCGGGACCCGCCGCCGGAACGACGGGGTCGGGAGCGCCGCCCGATGGCCTGTTCGACCGTTTCCATGTCGATACCGAGCCGGTCGGCGACGAAACGAGCGTACTCGCCCCGGGCCAGGTCGTCGTCGACCTTCTCGAGCCTGGCCCCCACCGACTTGAGGGCCCGGGCCCGGCTCTCCGGCTCGCGGGGGTCGTAGTGGTCGAGTTCGCGTTCCAACCAGAACTGCAACAGGGGAACGGATCGTTCCACCGCGGTGGCGAATTCCTCGAAGCGACCCGACTGGACCATTTCGGCGGGGTCGACTCCCACCGGCATCGCCGCCACCCTCAGGTCGAGCTCCAGGTTCACCGGGACCGACAGGTCATCACCGCGCAGCGCCGCCCTGCCACCGGCGGCGTCGGCGTCGAAGGCCAGCACGATCCGGTCACAGAACCGTCTCAGTAGCTCGAAATGGTCATCGCCCAGGGCGGTGCCGTTGGTGGCGACCGCCACCTTCATGCCGGCCCGGTGCAGCCCGATCACATCGGTGTAGCCCTCGACAATCACCGCGAATCCCTCCTTCTGGATCTCGCGGCGGGCACGCTCGAGGCCGTACAGCAGATGCGATTTCTTGTAGATGGGAGTCTCGGGCGTGTTGAGGTACTTGGGCTGGCCGTCGCCGAGGATGCGACCACCGAAGCCAACCGCGTCACCCCGCACGTCGTAGGTGGGGAACAGCACCCGATCACGGAAGTAGTCGTACAAACCGCTCCGCCCGCGTCGGGCCAAACCTGCGTCCACCATCGACGCGTCCGAGACGTCCCGTGCCTTCAACTCGCGCACCATGGCATCGCCCCGGTCGGGGGCATAACCCAGCTTGAAGTCGGCGACGGTGTCGGCGTCGTATCCCCTGCCCCGCAGATATGCACGGGCATGCCCTGCGTCCGGCGAGCTCATCAGCACCCGGTGGTAGAAATCGATCGCATCCGCCACGGCCTCCACCAGGCGATGCCGTTCGCCGCGACGTTTCTGGGCCTGGGGGTCCTCGGTCAGGATGATGTTGGAGCGCGACGCCAGCACCTCCAACGCCTCGGGGAAGGTCAGGCCCTGGGTCTCCTGGACGAACGTGAAGATGTCACCGCGGGCATGACAGCCGTGGCAGTAGTAGAGACCCCGGGCAACGTCGACCGACATCGACGGAGTCTTCTCCTGATGGAAGGGACAGACCGCCATCATGTTGCGGCCCGACTTCTTGACGGTCGTGACCGCGCCGATCAGATCGACGATGCTGGTCGCCTGTCTGACCCGATCCTTGTCCTCATCCGTGAAAGCCATGCGCCCGGCGAGTTTACGCCGGGCGCATGACAGTTTTCCGAGCGAGGGCTGGGATCAGGCGGGAGGAGCCACGAACTCGATCCTCAGCAGCACTTCGTCCGCCACGTTCGCCACCGAAGGAACGGAGGGGATGGCGAGGCCGTATGCCGAACTCAACACGGTCGTCTCGGCCGAACCCACGAGACCGCCCTCGGTCAGCACCGCCGACACTGTGAACGTCACCGGCAGGGTGATGTCCCTGACGGTGAGGTCGCCCGTCACCGTGAACTCGAACGCTTCATCCATTGCCGCCGGCCCCGACAGCCCCTCGATCGAGGTGGAAACGAACTGGATCGTCTGGAAGGTGTTCGAGTCCAGGATCGGACCCCTGATCGCCCGGTCACGGTTGCTCGATTCGGTGGCGAAGGTCTGGGCGCCGATCACGATCGTGCCGACCTCGGCCGTCGACAGGTCGGAGGCGTCCACCCGGATCTGGCCGGCAACCTCGCTGTTGGTGGCGACCACACGGAACGGTGATCCCCGCAGCTCCTCGTCCAGTTCGAACGCGACCGAGGACTCCTCGCCCAGCTCGTAGGTGACTGCACCATCGGAGGCACCGGCAGTGGCGTCCGTGGGCTCGGTGGACTCCGACGGCGGCGTGTCCGGGGTGGCGGTATCGCCCGTTGCCTCCGCCGGAACCGTCGTGTCGGCAGCGAGAGGCGGAGCCGTGACATCGACGGGGTTGTCGATGCCGGTCGATGCGAACCACCAGATGGCGATGGCGGCGACGGCAGCAACCGCAATACCTCCGACGGCGAGCAGCTTCTTGTTCATGCAGATCCCTCTCTTGATTGGCGAGGACAGTACGCAGGCGAAGGTAAGAGGGTTCTAAACGGCGTTCCCCGGCAGAACCCTCCGATCCCCCGATCGCCGACGCCGCTGCGCCCGAGTCCGTCGGTGACGTGCGTTCAGTCGAGCCGCTGTTGGAGGTACGCCTCGAGCTGATCGACCGACACCCGATCCTGGGCCATGGTGTCGCGGTCGCGCACTGTCACGGCGTTGTCCTCGTTCGAATCGAAGTCGTAGGTCACACAGAACGGCGTCCCGATCTCGTCCTGGCGGCGGTAGCGCTTGCCGATGTTCTGGGTGACGTCGACTTCGAGCATCCATCGCTTGCGGAGCTGGGCGGCGAGCCGTTCCGCCGGCTCCACCAGCTCGGGCTTCTTCGACAGGGGGAGCACCGCCAGCTTGAACGGGGCGATCCGGTGGTGCAGACGCAGCACTGTTCGCTTGTCGCCGCTCTCGAGCGTCTCCTCGTCATAGGAGTCGATCAGGAAGGCGAACGTGGCACGGGTGGCGCCGGCGGCCGGCTCGATCACGTGTGGCACGAACCGGTCGTTGGTCTCGGGGTCGAAATAGCTGAGATCCTCGCCCGACCATTCCATGTGCTGTCTGAGATCGAAGTCGGTGCGGTTGGCGATGCCCTCGAGTTCGTCCCAGCCCCACGGGAACAGGTACTCGACATCGACGGTACCTGCCGAATAGTGGCTGAGCTCGTCTTCGTCGTGGGGTCGGATCCGCAGATGCTCCGGCGTCATACCCAGGTTCATGTACCAGGCGTGCCGGGCCTCGATCCAGTGCTCGAACCACTTGGTGCCTTCGGCGGGATGGCAGAAGAACTCCATCTCCATCTGCTCGAACTCGCGGGTCCGGAACACGAACTGGCCGGGGGTGATCTCGTTGCGGAACGACTTGCCGACCTGGGCGATCCCGAAGGGAACCTTCATGCGGTTGGCCCGGCGGACGTTCTCGAAGTTGATGAAGATCCCCTGCGCCGTTTCCGGACGCAGATACACCATGTTCTCCTCGGTTTCGAGGACACCGCTGTGGGTCTTGAACATGAGGTTGAAGGGCCGGGCTTCGCTGAAGGTGCCGCGCTTGCCACAATTGGGGCAGAGATCGGGGTCCTCCAGCTTGTCGAGGCGGAGCCGGGCGTTACAGCTCGAGCACTCCACCATCGGATCGGTGAACACCGCCTCGTGACCCGAGGCCTGCCACACCTTGCGGGCCTGGATGATGGCAGAGTCGAGGCCCACCACGTCGCCGCGCTCCTGCACCATGGCCCGCCACCACTCGTTTTTGACGTTGCGGAGCATCTCGACACCGAGCGGGCCGTAGTCGTAGGCGGAGCGGGTGCCGCCGTAGATCTGGGATGACTGGAATACGAACCCACGGTGCTGAGCGAGGGTCGAAATGGTGTCGAGTGAAACGGTCATGAATCGCCTGGTCGGGAAAGGCGGAGTGTAGGGCGCCGTGCCTACGCTCCGATCGGAGTTATCTTCACGGCATCCTCCCCATCGATCGCGAGAGCCCATGCGCACCATCGTCATGTCCCTGGCATTCCTGCTGGCGATGAGTTCCCTACCGGCGGTTGCCGCCGAGCTGCCGCCGGGGGGGACCTTCACCGACGACAACGGATCGGTCCACGAGGCCGACATCGAGGGGTTGGCGGCGTCCGGGATCACCTCGGGATGCTCGGACACCAGATTCTGCCCTGACAGCCCCGTGACCCGGGGCCAGATGGCGGCCTTCCTTCACCGGGGGCTCGACGACAGCCTCACCCCGGGAGAGCCCGTGACATTCACCGACGACAATGGGTCCGTCTTCGAATCCGACATCGAGTGGTTGGCCGCCGTTGGCGTCACCACGGGGTGTGCCCCCGGCCTGTTCTGTCCGGAAGCTGCGGTGACCCGCGGGCAGATGGCGGCCTTCCTGGTGCGGGCGCTCGAGCTGCCGCCCGCACCCGACTCACCGTTCATCGACACAGAGGGCGTGTTCTCCGACGACATCGCCCGGTTGGCCGCCGCCGGTGTCACCGCCGGGTGCGCTCCCACCCGGTTCTGTCCCGATGACGTGGTGACGCGGGCGCAGATGGCGTCGTTCCTGGTGCGGGCCCTGGGCCTCACCCCCATCGCTCCCCCGCCCCCACCCGGCAGCAACGGCTGCGGTGAAGCGCCACCCGAATCCGGCACCTTCTCGGTGACACTGGGCTCCGAAACCCGGACATACATTCTCGATGTCCCCGACGGCTACGACCCGGAGGGCCGCTACCCGCTGGTGTACGGCTTTCACGGCGCCGGCGGAACCGCCGAGGACTTCCGGGTCTACAGCCGACTACTCACCACCTTCGGTGACGAGGCGATCATCGTCAACCCCGACGCCGGCCCGACCCGGCGTTGGCTGGCCACCAACGATCTCCAGTTCTTCGACACCATCCACGAGCTCGTCACCAACGCCACCTGCGTGGACCCGTCCCGGGTGTACTCGACCGGGCACAGCTCGGGCGGGTTCATGAGCAACGCCCTGGGTTGTCGGCGGGGTGAGTTGATCCGAGCCGTCGCCCCGGTGGCCGGCGGTGGGCCGTTCGCACTGCCGTGCGACGGACCGGTTGCCGCCTGGATCACCCATGCCACCAACGACCCCATCGTCCCCTACGCCAGCGGCGTGGCCTCGAGAGACCACTGGGTCGACACCAACGGCTGTGGTCCCGACCGGACCGAAGACCTCGACCGGGGCGTGCGATACACCGAGTGCACGAGCGGCGCCCCCGTGGTGTGGGTGTCCCAGAACCTGCTCCACGTCTGGCCGTCGTGGTCGGCCGCCGAGATGTGGGCGTTCTTCACCGATCTGTGAGCGGGACGCCGGGTTCCAGCCAGTCCGTCGCCCAAATGACCCATCCGGCGAGGACCGCCAGGACGACCGCCGCCCCGACCCCGATCACCACCCGGGTCAGTTCGAGCGCAGGAGGTGGCGCCGTGGTGACGACCGAGCCGGCGACGGGTGCGACGCCACCGCCGAAGACCGCCACCACCAACATCACCGATACCGCACCCAACGAGAGGATGACGCCCAACAATGCCACCTCCCACCCGAGCCCGAGCGGCTCCACCGAGGGGTCCTCACTCGTCGACACCGTCGCTCCTGTTCAGCGCATCGAGTCGGCGGTTGAGCGAGAACAGCCGACCGAGCACCGGCATGACCATGATGTTGAGGCCGTGGAGTACACCGATGATCAGAAGGATGCCGCCCAGCTTGAACACCGACCATTGGATCTGCTCCGGCCCGACCTGAGATCCCCACCCCTCGGCGGCGGAGAACCGGACCGTGAACAGGATGTAGGCGGCGAAGATGAGGTAGTAGACGATGTCGGTCAACACGATGAACGACTTCCCGGTCCGAGGGTTGGCGCGGAAGACATCGGCGGCATAGGCACGCCCGAACCGTTTGATGAACGGTCCCAACCACAACGCCATCCCGATCAGCACCATCGTCGTCAGCAGTTCCATGACCCACCAGGGCATGACCAACCTCCCGTTCACGTTGACCGACATTCCGACCGCCAAAGCAGCGAAGGATCCAGACACCAGGCCGAGCACCGCAACCGCCCGTAGCCGAATGCGGCGGCGTGCGAGGTCATCCTCGATGGAGCCCCTCACACGAGCGAACAGGTCCGGGGCGGGCGTGGTTGCCCCAGCCCCCGCCAGCAGCGCCGCGATGAGTCGCTCTTCGAGCGCGGTCACTGCCCCTCCCCCAAACGGCTTTCGAGCCCCGCCATGCCGCGTTGGAGTTGGGTCTTCACGGTGTTGACCGAGACCCCGAGCGTATCGGCGATCTCTCGGTTGGACAGGTCCATCCAATACCGCAGCACCAGGCAGTTGCGCTGACCCTGGGACAGCTCCCGGAGAGCTTCGATCACGCGCCGCTGATCATCGACCACGGCCCACTCCTCGGCCGATGACGGACCTACCTCGTCGACCATGCGCATCCGATGTCGGAGAGAAACCAGCCCACGACGGTTGTGGTCCCTCGCTAGGTTGAGCACGATCGAACGGAGGTAGGCAGGGACACGATCCGGGTTCCTCACCCGGTGGATCGACCGGGCCAACTTGATGAATGCCTCCTGGACCAGGTCTTCGGCGGCATCGCGATCGTCCACGAAGAACCGAGCCAGCCGAACGAGATTGATCGCCTCCTGATCGAAGAGTCTGGTCACGAACGCGTCGAGATCGGACCGGGACCACCCGGCCTCAACTGCCTCTCCGGCCAGCCAATCGGCGAACAGCGCCATCGTCATCCATTGAACGGACGGGCGCCACCACCCAGTCGGGTGACAGTGAATCACTTCGAATCTCAGTGTCACCCGATCACCCCTCAGGATCGTCAGTCCGGTGTAGCAACGAGCAAGGGAGATCGGGATGCGACGTAGTCGTTGGTTGGGCCTCCTAGTGGGGGCCATGGTTGTCGGAGTTGCAGTGCCGGCGCTGGCCGGAGTGGGACTCTTCTCGAGAGGTCCGTTGACTGACCTGGCGGTCGAGGATTCCGCCACAGACGGGGCCTGGGCGGTAGCCAAGGCCACCGTGACGGCGGATCGGACCACGGTGAACCTCACCGTCCGGCACCTCGACCTCGCCCTGGGACAACCCGGCACCACGTTCGGTGCCCACGTCCACGTAGGCCCGTGTGCGGTAGGCGATGGAGCCTCCGCCCTCGGGCACTACAACCACGGCGGTGGCGTTTCGTCGGAGACGGAAGTGTGGCTGGACTTCACCATCACAAGGGGCGGCACCGGCCACGCCACGGCCATCGTTCCGTTCGCCATCCCTGCCCGAGGAGCCCGGTCGATCGTGATCCACGCCCTCCCGACCGCACCGGACGGCACCGCCGGAACGCGGCTCGCCTGCCTGCCGCTCGAGTTCTGAGCATGCGCCACCTGTCTGCACATCCCATCGTCGGCGGCGCGGCCCTCGGCATCGCCTGGGGCTCCGTGATGCGGTTGTGGATGCGGTACATCTCCACCGATCCGGAGTTCAGCTGGGGCGGCACGATCGCCATCGTGGCGGTATCGGCTTTCGCCGGAGCCGTGCTCGGGCTCGCCAGGCTACGACGTGCCCAGGCCGGCGCCGGATGGTGGAGGCTGAGCCTATTGGCCCTCCTGCCCATGGGGGCGGGAGGGTCGGCCATGTGGCCGGCGGTGGTCCTCGGTGCAATAGCGCTCGGACGCCCACGGCCGACATGGTTTCGAGTGGCCATGGCGGCGGGCGCCCTCGCCACACAGGTCCCCGTGATCAACGACGCCGCCTTCGGAAACTGGCGACTCGGCACTGGCGAAGCGGTACTCGCCACGCTGTGGTACCTCCCGATGCTCGCCATCGACATGTGGGCGTTCTCGGTCGTCTTCGCCCCGGCGGCGACGGGAGCCCCGGCCCTCACCCGCACCCGGAAGATGGCGCTGGCGGTGCCGATCATCGGCGTGGGCTTGTTCACTGCGATCGCCGCCGGGCTCGTAAGGGGAATGTGACCGGCGGGACCAGCGGCGATCGAAGCGAGGGCCGCACCGAACCCCTGGCGATAGGCGCGAAGCCCGGGCCAGGCCCCTGGTTCACGCCTTGGTGCGGTCGATGGCGCCGCCGAAGCGGCGGTCACGCTGTTGGTACTCCACCACCGCGTCGAGCAGTGCCTCGCGATCGAAGTCCGGCCACAGGATGCCCGGAAACGAGAACTCGGCGTAGGCGGCCTGCCAGAGCAGGTAGTTCGAGAGGCGGTGCTCACCCGAGGAGCGGATGACCAGATCGAGGTCGGGCATCTCCGGCACCGAGAAGAAGGAGGCGAAGGTGGCCTGATCGAGCTGTTCGGGATCGAGCTCACCCGCCACCGCGGCGTGTGCCACCCGGCGGGCGGCCTCCGTGAGTTCCCATCGTGAGCCGTAATTGAATACGAACACCATGTTCATGCGGGTGTTGGTGCGGGTGAGTTCGCTGCTCTCTGCCATGTAGGCACGGTTCTCGTCGGGAATACGTCGGTCGGCCAGGTCGCCGGCGAAGCGGATACGAACGCCCAGGTCGTTCAGTTCGTCCCGACGCCGCAGCAACAGGTCGCGGTTGAAGAACATGAGGAACTCGACCTCCTCGGGATCCCGGGCCCAGTTCTCGGTCGAGAAGGTGTAGGCGCTCAGCCACTCGACGCCGATCGCCAGGGCACCGTGGACAACATCGAACAGTGCCTCCTCTCCCGCCTGGTGGCCGGCGATGCGGGGCAACCCGCGGGCGTTGGCCCAGCGGCCGTTACCGTCGAGGATGAGCCCCACGTGACGCGGTATCAGACTGGGATCGAGTCGGGTGAGATCCATCACTGCTCCAGGGTGGCGAGACTCGACAGACGCCGGTCGAGATGATGCTCCACGAACCGGCGGGCGACGCCCATCGCCTCGCCCGAGAACACCGGGTCTGCGGCCGGCATCGAGCCCAGCTCGGCGATCGCCAGACCGGCCAGGTAGCCGGTGAGGCCGGGACGAAGCCGAACGGTGCCATCGCTCCGGCAGTCGTCGCACATCACCCCGCCACCGTCGAAACTGAACCGGGTGAGCAGGTCGGGGCGGCCACAGGCTGCGCAATGATCGAGCGCCGGGGCGACCCCCACCACGGCCGCCAGCTTGAGCAGGAAGGAGCTGACGAGATCCTGACCGGAACCCCCCGCCTCCAGCGATCTCAGCCCGTCGGTGAGCAACGCGAACAACGCCACCGACGGCTCGTTCTCCTGGGCAACGGCGTCGATGACCTCCACCATGGTGGAAGCCGCCGTGACCCGGTCGAGGTCAGACCTGAGCCGGGGATAGGCCTCGACCACCGCGACCTCGGTGATCGTGTCGAGGTTCCGACCTTCGTAGAGAACCAGCTCGACGTGGGTGAAGGGCTCGAGTCGGCCCCCGAAGCGGCTCTTGGTCCTGCGGACGCCCTTGGCGACGGTGCGGAGCTTGCCGTTGTGCGGACTGAGCAGAACCACCACCCGATCGGCCTCGCCAAAGGGGTATCCACGCAGGACGATTCCGATGTCGTGGCGTAGGGTCATCGACAACGAGACTAACGGCGCCACTGGGTGGCTGGCTGACCCAACTCGAACTGAAGGCGGCACAGCGCCGACCGGTGAGGCATGATCGGGTGATGGCACTCCTCACAGAAATCCAGCGTCAAGCGTTCGCCGCTTCGTATCCCGAGTGGGACCTCGGCGAGGCCTCGATCACACGAACCTTCCAGTTCCCGGATTTCGTCGCGGCGATGGGGTTCGTGAGCCAGGTTGCGCTTCTCTCCGAGAGGGCGTTCCACCATCCCGACATCGACGTGCGCTGGAACAAGGTCACGCTGACGCTCTCGACGCACTCCGAGGGAGGCCTCACCACCAGGGATGTCGACCTGGCGGCGTCGATCGACGTACGCGCCTGAGGCCGCCCCGCCAATCACAGGGCGTCGGCGCAGGCGGTCACCCACTCCAGGGATTCGGCCTCGCCTCTGGCGCCATAGATGCCGGCGAGGTTTCGGAGCATACGGGAGATGATCTCGACAGCGGTCACCGGAGCCAGCCAGCCCGGGTCGAGCCGAACCGCGCCCAATTGCGGTGGACCACCCACCGTTCCTGCCACCAGTGCCGCCGCCTCGTCGTCTCCGATCTCCTCGCCGTAATGGAAGGGATCGACCAGGCTGCCACCGACACGAACCAGGAAGTGACCGGGCAGACCGATACCCTCCACCTCGACCCCCGCCCTCCTCCCCACCTCGATCCAGATCACCGAGAGCGTGATGGGGATTCCCCGACGCCGCTCGATCACCCGGTTCAGGAGCGAGTTGTCGGGGTCGTAGTAGTCGTCGACATTCCCCCCGATCCCCTCATGGATGCCGATCACCCGGCGAAGCCCAAGGGCGGTGGGGTGTTCCACCCGGGCTGCCAGGTTCTCGAGATACCCGAGACAGGATGCCGAGTCGATGTCAGGATGGGCGAAGCGGGCCAGCTCGAGCGCCGCCTCCCCAAGTTGGTCGGCGTGGGCCAGCATCGCCATCAGCCGAGCCTGATCGATGAGCGGCGCCTTCAGGCTCCGAAACCCAGTCGATCCAGCAACTGGGGCTTGCGTTGCCAGTCGGGCTCGACCATCACCCGCAGATCGAGGTGGACCTTGGTGGCGAACAGCGACTCCAGCTCCAGGCGGGCCTCGGTCCCGGCGGTGCCGAGCATGGCACCGCCTTTGCCGATGACGATGCCGCGTTGCGAGTCGCGTTCGACGATGACCCGGGCAGCAATCACCAGGAGACCGCCCTCGCGCTCCGCCATGTCGTCAACCACCACCACCAGCGAGTGCGGAACCTCGTCGCGGACCTTGTCGAGGAACTTCTCGCGCACGATCTCGCCCACCAGATGGTGATCGAGCTGATCGGACCGGGTCTCCGGATCGAAGTACAAGGGTCCCTCGGGCATGCGGGAAACCAGTTCCTCGACCAGCGGCTCGAGGTTGGTGTGCTGGCGGGCCGACACCGGCACGTATGCCTGAAAACCCCAGTCCCCAGCCACGGCGAGTTGTTCGACCACCGCTCCCTTGGGAGCGGCGTCGACCTTGTTGACCACCACCAGGGTGTCAGCTGAGGCAGCCTGGAGACGTTCGGCGATGCGCCGATCGCCAGGACCTATCGGCTGGGTGGCGTCGATCACGAACACCACGACATCGGCCTCGGTGAGTGTGCCGTACACCAGCGAGTTCAACCGGGACCCGAGCTCGGTGCGAGGCTTGTGGATGCCCGGAGTGTCGACCAGCACGAGTTGCCAGGCGGGTTCGCCATCCGCCATCCCGGTCACGACACCGCGGATGGTGTTGCGGGTGGTCTGGGGACGTGAGGAGATGATCGAAACCTTCTCGCCCACCAGCGCGTTCACCAACGTCGACTTGCCAACATTGGGTCGACCGACGATGGGAACGAAACCCGACCGCAGGCCGGTCAACGTGCGTCCTCGGCGAGCGCGGAGGCCACGACGCGTTCGACTTCGACCAGTGCCACCCTGCGGCCCTGGAGGCGTTCGACCTTGATGGCCACATCACCCACGAAGAACCTCTCAGACTCGTTGGGAACCCGTCCTGCCAACCCTAGAACCAGGCCGGCGACCGTGTCCCACTCGTCATCGGGCAGCTCGCACCCCACGATTTCGGCTAGCTCCTCGACCGCCATGCGACCGTCGACCGCCCACAGACCATCGGAACGTTCCTCGATCATCAGCTCGTCGTCGTCGTATTCGTCGACGATCTCCCCCACCAACTCTTCGAGCAGGTCCTCGATGGTCACGATCCCGGCGGTGCCGCCGTACTCGTCGACGACCACAGCCAAGTGGGATTTGGAGGCCTGCATCTCTCGCAGCAACTCGGCAACTCGCTTGGTCTCGGGCACGAAGTCGATGCGGCGCATCACCTCCACGACGGTCTCCGGGCGTGACCCGGAGGCGAGCATCGGGATGAGGTCCTTGGCGATGACCATACCGATGACATCATCGGGGCCGTCGCCGACCACCGGGATACGACTGAATCCGTTCTCCGCGATGAGCACGAGCAATTCGCCGAAGGGGGCCCCCGACGAGATCAGCACCATGTCGGTGCGGGGAACCATGACCTCCCGAACGATCGTCTCCGAGAACTCCAGCACGGACGAGATGAGCCGATCCTCGCCGGCCTGCTCATGATCGGTTTGTTCCTCTTCCTCGTCATCGGGTTCGTCGTAGAAGATGTCGGTGGCCCAGGAGCCGATCCGAATCGCCAGAGCCAGCAGCGGGCTCATGCGGTAGGCGATCACTCGGGGTCGGCGCCGACCGACCGCCCGCGGGATCAGGTCCCCCAGGATGGTCAGGGCGAAGACCATGGCGACCATGGCCGCGACCAGCATCGTGCCGGTGGCGGAGCGAGCGAGAACCCACGACCCGAGCACCCCGGCCGACACCATGAGGGCGGCGTGGGTGACGTTCACCGATGGAACGATGATGTCGCGGTCGTCGAGCAGCCGGGCGATACGATCGGCTCCCGGCCGCATCTCGGCGGCGTCGCGGAAGGCGTCGGCGCGGGTGGTACGCGTCAACGACGCCAACCCCACCCGCAGCATGGCCGACAGGACGACGGCCAGAACGATCACAACGAGGGCAACGATCACGGTCTTTTCACTCCCACCTTGGCCAGCAGCGTTCGCTCCCGGGCCTCCATCTCTTCTGCCTGGGCGTCGTCGGCGTGGTCCCACCCCATGAGGTGGAGCATGCCGTGCACGACCATCAACGACACTTCGTCGGTGAACTCTGATCCTTGCTCCAACGCCTGCCTGGAGACATAGGCGGGAGCGATGATGATGTCGCCCAGCATGACGGGCGGAGCTCCGGGGCGGCGCTTGGGGGCCTGGCCCGGTTCGAGCTGTTCGAGGGGGAAGGCCAACACGTCGGTGGGGCCCTGGCGGTCCATGAAGCGGTGGTTGTACTCGGAGATCGCCTCGTCGCTCACGAGCATGAGCGTCACCTCGGAGTCCTCCGGGAAACCCTCGTCGGTGAGAACGGACTCGGCGAGCAGCCGGAGTCCGGCGACGTCGACGGCCACGGACTGTTCGTCGGTGACGTACACGTTCATCGCCACACCGCCGCATACGTGGCGGATGGCAATCGCGGGCTCGAGTTCGTACTGGGAGGCTCGTCCACTCTTCAGCTTCCCGGGAAGTTCGGATACGGGATTCGTTGATGGTAGTGGCCCGTGAGGGCATCGATGAAAGCTTTCCGGACGGTGCTCAGCTCGCCGAGAGTCAGATCACATTCCGAGAGCTGGCCGTCACCCACCTTCTCGTCGACCACCCGGTTCACGACCTTGGCGATCGACTCGGGTTTCGGCTCCTCCTTGGCGAAGACGGCCCGACAGGCGCCCTCAACGGCGTCAGCCATCATGAGGATCGCCATCTCACGGCTGAGCGGCTTGTGCCCGGCGTGACGGAAGTCGTCGGGGTTGACGTTGTCGGCGCCATGGGTCTGGCGGGCCTTCTCGAAGAAGTACCGCATGATGCCGTCGCCGTGGTGGCTGACGATTCCCTCGGCCACTTCCGATGGGATGTTGTACTTACGGGCCAACTCGATGCCGTCGAGCACGTGCTGACGGATCACCCGGGCCGACTCCTCGGGCGGGAGCTCGTCGTGGGGGTTGGATATGCCGAACTGGTTCTCGATGAAGAACAGGGGGTTCTCGGTCTTGCCGATGTCGTGGTAGTACGCCGCCGCCCTAGCCAGCAGGTTGTTGGCTCCGATCGCCCTGGCGGCGGCATCGGCCAGGGTCCCCACCATCAGCGAGTGGTTGAAACTCCCGAACGCCTTCTCCTGGAGGAGCTGGAGCGCTTCGTGGTTGCGATCGGTCAGCTCCAGCAGTCGCAGGGTGGTGGTGATGTCGAACATGGACTCGAAGAACGGCATCGCCGCCAACGCCACCAGCGACGCGAACAGGGCAACGCCACCCGCCCAGGCGGCGTCCCGCCAGATCTGGTTGAGGGGGTCCTGGCCGACTTCGGCGTAGAACAACCACGAGGCCGAGGCGGCGATGACGGCGGCCGAGGCCGCCGAGACCAGCACCGAGTTGCGGAAGGCCCGCCGGGTCGAGACCGACGACACGAAGCCGATCGGGGCGAGCGTGGCCATCGCCGCGTAGATGCCGGCCCCCGGATCGTTGGTACCGACCAGGGCGAGCACGCCCATCGCCAGCGCCATCAGCGTGCCCATCCGGTTGTCGAAGAGGACCGCCGCCAGGTACCCGAACGCAACGGCCGGCAGGATGAACACGCTCGAGGAATCCTGCAGCTCGGTGGTGAGCCGAACCGCTCCCGCTCCCAGCACGATGAGCATCCCGAACAACGCAACCATGCGGGGCCGGTCCCAGTAGACCTTGCGGAAGCGGCCCAGATAGAAGGCGAGCACCGCCACCAGCATCGCCAGCACACCGCCGATGGCGGTCAACCGAACGGTTCGGTCGACGTTGGCGCCGGTCTCGTTGACGGCATCCAGCGAGAGTTGGGTGAACTCCTCGCCCGCCCTGACGATGGTGATGCCCTGACCGTAGGAACGGGTGACGTCCTGGACCAGGTTCACCGCCGCCGCCCGATCGGCTTCGGTGGCCTCGGTGTCGACGATCTCGTTCACCGACACCACCACTGCCACGAGCTGGTTCACCACGTCCCGGGCGGCCGGGTCGACGATCCCGTCGACCAGAACCGAGGTGACGTCACTCTGGGCATCGCGCTGGACGTCCGCCAGCTCCTCGGAGGAGATGCCGAACTGGAACCTGATCGCCAACCGGTCCTGAGCGGCAGCGGTGATCGTGTCCAACAGCGGCTCGGACCCGAAGATACCCCGGTACACATCCCGGCGGCCGTAATCGATCAGGGTGGCCCAAGCAGAGTCGCCGAGCAGCGGACTGTTGGCCTCGACCAGCTCTATGACCTCTTCGACGGGGAGGAACTCGGCGGTCAGGCCCACCGGAGCGGCCTCACACTGCTCGGAGCCACAGGTGAGCGACTGCGAGATGGTGTCTGTCGAAGAACCGAAGTCGGGCGGATAGCGACTGTCGGTCGCATCGATCAGGACCGTGTACTCACCCTGGGGGACCTCGATGGCGTAGGTCCCGTCGGTGCCGGTCTCCTCACGGTACTGGGTGCCGTCGTCGGCGACCGCCACCACGTCGAGGCCACTCCAGGCACGGTCGGTGGTCCAGCCCATCTCGGGAACCTGGTCGCGGTCGAAGACCCCGTCCCCGTTGACGTCGATGAACACCAGCCCTTCGATGACACCGATCGGGATCGGGTCCTCCTCTTCCGCCTCGCCGGCCTGATCGCCTTCGACGGTGGTGGTCGTGGTCGGGATGGTGGTGGTGGTGGGTGCTGGGATCTCTTCGAGTTCGGAGGGTATTGGTGCCGTCTCGATGCGGACGGCGCTGATGATGGAGCGCAACCGTTCGTAGGCGGCGTCCTCCAGCGAGTCGTCCTTGACCAGGGTGGGTGCGACCGCCTCGGCAGCCATGATTTGCGCCCGCTCGGTGGCAACCAGGTCCACCACGTCGGCGGGGCGGCGGGCGACATAGTCACGAGTGGCGGTCTCCCCCACGGCGGGGCCGCCCGAACCTTCGTCGGCGATACCGACGGTCAGGGCGCCCCAGGAGAGCAGCACGGTTGACGCCAGTGCCACCAGCCGACCGATCGATTGGCGTGTCATCGCTGATCCCCTTCACCGTCGAAGCGCTGATAGGCCTCGACGATGGCTGCAACGATACGGTGCCGGACCACGTCTTTCGAGGAAAGCTCCACGAACCCAACGCCGGGGATGCCATCGAGGATGCGGCGCACCACGGCCAAGCCCGACTGCTTCTGACTCGGGAGGTCGGTTTGGGTGATGTCGCCGGTGATGATCATCTTCGAGTTGAACCCCAGTCGGGTGAGGAACATCTTCATCTGCTCCTGCGACGTGTTCTGTGCCTCGTCGAGGATGACACAGGCGTCGTTGAGCGTTCGTCCTCTCATATAAGCGAGCGGAGCTATCTCGATGGTTCCCCGCTCGGTGAGACGAGCGGTCTCGTCGGGGCCGAGCATGTCCCACAGGGCGTCATAGAGGGGCCGGAGATAGGGGTCGATCTTCTGGGCGAGGTCACCGGGGAGGAACCCGAGACGCTCACCGGCCTCGACGGCAGGACGGGTCAGCAGGATGCGGCGAACCGACCCCGACAGCAGAGATTCGACGGCGGCCGCCATCGCCAGATAGGTCTTTCCAGTGCCGGCAGGACCAATGCCGAAGGTGAGGGTGTTGTCCCTGATTGCCTTGATGTAGAGCTGTTGACCACGGGTCTTGGCCCTGACCACGCGACCACGCCCCACCGGGATACCTTCGGTGAGAACCCCGGACGGGCTGGGAACTCGATCGCGGACCATCTCGACGACGCGCTCGACCCGGCCATCCCCCAGTGATTGGCCCTCCTGGGCGAGAATGAGGAGTTCTTCGAGAACGGTCTCGACGGCGGCGATGTCATCCTCGGGTCCGGAGAGCCAAATCTCGTTGCCCCGCGCCACGATCCGAACCGTGGGGAAGGCATCGGACAAGGTCCGCACGTGCACATCCCCGGTTCCGAGGAGATCCATCATGAGGTGGTTGGAGGGAACGCGAACGTGGCGTTCCGTGGGCACGGTGAAATGATCAGAGGTCACAGAACATCCGCCCGAGAGGGCTGGACCGAGTATATCGGGACCTCGGGAGGCACCGGAAACGCTTTCCCATCCGGCCAGGATCCGAAACGGCCGCCGCGTCGGGGGCCGCCCGCGGTTCACTGGTCGTCGACCTCCAACGCCAGACCCTGGACCACACCCGGGTCGAGCAGCGCCGCCAACACCTTCAGGTCGGACTGGCGAACGGCCGCACGGGGGGCACCACCCTTGCGCATGTTCTGGATGGCGGTGAGGAACCGATCGATCGTCTCGCCCTGGCGATCTCCGGCGGCCTCGGCCGCAGCAAGATCGATGACTGCCTCGGGCGATTCCGGCGGCTCGGGGAGGAACACGATCGGAGACATCTCCAGCAGCGAGGCCAGACGAAGCAGACGAGCCACCGAGAGCGCCCTCTCACCGCGTTCGTAGGCGCCCAGCACCGACGCCTTGAACTCGCCTTTCGATGCCGCTTCGACATCGAGCAGCGACCAGCCCCGAGCACGGCGGCCTTCCCGCACGCGTGCTCCGATGAGCTGATTCAGTGGATCCATCGCTTCCATCAAGTCCTCCTACCCAACACCCGACGGCAGCGTAGCACCGAAACCACGGAGAGTGGCCACGAAGTTCACTGCGAGGGGAGGCGGCGACGGATGCTCGAACCACTCGCGGTCACCAACACTCAAGCATCCCGATCGTTTCCGCCCACGTCCGGGCGTTCGGCGTTCGGCGTTCTGCGTTCTGCCTGCATCACGTACAGGCCCACCACCGCCGCCGTCTCCGTCCGCAACACCCGATCACCGAGCCCAATCCTTTGAATGGACTCGGGGATCTCTCCGGGGGCCCACCCGCCTTCGGGTCCGATCAGGAGTGTGACCGGGCCTTCGATGGCCGGGACGGGTCCTCCGGACTGGTCGGCGGCCAGCACGGTTCCGGTCAGCTGATCGAGGCTGACCATGTCATCGTCGACGATGGTGAGACGGGCACCGCGGGACTGTTCCAGGGCGCCGACCGCCCACTGGTGGGACTTGTCGGCCCGGGGTGGACGGCCCTGGCCGTAGCGGGTCGACACCCACCTGATCCTGCAAGCACCCAACTCGGCCACCTTCTCGACCAGAAAGCGGAGCCGGTCCTTGTTGGCGGGAGGGGCTACGGCCAGCGTCACGTTGCTGGTCTCGGCCACCACCCGTTCCCGGCCGCGCTGAATGGCGGTGCCGTCGAAGGTGCCGTCGCCAATCGTTCCGGCTCCGTCGGTGTACGAGCACGCCTCGCCGGGGCGCAGCCGCAGCACCGAGGTGAGGTGGTGGCGCTGGTCTCCGACCAGGTCGATCGTGGGGCCCGCCCACGGCTCCGGAAGATACAGGTGGGGGATGTGAGCCACGAGACTCAGCGGCCCCGTCGGCGGCGGCGTACGCCCGAATCCACACCTTCGGTCTCGGCGAACCTGGAGAGGAGTTCGGCCTGTTCGGCGGTGAGCTCGGTGGGGACGGTGACCGACACCTGCACCAGCAGGTCTCCTCGTCCTCGTCGACCGAGACGACCCATGCCTTTTCCGACGAACCGGCTCACCCAACCGGGCTGGGTCCCGGGAGGTATCACCAGTTTCTCGACGCCACCTTCCACCAGCGGGATGTCGACAGTGGTTCCCAGCGCTGCCTGGACCATGCCGATCGACACACGGTGCACCAGGTCCTCGCCGGCCCGCTCGAAGCGGGCGTCGGGTGCGAGGGCAATCTCGACATAGAGGTCGCCCGCCTGCCCGCCGCGGGGAGCAGCCTCGCCCTCCCGGGTGAGTCGCAGCCTCGTCCCCGAATCGACACCTGCCGGGACCTCCACCTTGACCGTGCGGTCGGCCGGATGAACCCCCGCCCCCGAGCACTTGTCGCACACTTCCGAGATCACCTCACCCGCGCCGGAACACGTTGGGCAGGTCGTGACCGACATCACCGTTCCCAGCAGGCCACGTCGGGCGGTGCGTACCGCCCCGGCGCCACCGCAGGTTGGGCAGGTGAAGCGGTCTGAGCCGGGCTTGGCCCCACTGCCCTTGCACACCGCGCAAGAGATGTTGGTGCAGAATGTCACCTCGGCATCGGTGCCGAAGGCGGCCTCCTCGAACGTCACCGACACCCGGACCCCCACATCACGGCCCCGGGGCGGTCCGGATCGGGCCTGGGTGCCCGCTCCGAACAGACCGGAGTCCCCGAACACCGAGCGCAACAGATCGTCGAACCCGCCGAATCCGGCACCGAACAGATCGCCGAAATCCGAGACGTCACCGCGGTCGTAGCGGCGGCGGCGCTCCGGATCGCTCAGGACCTCGTAGGCCTCGGCCACCTCGCGGAATCGGGCTTCGGCCGCCGGGTCACCGGGATTGGCATCGGGATGGGTCTCCCGCGCCAGCCGCCGGAACGCCTTCTTGATGTCTTCGGCTGGGGCATCACGGGCGACGCCCAACGTTGCGTAATAGTCCTTGGCCACGAAGACTCGATTCTAGAGGCCGGTACGGCGGTCGACGACCGCCCGGCGCACCACGCCCGTCACGGGGACACCTTGTCGCCGAGCTCACGGCTCACCGTCTCGACCGCCGAGATGACCGACCGGTAGTCCATGCGCATCGGCCCGATCACCCCGATCCGTCCCTCCGCCGGTCCCGATTCGAACGAGGTCGACACCACTGCCATGTCCAGCTCGTCGCCCAGTTCGGATCCGATCTGGATGGCGGTGCCGTGATTGGTGGCCATGATCTCCAACAGTCGTGCCTCGCGCTCGAGCACTTCGAGCACCCGGTGGACGGTGCTGAGGTTGTCCCACACCGTGGCCATCTGGCGGGTACCGCCCACATAGATCTCGGCACTCTGGGCAGCGGCCCGACCGAGGGCATCGCGGGCGGACGCGACCACTGCCAGCTCGGCGGGAGCCATGTCTGGATGCTGCTCCCCGGCCCACGATCCGAGGTCCTTGCCGACCATGACCCTGGCCAGGTACTGCTCGGCCCGGTCGAGCTCGGCAGGCGTGACCGGATGATCCAACCGCAACAGCTCCTGGCTGACCCGGCCCGATTCGGTGACCACCACCACCAGCGCGGTGACCGCACCCATCTGAACGAGGTGGATCGCTTTCACCCGTTCGCCCGACGGGCCCGGACCGATGGCAACCGCCGGGTAGTGGGTGATGTCGGTGAGCAACTCGGTGGTGGCCTTGAGGAGTTTGCCCAACTCGAGGTGCATGGTGGAGTAGAACTGGGCGACCCGGTTCTGCACGACGCTGCCCGGCCGGCCCGGCTGGAGATGGTCGACGTAGTACCGGTAGGCCTTGGCGGTGGGAACCCGACCCGCCGAGGTGTGCGGCTGGACGGCGTAGCCCTCACGGTCCAGGTAAGCCAACTCGTTGCGGATGGTGGCGCCGGAAACATGGAGACCGGTGGCGTCGAGGACGCCGCGGGAGCTGACGGGCTCGCCGGTCCGGATGTGCTCCTCGACCAGGGCCCGGAGAATGGCGTTCCTCCGCTCGTCCTTGCGGTCGTGCTTCGGGTCGTCCGTGCGGCGCTCGTCGATGCGATCGTCCATGGTGCAATGAGGCTAGCAGTCGACGGGTGAGAGTGATAAGAACCTACTGCATCGGTGGTCGATGGGCGGGGAGTCGAGCCGTCGCCCAAGGCCTGCATTCGCCCGATCATGCCGCCATGACCGTGAGGCCCTCGCCATCGACGATGCCCGCCTTGAAGAGGGCGCGCAGGGGTTGGGGGCGGACATCGACGATGCGGACGACGACGCTGGAGCGACGCAGGTGCTGGAGGGCCGACTCGAGGGCTACCAGGCCGGTGGCGTCGATGGCCGGCACGTCCCCCAAATCGATGATCACCGTATCGACGGTGTGATCGACCGTGGTGAGCGCTTCCAGGGCCTTCTGAGCGGCGCCGAAGAAGAGCGGGCCAGCGATCTCGTAGTGCACGGTGCCCGGCGCGATCATCCCGGCCGCCTTCGGATGCTGGGCTCCCACCAGGGTTGCTCCTGAGATCTCGATCATGCGGCGCATGAAGAGGAAGGCGGCCAGGACGACGCCCACCCCCACTGCGATCACCATGTCGAACGCCACGGTGAGCCCGAAACACACCAACAGCACCATCACGTCACTCCGGGGAGCGGTCCGGAGGATCCGAATGAAGTGGCCGACGTCGCTCATGTTCCACGCCACCACCAGCAACAGCCCGCCCATCGCAGCCATTGGCAACGTGCCCAACAACGGGGCGAGGGCGAGCATGGCGATCAGGATGAACACCGAGTGGACCACCACCGCCAGCGGGGTGCGTGCGCCGGCTCGGATGGCGGTGGCCGAACGGGCGATGGCCCCGGTGGCGGCGAACCCGCCGAAGAAGGGCGCCACGATGTTTCCCAGCCCGAGGCCGATCAATTCTGCGTCGGAGTCGTGGCGGGCTCCGGTCATCCCATCGGCTACCACCGCGCACAGCAGTGATTCGATGGCACCGAGCAGGGCGATGGCCAATGCCGGCCCCAACAAGGCACGGACCACCGTCAGATCGATGCCACCTCCCGCCCACGGCAGTGTCGGAAGCGGGGGCACGGCCGGGATGCCACCGAAGCGGGTTCCGATCGTCACCACCTCGTGACCGGCGGCGGCGAGAACGGCCCCCAACACCGCGGCCACCACCAGCGCCACCAACGGGGAGGGGATGCGCCTGGAGAATCGGGGGAGACCGAGGATGATCCCGATCGTGACCAGCGCCAGCATCATCTCCTGCCAGCGAACATCACTCATGCGAGCAGCGAGAGCCGCCAGTCGGTCCCACAGGTGCTCACCCGAGATCGATCCGACCCCGAGCACATCGCCGAGTTGGAGGAAAGCGATCACCACGCCGATCCCGGCCGTGAATCCGGTGGTGACCGGATGGGGGATGAACTGGATGAGCTTGCCCAGCCTGGCCAGCCCCATCGCCAGCATGATGACGCCGGCCATGAGACTGGCCATCGCCAGCCCGGCAAACCCGTACTGGGCGGTGACCGGGGCCAGCAGCACCACGAACGCCGCAGTCGGGCCGGACACCGAGTGCATCGAACCACCGGCCAGCGCGATCACGATGCCCCCGACGATGGCGGTGAACAACCCGTGCTGGGGTGGCGCCCCCGCCGCGATGGCCAGCGCCATCGAAAGTGGCAGCGCCACCACACCCGTGATCACACCCGCCAGCAGATCGGCTTTGGCATCGTCACGGCCGTACCCCTGCCGGACGACGCCGCGTATGGCGGAGCCCACCCGGATCGGGGTGGATCCATCCATCAAGCGGCGGGGCATGAGCCGATCGTACGACCACGGCACCCACGAACGGCCAAACAGGATTGCCGGAGCGTGGGTGCGTGGTGAGCGCCGAACTGACATGATCGGAGTCATGGGCACTGTCGGGATCATCGACCGGGCGCTGCTGGAGGCGGGCACGCCTGAACGCGCCGAGCACGAACGGCGCTACCTGAAGAGCGACCTGGTGCACTACGGGGTTGGTATCCCCGACATCCGCCGGATCACCCGTGCCGCCCTCGCCCGGGCGGGCGGTCTCGCCCACCGGGACCTGATGGAACTGATCGAAACGCTGTGGTCGATCCCGGTCCACGAACGTCGCATGGCGGCGGTCGAGGTTGCTTCGGCCCGGCTCCGGGACCTGAGCGTCGACGATCTCGGCCTGCTCGAATCGATGCTGCGCCAAGCGCACACCTGGGCGCTGGTCGACCCCTTGGCGATCGGAGTGGTCGGGCCCCTGCTCGATCGCCATCCCCACGCGGCCGACGCCGTTCTCGATCGTTGGGCCGATGATGACGACTTCTGGATCCGTCGCTCGGCACTGCTGGCCCACCTGGCGGCGCTGCGTACCGGCGGAGGCAACTGGGACCGCTTCTGCCGCCATGCCGACGCCATGCTCGACGAACGCGAATTCTTCATCCGCAAGGCGATCGGCTGGGTGCTGCGCGATACCGCCCGCAAACGACCAGACCTGGTGTACGAGTGGATCCTGCCCCGGGCGGAGCGGGCCTCCGGCGTCACCCTCAGGGAAGCCGTCAAACGCCTCTCCCCCACCCAGGCCGCCGCCGTCATGGAACGGTCCCGCCGGGGGGCACGATCAGGCGGTCCCTAGGAGGCGTCGATGAGTTCGCACACCAGCTCGAGCGTCCCGCCCGACCACGGCCCCAACATGAGATCGTGGCCGGCACCGGGGACGACATGTACGGCGGTTCGGTAGCGGAACGCCAGCAGTTTCTGCTCCGCCACCGAGAAGATGGCATCACGCTCGGCGGCGATCACCTCGACCGGCGTGTCGCCCTTCCGGGGCCGGCCCCGCACCGCCAGCATCTCGAGGTAGGCGAGATACGACTCGTTCTGCAGGAGCTCGGCGCACCGGGCGACATCGGGATCCTCCGTGTCGGGCGTGAAGAAGGCGTCACGGGCCAGGGTCGGATTGGCCACCAGCCGGTACATCGACAGGGTGGCATTGGTGCGCAGGAACGGCAGTGGGGCCCTGCGGGCGGTGCGCACGGTCGCCCCGAGCACACCGAGGGGAGGAACCGAGGCCAACAGGATGGCGAGATGAGCGGGTGCCTGCTCGAGGGCACGTTGGGTGACGAGACCGCCCATCGAGTGACCAACCACCACCGTTTCAGGCCCGAGAAAGCGGAGCTGACCGACCACCTCGTCGATGTAGTCACCGAGGCGGTGCCACAGGCGGCGATCGTCGCCGGGCGTGTCGTGCCCGGGCAGGGTCACCGTCATCGGTCGGTACCCCCGCTCGGCGAGCTCGTGAACCCAGTCGTTCCAACACCAGGGCCCATGCCAGGCGCCGTGCACCAGCAGAACCGGCCGACCGGCCGTCGAGGCGTTCATCGGGATGCGTCCTCCATGTCCCCAACGGTAGGCGCCCCGGTTGTCACTGTGTCGGCCCGGGTGGGCATCGCCGCCCCGGCTCGGGGCACGGCCTCATCCCGACATCCCCAAGACCGCCCTCACCACCTCGTCGGTCAGGAGAGGCCGGGTGACGATCAAGCGGCCATCGATCTCGGTCACGACCCCGGCCTCGACCAGCCGGCGGCCGTCAGCGGAGGCGAGCAACGCTGCACCACCCTCCCCGGCCAGCACACCGGCGCTCCGACGCAGGCCGAGCATGAGGCGTTCC
>JBHJOH010000239.1:0-8714 GCA_050329955.1 Acidimicrobiia bacterium | reverse complement strand
GGCGGCGACGACGACCCGCACTGCCCTGACTGTGGCGGGCTGGTGAAGACCACCACCGTCATGTTCGGCGAGATGCTGCCGGATGATCAGGTGGAACGTGCCCTCTCATTCGCCGCCGATGCCGCCGCCGTGCTGGCGGTCGGCACCACCCTCTCGGTGTATCCCGCCGCCGACTTCGCCCTCGAGGTGGTGCGACGTGGGGCGCCGCTCGTGATCGTCAACCTGGGCGAGACCGACCACGACCACCGGGCCACCGTGAAGGTGGATGGCAGCGCCGGCGAGGTCTTGTCGGCTCTGGCGGCGATATTGACCCACACCGACGCCTGACTCGTCGATAGCCTCACCCGGCCATGCCGAACTTCCGTCCCCTCGATCGCTCCGACACCTCCTCCGTCCATGCCCTGGTTCGTCGCTGCGAACTCGCCGACGACATTCCGATCGTGACACCCGTCGAGGAGATCGAGGAGATGTTCGACGAACCCCACTTCCAACCCGCCCTCGACGGGTGGGTGATCGAGGTCGACGACGCAATCATCGGCTGGGGCCGGATCTATCACACACCTTCCGGTGTCGGCCAGGAACGGGCATACCTGCTGGGTGACATCGACCCGAGGTGGCGCGGCCAGGGCATCGGCCGCGCCCTGCTCGCCCGACAGATCGACCGCGCCCGTGCGGTGCTGGCCAGCTATGAGCACGCCCTTCCCGGTTTCATCCGGACTCACGCCTACGACTGGCGGCAGGACGCCCTCGGGCTCTATGAGGCGGCCAGCATGGCCGCCGTCCGGTATAGCGATGAACTGATCAGGCCGCTCGACGTGGTACCGCCGAGACCCTCCGGCGCCGAGTTCACGATCCACCGTTGGAACGAAGCCCACGCCGATCCGGCGCGACTCGTCATGAACGCCGCCTTCGCCGACCACTGGGGTTCGACTCCGCGCGACTCCGAGGCATGGCAAACCCACCTCACCTCCTATGGGACTCGCCTCGACCTCAGCTTCGTCGCATTCGCCGGTGACGAGATGATCGGGGGCACCACCAACTTCCACGTCCCCGAGGACGAAGAGGTGACCGACCGCCGAGACGGGTGGATCGGCATGCTCGGCGTACTCCGGCCCTGGCGCAAGCGGGGCGTGGCCTCGGCACTGATCATCGAATCCCTCCACGCTTTCGCCGAGGCCGGATTCACCCACGCCATGCTCGGGGTCGACTCGGCCAATCCCTCAGGGGCTTACACGCTGTACACCGGACTGGGTTTCCGCCCCCTCCACCGATCGGTGACCTACGAATTACCCATGTGATGGCTGCCCGGTCGGCATGACACCTGCACAAACAGACTGTTCGGTCGGTAACCTGGATGCCACACACCTTCAGGGAGCACACCGTGTCCGGCTACCAGGCGCCTTTGGCTGACATCGACTTCGTTCTCGAGCACATCGTCGACCTCTCGTCCATCTCCAATCTCAACGGGTTCTCGCATGCCGACCCCGAAACCGTGTCCGGCGTGCTCGCCGAGGCGGGCAGGTTCTTCTCCGAGGTCATTGCGCCGACCAACCGGATCGGCGACCAGGTCGGCTCCAAACTGGTGGAGGGTTCGGTGGTGACGCCGCCCGGTTTCAAGGAGGCCTACGCCAAGTACGCCCAGTCGGGTTGGGCCGGCGTCCACATGCCCGAGGAGTGGGGCGGTGGTGGATTCCCCTACGCGGTCGGCGTTGTGCTCCAGGAGCTCTTCAAGAGCGCCAACATGGCGTTCTCGCTGTGCCCGCTCCTCACTCAGGCCGCCATCGACGCCCTGCTCGAGCACGGCTCCGACAGCCAGCGCGCCACCTACCTCTCGAAGCTGGTGACCGGGGAATGGGCGGGGACCATGTGTCTCACCGAACCGCACGCCGGCTCCGACGTCGGGGCACTCTCCACCAGAGCGGTCCCCCGGGGTGACGGCACCTACGAGATCACGGGCCAGAAGATCTTCATCACCTGGGGCGACCAGGACCTCACCGACAACATCATCCACCTGGTGCTCGCCCGCTTGCCCAACGCCGCCCCGGGCACCAAGGGAATATCGCTGTTCGTCGTCCCCAAGTTCCTCGAGAACGGCGACCGCAACAGCTACGAGATCGTCTCGCTCGAGCACAAGCTGGGCATCCATGCCTCCCCCACCTGTGTGGTGGCCTTCGAGAGAGCGGTCGGAACGCTGGTGGGGATGGAGCACCAGGGCATGCGATACATGTTCACCATGATGAACGCCGCCCGGCTGGCGGTGGGGGTCGAAGGTCTCGCCATCGCCGAACGGGCGTACCAGCAGGCGGTCTCATATGCGGTCGAACGCCGCCAGGGCCGGGCGATCGGGACCGACCCGGGTGAAAGCTCGGTCATCGTCGACCACCCCGACATCCGGCGCTCGCTCATGACGATGCGCGCCCACATCGAGGCGATGCGCTGCCTGCTCTACAGCGTCGCCGCCACCTCCGATCTGGAACGCCACGCCGGCTCCGAGCAGGAGCGCACCGCCGCCGGCGAGCGGGTGGCACTGCTCACTCCGGTAGCCAAGGCGTGGTCGACCGACGTCGGCGTCGAGATGGCGTCGCTCGGGGTGCAGGTCCATGGCGGCATGGGCTACGTAGAGGAGACGGGCGCCGCCCAGCACTACCGCGACATCCGCATCGCCCCCATCTACGAGGGCACCAACGGCATCCAGGCGATCGATCTGGTGCTGCGCAAACTGCCCTTGCGGGACGGCGCCGTGGCCCGGGAGTTGTTCGCCGAGATGCGCGCCACCGTCGAAGCGCTCGACACCGAGCTGGCGCCGCTGGCCGCACCGCTCGCTGCCGCCCTGGATACGCTCGAAGGCGCTTCCGACCATCTGCTGGAAACGCTCGGCGCCGGGCGCTACAACGACGCTCTGGCGGGGGCGACACCGTATCTGCGCATGTTCGGGCTCACGGTGGGCGGCTGGTTCATGGCCCGCTCGGCGTTGGCGGCCAGGGACCTGCTCGGAGCCGGCGACGACCCGTTCCTGGTGGCCAAACTGGTCACCACCCGCTTCTACTGCACCCAGGTCCTTCCCCAGGCCGGCGGCCTGCTGGGGGCGGTCATGTCGTCGGCCGACGATCTGATGGTCCTCGACCCCGAGGTGCTGGCTCTCCGGTGACAGAGCCGGATCGCGTGGCATGCTGTCGGGAACGGGCCACGACGACGCGGGGCCTGGGCAAAACCGGGGGTGTCACTGTGAAGACGACCATCATGAAGACGACCAGCATCAAGACCGCCATCGTGACCGCCATGGGTGTGGTGCTTGCTTCCTGCGGAGCGGTCACGGAGAACGTTGCGGAGAACCTCGCCGAGACCGCCGTCGAGCGGGCGATCGAGGCCGAGACCGGGGAGTCGGTCGACTTCAACCTCGACGCCTCGGGCGACTCCATGGTGATGAACATCGAGACTCCGGACGGATCCCAGGAGATGACGTTCGGAAGTGGGGAGGTCCCCGACGGATTCCCGATTCCGATTCCCGACGGCGCCACCGTGCAGAGCGTCGTCACCACCGGCGAAGCGGGCGCCTTCGTCACCGCATCGGCTCCCGCCTCGGACTTCGAGGCCATCGTCGCTCTCTACCAGGGCTACTACGCCGACTTCGAGGACGTGATCTCCACCAGCGGACCCGAGCAGGCCTCGTGGGCCTCCGAGGCCTCCGCCAGCTTCGTGGCGATCGCGGTGAGCGGTGAGGAGACGATCATCACCGCCACCGCCGGCACCTGACGGCTGGTCAGGACCACACCAGGCTCAGGACCACCACGCCACGGGCGGTCCATAGGGCGGTCCGCAGCCAGTTGGCGGCCACCAGCCTGCGGTGGAGCGAGGCGTCGAAACCCTGGGCCAGTCGCCCGTGGAGCGGCGCGAAGAAGAGCCCGGTGCTCACCCATATGACCGCCAGCAACGCCCCTGCCACACCAAGCGGCAACCGGGGCAGGCCACCCGGTGCGACGAACAGCCACCCGGCCGTGACGACCTCGGCGACACCGAACAGGGCGAGGAAGCCGACCACCCTGCGCTGATGGGCGCGCTCGAAGGCGATGAACCCCTCTGCCGGAACCCGGGCCATGATCGGGTACTGCACCAACTGGATCGTCCAGATGAACCCCACCATCACGAGGGTGAAGGCAAGGTGGATGATCAGCAGCGGCGATTCGGGCACCCGATGAGTCTGGAGGCTCCCCCGCCCAACCGGTAGCCGGCGAGAACTCCAACGGCGGGCGCCCTGGCAGAATGGGGTCCATGGAGCGGCGACGGGTTGTGATCACAGGCGTCGGGGTGGTTTCGGCCCCGGGCATCGGCATCGACGCATTCTGGCGGGGCCTCGACGGCGGGTCCGCCGCCGGGCCGCACGCCGTGGCCGACTGGGACCCCGATCCGTGGATCCCCAAGCGCGAGAGCCGCCGTATGGACCGCTTCACCCAGTTCGCAGTGGCGGCCACGCACGAAGCGATCACCATGGCCGGGGGTCTCGACCATATCGACCCGAACCGGGTGGCCGTGCCGCTCGCCACCGGCATCGGCGGATTGGCCTCACTCGAGGAGCTGATCAGCGGCTCCTACCTCGACGAGCCACGGGTCTCCCCCCTCCTCATTCCGATGATGATGTGCAACGCCGCCGCCGCCACCATCTCGATCAAATACGGCTTCGGAGGACAGGTCAGCACCCCGGTGGTCGCCTGCGCCGCCGGAGCCCAGGCGATCGTCGACGGGCTGCGGCTCATCCAGTGGGGATACGCCGACGCCGCCGTCACCGGCGGTACGGAAGGTGCCATACGCCCGCCCACCATCGAAGGCTTCGCCTCGGCCAAGGCGCTGTCCCCCACCGGCACCGCCCGCCCCTTCGACGTCGATCGCGATGGCTTCGCCCTCGGCGAAGGCGCCGGCATCATGGTGCTGGAGGAACGCCAGTCGGCGCTCGCCCGCGGCGCCACCATCATCGCCGAGTTGAAGGGGGCGGCCTCGACCGGCGACGCCCACCACATCACCGCCCCCCACCCTGAAGGGGCGGGCGCCGAACGCGCCGTCCGCCTCGCCGTCGACGACGCCGGCATTCCCCTTTCAGAAGTCGGCTACGTCAACGCCCACGGCACCGGCACCGGTCTCAACGACCGCACCGAAGGCCTGGTCGTCCAGCGGATCTGGGGCGAACGTCAGCCCGCCGTCTCGTCGATCAAAGGCATCACCGGTCACGCCCTCGGGGCATCCGGTGCCATCGAAGCCGTCGCCTCCGCCTGGGCCGTGCACTGCGGCCAACTCCCCCCGAGCGTCGGATACTCCACCCCCGACCCCGACATCCCCCTCACCGACATCGTCACCGATCGCCGGCCCTGGACCCCCGGCCACGCCATCTCCAACTCCTTCGGCTTCGGAGGGCACAACACGGTGTTGGTGATGGGATAGCTCTTGTCCCCCACACAGTGGGAGAAGGGCGGCAGCTTTGTCCCCCACACGGTGGGAGAAGCGGCGGCAGCTTTGTCCCCCACGCAGCGCAGTGGGGGGAAGGGCCCCTTCCCCCTCTCGCAAGCTCCAGGGGGACAAAGCTGTTCACCCGTAGAGCTGCCGGTCGGCTTCGCGGAGGCGGGCTGCCATCTGGGCGAGCACGACGCGGGCGGCCGACGACGAGGCGTCGAGCATGTTGTCGAAGGCGTCCTTTTCGATCTTGAGGACCGAGCCGCGGGTCTTCATGACGACGGTGGCGGAGCGTTCGCCGCCGTCGAGGAGGGACATCTCTCCGAAGACGGCGCCGGCGCCGAGCTCGGCGACGCGGCGGCCGTTGCGGACCACGGCGGCCTTGCCGTCGGTGATGATGTAGGCGGCGTCGCCTTCCTCGCCCTGGGTCACGACCCGGGTCTCGGGCTCGAACCACTCTTCGCCGGCGCCGCGGGCGAGGGCGGTGATGTCCTTCTTCCTGAGGCCGGCGAACATGGGGATCGACTGCACGATGCCCGCCCGGTCGGCGAGGTTGCGCTTCATGTGACTCGTCTCTCTTCCAATCGGTTGTGCAGGATTATGGCTGCTCGCACGGTGGCATACCCACCAAAGGGCATGCCGCGTTCTGTGTGCAACCCCGACCTCCCTAGACTGGCCTGGAATACGGGAGCTCGGTGTGACCGGGCTGAGAGGGAGCCTCATAGGCTCCGACCGTCGAACCTGATCCGGGTAATGCCGGCGCAGGGAAGACTTCAGCCGATCCCCCCGCCGCTCCCGACGTACCCACAGAAGGAGCACATGATGTCCCACCGGACCGCTGCCCTGCTGCTGGTCGTCGGGCTGACCCTGACTGCCTGCAGTGATGGCGAAACCACAGATTCGACCACTGCCTCGACCACAGAAGTGGCATCCGACGATCCGGTGACGCTGCGGATCGTGTCGCACGACTCGTTCGCCGGGGGCGTCACCGAGGAGACGTTTGCGGCGTTCACCGCCCAGACCGGCGTCGAGGTCGAAGTGTTCCCCGCCGGCGACGCAGGCTCACTCGTCAACCAGGCGATTCTCACCAAGGGCGACCCGGTGGCCGACGTGCTGTTCGGCATCGACGACACGTTCCTTTCGCGGGCTCTGGCCGAGGACGTGTTCGTGGCTCACGAGTCACCACTGCTGGCGGATGTCCCCGACGCTCTCGAGTTGGACCCAGAACACCGGGTGACACCGATCGACTTCGGCGATGTGTGCCTCAACTACGACAAGGAAACGCTGGCCGACACTCCCCCGCCGGTGTCATTGGCCGACCTGGCCGACCCGGCCTATGCCGGGCTGACGGTGGTCGAGAACCCTGCCACCTCGTCGCCGGGTCTGGCGTTCCTGTTGGCCACCATCGCCGAGTACGGGGAGGACGGCTGGCAGGACTACTGGCGCTCGCTGGTCGACAACGGGGTGAAAGTGGTGTCGGACTGGGACACCGCCTACTACACCGAGTTCACCCGCTACGGCGGCGACCGGCCGATCGTGGTGTCCTACGCCTCGTCGCCACCGGCTGAGGTGATCTTCGCCGAGGAACCGCTCGACGAGGCTCCGACGGGTGTGGTGGAAGCCGGGTGCTACCGCCAGATCGAGTTCGCCGGGATCCTGGTCGGCACCGACCACGAAGCGGAGGCGAAGGCGCTGATCGACTTCATGCTGTCTCCCGGGTTCCAGGCGCAGGTGCCGCTGACGTGGTTCGTGTTCCCCGCCAACGAGACGGTGGAACTGCCCCAGGAATTCGTCGATCACACCACCATCCCGGCGTCACCGGCCGCCATCGACCCCGACGACATCGACGCCAATCGGGAGCGCTGGATCGAGCAGTGGACCGAGATCGTGCTGCCATGAGTGATCCGTCCCACCGGGGCGGCGCGTTCGGGCGATGGCGACTGCTGGCGGCGCTGCCACCGGCCGTGTTCATCATCGCCCTGTTCGCCTACCCGGTGGGACGGATCCTGGCGCTGGCGCTCGGAGAGGGCGGCGGGTTCGCCGAGGTCTTCGGAGACCGGCGGATCCGCTCGTCGTTGTGGTTCACGCTGTGGCAGGCGGCGGCGTCGACTGTGCTCACCGTGGTCGCCGCCCTTCCGCTCACCTGGGTGGTGTCGCGCTTCGACTTTCCTGGCCGGAGCCTGGTCCGGGCCGCCGTCACCGTCCCCTTCGTGCTCCCGACCGTGGTGGTGGGGGTTGCCTTCGCCGCCACCGGAATGACCGGGTCGCTGGCAGCGATCCTCGCCGCCCACATCTTCTACAACCTCGCTGTGGTGGTGCGCACCGTCGGAGGTGTCTGGTCCCGGCTGGATCCGTCGCTGGTGGCGGCCGCCCGCACCATGGGGGCGTCCCCGTGGACAGCCTTCCGCACGATCACCGCCCCGCTGCTGGCACCGGCGCTGGCGGCCGCTTCCTCGATCGTGTTCCTGTTCTCGTTCACCTCGTTCGGGGTAGTCCTCATCCTGGGTGGCCTCCGCTACCGCACCCTCGAGGTGGAGATCTACCAGCAGGCGATGACCTTCCTCGACCTGCCGGCGGCCGGTGCCCTGGCGGTGCTGCAGCTGGTCGGCGTGGTGGCGGTGATGGCGGTGTACTCCCGCTACCAGGAGACCCGGGCGGTACGGTTCCGGATGGTCCCCGAATCCGAGGCGCTGCGCACCCCCGCCACCGGTCGGCAACGGGCTGTGGTCGCCGGGATCGTGGTCACCACGCTCGGCCTGCAACTGACACCGCTGGCCGTGCTGGTGGCTCGTTCCCTGGCCGACGGTGCCGCTGGATGGCGCTTCCTGGTGGACTCCGGCCCACTCGCCATCGACCCGCTGGGCGCGGTGGGAGCGTCACTGCGCATCGCCCTGTTCGCCACCGCCATCGCCGTGGTGATCGGCGGGGCGGCGGCCACGGTGATCGCCGCCCGCGGCGACGGCTTCGCCCGGGGTTTCGACGTCGTGCTCATGCTGCCGTTGGGCACCTCGGCGGTGACCATCGGACTGGGCTTCCTGGTGGCGCTGGGACCGCTGCGCACGTCCCCGTGGCTGATCCCTCTCGCCC
Source organism: Acidimicrobiia bacterium (assembly GCA_050329955.1). Classification (GTDB taxonomy): domain Bacteria; phylum Actinomycetota; class Acidimicrobiia; order Spongiisociales; family ZC4RG35; genus JAOUGY01. Next base: position 188 of record JBHJOH010000239.1, on the reverse strand, counting down.
ATGCCCTGGTTGCCATCCCGTTCGTGGTTCGGGCCACCGTCCCCACCCTCCGCTCGATCCGGTCCGACTTGCGGGAGGCGGCCGCCGTGCTCGGCGCCCCGCCGCGCCGGGTGTGGCGCGAGGTCGACCTGCCCATCGTCGCCCGGGCGCTGGCGGTTGGAGCGGGCTTCGCCGCCTCGGTGTCGCTC
>JBHJOH010000238.1:0-2425 GCA_050329955.1 Acidimicrobiia bacterium | reverse complement strand
CGACTCGGGATCGTCGAGGCCCACGTTGGCGACCCCGTCAGAAGCGACGATCACCCGGGTGGCGGTCCCGTTGGCCTGTAGCTCTTCGGCGGCACCGTAGGCGAGCGCCAAACCGGCCTCGAAATTGGTCGAGCCGCCTGCTTCGAGCGACTCGATGGCAGAGATGATTCGCTCGGTGCGAACACCGAGGGTGGGAGACAGCACGAGTCGGGCATCGGAACCGAACTCGACGATCGTCACGGTGTCGTCGTCGTTCAGGGCTTCGGTGAGCATCCCGAGTGATTGCTTGACGTGCTCGAGCCGGTTCCCTTCGGCCATCGAACCCGATGTATCCACCACGAACACCAGGTTGGTGGGAGGACGCAGCTCGACGTCGGCCGCTCGCAGACCGATCCGCAGCACACGGGTGTCCTCACCCACGAAGGGCGTCGGGGCGCCGTCGACGGTGACCGAGAACCCCTCGCTCGGCACCGGGTAGTCCTGGCCGAAGAAGTTGACGTACTCCTCCACCCGCACCGAGTCGGGGTCGGGAAGCCGACCCTCGGTGAGATAGCGTCGGGCGACGGTGTACGAGGCGGTGTCGACGTCGAGGGCGAAGGTCGAGAGTGCTTCCTCGTCGGTCCACCGGTCGTCGTTGACGCCCGGGTCCTCGAAGGTGGCATCCGGCTCCTGGCCGGCGGAGGCGGTGTTCTCGGTGCTTTCGCCCGAGTCGTCGTCCCACCCGGCGGATGCGGCGGTGGTGGCCGTTGGGTCGAATCGGTCGTCCCATCCGCCGGCGGTGCTCCCTGAGGCGTCATCGCCCCCGCATGCCGCCACTACCAACGCCAGCCCACAGGCGACGATGATGGATCGTTTGGATGTCATGTCGTACTCCAGTTCTTGGTGGTGGTCCCAGCCTCGACATGTCTCATGGTCGGTTGCCGGGAAGCACCAGTCGATGCGGGTCGACCCTCAACCTTCCCTCACACCCCTCACAGGCCGACCGCCCTCGTCGAGGGCCCCCGAGTCCGGGGATCGGTAGGCTCCCGCCATGGTGAGCGAGGCACACGAACCCGAGGTTCCCGAGGCGCACGCGACGCTGCTCACCATCACCGGGTTGTGGGCCTGGTGTGGCTGGTCACGCTCTCCACGCTGAGCGTGCTCACCGGGTCGGTGGGGGCCGGCTCCGGGCGCGGCCTGATGGTGGCGGCGGTGGTGGCTGCATCGGTGTGGACGCTGATCACGGTCGCCACCTGGCGGATCGCCCCCCGGGTGCTCACTACCTGGCCGTGGCTGGCGGTGGACCTGTTGATCGGGGCCGGAGTGGCGATGGTCCCACAGCTCACCGGCGCCAACAGCTTCTTCGTGGGTGGGTTCCCCATCTCGTCGGCGATCCTGTGGGCGACCGCTCGGGGCGTTGCCGCCGGAGCCATCGGCGGGATCGTCATCGCCCTCGCCTCTGCCCGTGGATACGGAACCGACCAGGCTGCCCGGGCCGCCGAGGTCATGGCGATCAACTCGTTGGCACCGGTCGTGATCGGCTGGGGCTTCGGGTCGATCCGTCGTAACGATGCCCGGCGTCGGGTCGCCGAGGCACAACTGGCCGCCGAACGTGACGAGCGTGCCCGGGTGGTCGAACGGGCCGAGGTGGCTGCCCACCTGCACGATTCGGTGCTGCAGACCCTGGCGCTCATTCAGCGCCAGGCCGACGACCGGGGCGAGGTGCTGCGGTTGGCCCGCTCCCAGGAGCGGGAACTGCGCAACTGGCTCAACGGGGTGACGGACACCGATCACAGGCTCATGGACGCCATCCGGCGTGCCGCCGGCGATGTCGAGGAGCGGTTCGGGGTGGTGGTCGACGTGAGCACGGTGGGGGAGACCGACCTCGATCGCGATGTCGAGGCGGTAGCGGCCGCCACCCGCGAGGCGATGATCAACGCCGCCAAGTTCGCCGGAGTGCAACGGGTGTTCGTGCTCGCCGAGGCTCGACCCCACGAGGTGAGAGTGGTCATCAAGGACAAGGGAACCGGATTCGATCGGGCGACGGTGGCCGGGGACCGACGGGGCCTGGTGGACTCGATCGAAGGCCGCATGGAACGGCATGGCGGGTCGGCGACCGTGTGGTCGAAGGCCGGGGAGGGCACCGAGGTCGACATCCGACTGCCACGGGCGTCGAGCGAGCACGGAGCACCGGCGTGACCGTGAGGGTGTTCATCGTCGACGACCACCACCTGTTCCGGGCCGGGGTGCGGGGTGAGCTCGAGGGACGTGTCGAGTTCGTGGGCGAAGCCTCGGAGGTCGATGCTGCCGTCGAGATGATCCGCGAGCGGCTGCCCGACGTGGTCCTGCTGGACGTTCACATGCCGGGCGGTGGCGGTAGATACGTGTTGGAGCAGGTGAGCCAAACGCACCCCGAAGTCCTCTTTCTGGCGCTGTCGGTGTCGGA
>JBHJOH010000237.1:0-13328 GCA_050329955.1 Acidimicrobiia bacterium | reverse complement strand
TACTCGCCACCGACGGGCAGTGGCACCCGCTTGAGGCGTCGTTCGTGGCAACCACCACCACCGTCACCTTCCGTCTGGTGTTGGAGGGTTACCAGACTGGGGAATCGGCCATCGTCCAGTTCGACGACGCCGTCCTGCAACCAGCCGGTATCGCTGCGAACCTGGCGTTCGAGCAGGGATCCCTCGCTGGGTGGACCGTGGATGCGGCGAATCCCGACACGGTGTTCGAGGTCCGCTCCGACGGTGACCCATCATCAGACGACCCCTACGCCGCCCATGTGGTCACGTCAGGGCTCGGGCTCGGTTCCGACCAACTCGAGCGGGAGGTCGAGACGCAGGTGGCGATCGCCGAAGTCGCTGTCCGGGTGGCCGGAACGTCTGGTGCGCTTGCCATCCTCGAGGTCACCGACAGCAACGGGATCCGGACCGACTCGGTGACCCTCACCGGGGACACCACCTGGCATCAGTTGGCGGTGGACGTGGCCGCCAACGAAACCGTGACGATCCGGCTCATCGCCGACCGGTTCACCGCGCTCGGCGGGGTTGACGTCGCCTTCGACGGTGTTTACCTGAACGCAGCCCTATGACCAACCACACCACCAGCGGCAGACCACCCGAGCCGGCGCACCCGGCGTCGGGATCCAATGCCTGCGGTGTCGCCGGCACCAGCGGCGTTGGCAGCGAAGTTGGAAGCCGCAGAGTCGAAAGGCGACCATGAACCAGAACCAACCACCCGGACGCGATCAGGACCCACAGCCTGCCCTCAACGAGGCGTCCTCCGACGTCGTCACCGGCCGGGCGGGCAAGTGACCCCTCGCACGGCGAGGCCATCAAGTCGCGTCGTGGTGTCGCTGCTGGGCCTGGTATTGATGTTCGGACTGTCGGGGTGTGAGTACCGGTCGGAGGTACCGACCATCCGCAACGAAACCGACCAGACCCTCACTCTGTACCGCCTCGTCGGGGCAGGAGCCGGTGACATCCCAGAAGGCACCGAACAGGAACTCACCCGGCTGCGCCCGGGGAACGAATACGTCGACCGTGCCGAGTGTGTAGACGAGGATTTCGTGGTACGGACCGAGGACGGCACCGAATTCGCCCGCCGAACCGAACGGCTCTGCGCCGGCGACCCCTGGATCCTCACCGAACCCTGAACCATGATGGCGTTGGAGGTCGCCGACAGCAACGACGAGGCACTGGCACGGGACTCACTCACCCTGAACTAGGACGGGCAGTGGCACCCTCTCGAGGCGTCGTTCGTGCCGACAACCATCACCGTCACCTACCGTCTCATGCTCGAGGGCTACCAGACCGGGGAATCGGCCACCGTCCAGTTCGACGATGCCGTCCTGCAACCAACCGGTATCGCCGCGAACTTGGCGTTCGAGCAGGGATTCCTCGCTGGGTGGACCGTGGATGCGGCGAATCCTGACACGGTGTTCGAGGTCCACTCCGACGACGACCCGGGAAGCTCAACCTCCGCGGACCCGTCCAGATCACTCACATCCGTGGGCGTTATCGCGCACTTACTGGCGCCCGGGATCCGGCAATATGGGTGTGTTCCCAGATATTGGGTTGCCACCGTGAGTGGCGCGGGTCGTGGTCGAGAGCGCGTACTGGTGCAGGCACTCGCTGCTCCTCATCGACGAGATGGCCGTTTCTCCCGTTCCGCGGACATTCCGCCGGAGGACGGAAAACCACGCAAGAGAACCGGCACCAATGCCAAGCCCGCAATTCGCGTTTCCCCAGGTCAGAGCATATTTCCAGCACCAACGTGAAACGACGAGAACCCACCGCTGAGATGAGCTACATCGGCGGGTAAGCCGCTCGCCCATGGATCTGGATATACGGCACACTGTCGCTATATACTGGTCGGCATGGCCAAGCACCTCGTCGACATCGATGAACGAGCCCTGAGCGCTGCTCGCGCCGAGCTGGGCACGGGCACGATCAAGGACACCGTCAACGAAGCACTCCGTGCTGCTGCAGCAGGACGAAATCCTCGGGTCACCGACGCGTTGGATGTGCTGGCCCGGGCCGACCTCGTCGACCGGGCCGAGGCGTGGCGGTGAGCCATCTCCTCGATACCAGCGTTCTCACCCGACTCCGGGCACCGTCAGTGCGGGCCGTGGTGGAGCCGCTGGCGGTTGTCGGGCACGCTGCCCGCGCTGGTATCAGCGACCTCGAGATCGGGTACTCGGCCCGCAACGCCGCCGAATGGGACGATCTCGTTGCGGCCATGGACGCCTTCGAACTCGTGGAAACGAGTGCCGTGCACATGCACCGAGCTCGCCAGGTGCAACGCATGCTGGCAGCCATCAGTCAGCGGGGTCGCAAGATCCCAGATCTCCTGGTCGCGGCCGCAGCGGAACAAGCCGGGTACACGGTGCTGCACTACGACGCCGACTTCGACCTGATCGCCTCGGTCACCGGGCAGCCGTGCCAATGGGTAGTGCCGCCGGGCACTGTCGACTGACCCGTGCCCTGATCATCGACGGCTCGAACGGCCCGGCAACTCAGTCACGATCGGACACCACGTCACCCTCTGCGTCGTAGAACTCGAATCCGATCTGGGCGCCCTCGCCGGGCGACCGGAACGCGATGGCGGCGACCCCGCCGCGCGGCCGACTCCACCCGAGCGGCTCGCCATCGGCGCTCCAGGCCACGACGGCGACGCCTTCAGGAAGCAGTATGAGCACGTAGTGCGCAATGAGGCCCGGTGCGGCGAGTGATCCGCCGCCGCTGAACCCTCCATTGTCGCTAACGCCGCATCCGGACTCTTGAGACCGCGCAGTAGAGACGAGCCCGTTGAACACGCCGTCGCTGAGGATGTCACCGACGAACCCGAGCGGCGAGAATGCGATGCGCTGGGGGTCGGCCGGAGACTGGTCGTCGGCTCGGTCATCGGTCAACAAAGCCCGTTGGCGACGATTCGGTTCCATCCGATCCCAACTGGGGACAGAATCGACCGCTCACGCGTCGTTTTTGTCCCCAGATGGCGGTCGGGGTGGGCCGAAACGGGCGAGTCCGGCGGCGGCGGCGTCGGGGGTGTCGGCGCTGAACCAGGAGCGCCCGTCCTCACCCCAGCTGCGCCACGTGTCCTCCTCCACCGGGACGAACGCCGTCCGGTCGAGCACGCTCTGGATAGACCCGCCCGCCAACAGCTCGTCGAGCGCTACCGACAGGATCCCGGGCGGGAACACCGCACACGTGCTCTGGCGGGTGCCATCGTGATCGATCGGGACCACCGGGAGCTCACCGGACAGCTCGACCAGGTGGCGCAGCGTGTCGACCCGAACCCAGGGTTGATCGGTGGCCACCAGCAAGACTGGTGACGAGCCGCCCTGTTCGAGGGCGCCCACCAGCCCCGACAGCGGGCCCCGACGGTCGGCTACCGGGTCAGCGATCCCGCGCACCGAGTCCAGGCCCTCGGGGCGTCCGGCCACCAGCACGTCTTCGCACACGGCCGCCAGCGCCTCGAGCACCCAGGCCGACATCGGCCTCCCGGCCAGCTCGACGGTCGCCTTGTCCGTCCCCATCCGAGTGGAGGCCCCGCCTGCCAGCAACACGCCGATCGGTCGTACCATGGTCGCATGATGTCACGTCGTAGCCTCGGATGGGTCATCCTCGTCTGGACCGCCATCAGCTGGGGTGGCCGGCTCAGCCTCCTCACCGATGTCGACGCCGACGACCTGTGGTCGTGGGCGCGGATCGGCGGGTCGTTCGTGATCGGCCTCGTGGCCGGGCTGGCGCTGATCATCGGGAAAGGGGCGCGTCCCATGGCGATCGTGTTCGCGCTGTGGACGATTCCCATCTGGGCGCGTTCGTTGTTCATGGTGTGGACCGAACCCAACACCACCGGATTCCGTTTGGTGCACACCGCCCTCGCCGTGGTGTGGTTGGCGCTGTCGGCGTGGGCGCTGCGCTGGGCTCAGGCGACGGGCTCGGGCAAAGGTGCCAGCCCCACCGGTGTGCCCGGCTCCACCAGCTCGGCCAACCGCGACACTACGTCCTCGATCGACCGGTAGTACACCTCGCCCACCGCAACCCCTTGCAACGGTCGTGGGACCCTGGTCCCCTCGGGGGATGCCATGAGCACCGGAACCCCCACGGCGTAGGCGTAGCCGGCTGCCACCACGCCGTAGCCGTGGTGGAGGTCCACCACCACCGCCTTGGCGGAGTCGATCGCCCGCTTGGTGTGTGCCATGGCTTCCTGGGGTGAGTATCCGACGTTGCCCCAGTCCTCGATGTCCCGGGCGGGGCAGATCACCGTGTACCCGGCCCGTTCGATCTGCGAGATCATCAGCTCGGCGTGAGCGCGTTCGGGACTCTCGATCGAGGGCCCGGCGAGCACGATGATGGGAGGCGGGGTCGCCTGGATGCGGGCACCACGCGTCACCCGGTACCCGGCCCAGATCAGCACCGCCGCCAGCATCAGCGACAGCTCGAAGGTGGTGGTCTCGTCGAGGAAACCGAGTTGGCTTCCCCCTGATGATGCCGCCATCGTTCCGAGCACGATGAGGGCGTTGCCCGCCACGATCTTTCGATTTTTCCTCCAGAACCGGAAGAGGCTGACCAGGCCGAGCACGATGATGGTGGTGCCGCCCACCGCTCCACCGATCACGGCGAGCAGCTTCGGCCCGAAGGCGATCTCGGCACCCCACATGTCGTCGGGAATGCCGGCGTCGGGCAGGTCCTTCACGAACGGCACGGTTGTGATGAGAGTGGTGGCCATGGCGGTGATGGCGCCGGTGAAGATGAAGAAGGCGTGTCCCGCCCGTCTGCCGACCACCAGGAACATCGACCCCACCGCCAGCAGCATGACGTTGACGACGGTCCCGAACAGAAAGAAGATCCGGTAGCTGGTCGGCGTCCACCCGGTGAGAACGCCGAATGCCAAGGCCCAGGTGGCGATGGCAAAGGCCGCCATCCCGGCGGCGTAGGCACGAACATGCGGGCGCGGCCTGCGGGCGGCGTCGAGCGCCAGGTCGATGGTGAAGCCGGTGGCGGCCATGCCGGCGATGATTGCCAGGGCTGTATTCAGGCCGCTGTTCATGCCGGTGTGAGTCGAGCAGATCCGGGGGCCGACTGCGCGACAGGACATTTCGGCGGTGCTTGCAACACCGATGACGCACGGTGGCCCGGTCGAGGGCCTCTCGGGCCTCGCGGCGCTCGGATGGTTGGTGCGGCTTGTGGTGTCATCAGAGATCTCGGGTAACGAGCATGGACATCGGCCGTGCGGAGACCGTCGGCATGACCAGGGCGGCGATGCAAGCCTGAGTCTACTAGAGGCCCTCGAATCCGAGCTCCAGACCGGCACGACAGGCTGTGGCTGCTGAGCCTGTTGACTGTTCGCCCACGATCCGCGCGCCCCTAAGGTTTCGGGATGTCGCTCATGCTTCCATTCGTGCCGGGACGCCGTCTGGTGGACCTGATCAACGAGTTGGAGCTTCGCCTGAGCGGGCAGGCGCCGGGGCCGGGTCTGTCGGCGGATCTGGCCGACGCCGTCCCCGACGCCTCCAGCTACGTGTTCGTGCTGTTCGACGGGCTGGGCAACCATCAACTGGACCACGCCGCGGCCCGCTCGCTGCGGGCCTCCGCCCGGGGAATCGTTGCCGCTCCCTTTCCGACCACCACCACCGTCAGTCTCGCCACCATCTCGACGGGGCGCATGCCGGCAGAGCACGGCATGATCGGTCACCTCATGGTGCTCGATGGCGCCGTCGTCAACGTCCTGAAGTGGGTCACTCCGGCGGGCGCTCCTTTCGACCATCCCACCGATGCGTTCCTGCCCGGCCCCAACACGTGGGAACGGCTGCGTGCCGCCGGTATCGAGCCGATCACGGTGCAGCCCGCCGAGTTCGCCCAGTCGCCGCTCACCCGCGCCATCTACCGGGGTTGCCGGTTCGAGGGGGTGCACGGTGTCGAAGAGGCGGTGGAAGCGACGGCGGTGTTGGCGCGGGAACCGGGCCGCCTCGTATTCGCCTACTTCAATCAGGTCGACTTCGCCGCCCACGTATGGGGTCAGGTCTCGGCCGAGTACCGGGCGGCGATCGGACTGGTCGACACGGCATGGGCCCAGTTGCGGGCCCGGCTCAAGCCCGGGGTGGTGATGGTCGGCAGCGCCGACCACGGCCACCTCGACTACGGCCCCGGTGACAAGCTCCTGATCCGCGACCCGGGGTTCTCCGAGCTCACCTTCTACGGTGATGCCCGGATGGTGTTCGTGCGCGGCGACACCGGGCTGATTGGCGATCTTGCCGGCCAACTCGGTGTTAGCGCCCATTGGGTGTCCGATGGTGATGTGCTCTGGCCGGGGGACCGTCACCCCGAGCTGGAGTCGCGGCTCCCAGCTGCGGTGCTGGCAGCCCCCGAAGGCAAGGTGATCCTGCCGAAGGGATTCGACAAGCGGCTCGTGGGCTATCACGGAGGCCTGGCGTATCAGGAGGTCGAGGTACCGCTCCTGGTGGGATGAACCCTTCAGGAGTCGGGCCGGAGTGCCGATGCCGGCACACGTGACCAGGTGCCCCAACTGTCGAGCCAGGGTCGATCCCACCTTCACCACGCACTGCCCCGAATGCGGCACGTCGATCACGCCCGAGGTGGCGTCGATGATCGTTCCCGGGGCGGACGCCACCCCACCGGTCGGATCAGGGGCGGGGCGCTCCAAGCGATGGATCGCCGTGAGCATGGCGGTGGCGCTCCTCGGAATCGTCGCAGCAAACGTGCTCGTGTCCTCCGGCCAGGTGGACCGGTCCGACGGCGGAGCGAGCGTCGAGTCCGGGCCGGTGGACGCATTCGACCTGGCGGTGGGTGATTGCATCGAGTGGCCGAGCTCCGACGAGACCTACCAGTTCGAGGAGATAGAGGTCCTTCCATGCGACCAACCCCACGACGCCGAGGTCTACGCCCTCGCCTCCCATCCGCTCGGGCCCGGTGCCGGCTACCCGGGCGACGATGTCGTCGGGGACTGGTCGGTGGACACCTGCCACCGGGCGTTCCCCGGCTACGTGGGCCGAAGCTACGAAGGAGCCGAGGACCTCGAATTCACGTTTTTCGCTCCCACCGAGGCGGGCTGGAACAGCCAGGATGACCGTGTCGTCCAGTGCCTGGTGTTCCGGGTCGACGAGGCGAAGATCAGCGGCTCGGTGAGTCCCCGAGGATGATCGTCGCGGCAGGATCGTATGGTGCCCCGGGCTTGGCGGCGGCGTCGGACCACCGGCCGCCGGCGGATCTCCGGTGTTCGCGAGCGACCAACCGATTGATTTGGGCCCCCGGTCGCGCTCCCTATACTCGCCGACCAGGCACCCGATCGTTCGAAGCATGACATGACGACCTATTTCGAGCAGTACATCACAGTTGGAGTTTTTGCCGCCCTCGGCATAGTCCTGGTGGCTGCGTTGCTGGGTGTGTCGGCGGTGCTCCGCCCCACCAACCCCACCCGGGAGAAGGCACTCACCTACGAGTGCGGCGTCGACCCGGTGGGTTCGGGATGGAGCCAGACCTACATCCGTTACTACGTGTTCGGCCTGCTGTTCGTGATCTTCGACGTCGAGGCAGTCTTCATCTTCCCATGGGCGATGCATGCCGAGGATCTCGGCATGTTCGGGCTGGTCGCCATGATCCTCTTCATGCTGACGCTGCTCGAAGGCCTGGCGTACGCCATCAAGAAGGGTGTGTTGCGGTGGGAGTAGCCCAGAAGTTCGGAATGCCCAAGCCGGTCACCTGGCTGCTGAACTGGTCACGCAGCTACTCGTTGTGGCTGTTCCAGTTCGGTCTGGCCTGTTGCGCCATCGAGATGATGGCGGCGTCTGGGCCCCGCTACGACTTCATGCGCTTCGGGATCATCCCGATGCCGGCGTCGCCCCGTCAGGCCGACCTGATGGTGGTGGCGGGCACGGTCACCGACAAGATGGCACCCGCCGTGAAGCGCCTCTACGACCAGATGCCCGATCCCAAGTACGTCATCTCGATGGGGAGCTGCTCCAACTGCGGCGGCCCCTACTGGGACTCGTACTCGGTGACGAAGGGCGTGGACCAGCTCATCCCGGTCGACGTGTACGTACCCGGTTGCCCTCCCCGGCCCGAGGCGCTGATGGAGGGCATCGTGATGCTCCAGCAGAAGATCCGCGGCGAGGACATCAAGCAGAAGTGGAACGAGCGTGACCGACAGCTCGTCTGACACCCCAATCCTCACCGACGACTTCGCCCTGCGTGCTGCGGAGGCTGTCGGCGGAATCATCGAGCCCGCCGTCGACACGATCAAGGTGTCGGTTCCCCGGGAGCGGTGGGTTGCCGCCATCACCACCGCCCGCGACGAGCTCGGTCTGATCTTCTTCTCGTGGCTGTCGGCCGTGGACTGGGCCAACGAGGTCACGGTCGGCGATCCGCTCTCCGAGCCGGTAGAGGAACGATTCGAGGTCATGTGCACCGTCGGCGACCTCGTCGAGGGGCGCCGTGTCACCTTCTCGACCACGCTCCCCAAGGACGACGCTGTCATCGACACCCTGGTCGGCGTCTACGTGGGCGCCAACTGGCACGAGCGCGAATGCTACGAGATGTTCGGGATCGACTTCCATGGTCATCCGGACCTCGAGAACCTGTATCTTCCCGACGCCTTCGTCGGCAATCCGCTGCTGAAATCGTTCCGGCTCCTGAGCCGCGAGGTGAAGCCGTGGCCGGGCAAGGTCGACGTCGAGGGCATGCCTGGCGCCGACGACGATGGCGAAGAAGCGTCTGACGGTCCCTCAACCACGAACCCCGAGGCCTGATCGTGACCACCACCCAGGATCCAGACATCGTCCGTCACCTCTCCGAGGTTTCCGTCTCGGTGGAGCTCCAGACCGCCGACATGACCCTCAACATCGGCCCGCAGCATCCTTCGACCCACGGCGTGCTCCGGCTGGTGGCCAAGGTCGACGGTGAGCGCGCCTACGACGTGAAGCCGGTCATCGGATACATGCACCGCGGCTACGAGAAGCTCTCCGAGGTTCGCAACTACGCCCAGATCACCACGTTCGTGAACCGCATCGACTGGGTTTCGGGATACGCCAACGAGATCCCGTTCATCGTCGCCGCCGAGAAGCTCATGGACCTCGAGGTGCCGGAGCGGGCCCAGTACATCCGGCTGATCCTCACCGAGATGGCCCGGATCAGTTCCCACATGGTGTTCATGGCGTCCTACCCCCTCGAGTTGGGAGCCGCCACCCCACTCTTCTTCGGCCTCCGGGAGCGCGAGCGGGTGCTCGACCTGCTCGAGAGCGTCACCGGTGGTCGGTTCCACCCCAACTTCAACCGGATCGGCGGCGTCAAGCCGGCCGCCGGCGCCGGATCGACCCAGCGCAAGACCGTCCAGGACCTTCCCAAGGGCTTCTTCGCCGAGACCCGATTGGGGATGGAGCGGGTGCTGGAAGCCGCCGCCCAGCTGGAAGCGTTGGTGGGTGGCAACGAGATCGTGCTGGCCCGCACCAAGGGGATCGGGGTGCTGCCACTGTCCATCGCCGCCGCCTACGGGGTCTCGGGCCCCAACCTGAGGGCGTCGGGTGCAGCCTTCGACCTCCGCAAGGTCGAGAACTATCTCCCCTACGACAAGTTCGACTTCGACATCCCGGTGGGCCAGAACGGTGACTGCTGGGACCGGTGGTGGATCCGGCTCCAGGAGATCCGTCAGTCGGCCCGCATCGTGATCCAGGCGATCGACGGCATTCCGTCGGGTCCGCTCCAGGCCAAGGTTCCCAAGGTCATCAAGGTCCCCAAGGGCGAGACCTACGTCCGCGCCGAGAACCCCAAGGGCGAGATGGGCTACTACCTCGTCTCCGACGGCGGCCAGGGCCCCTACCGACTCAAGATCCGCTCCGCCTCGTTCTCCAACATCTCGATCCTTCCCTGGATCCTGGAGGGCGTGCTGGTGCCGGACATCATCGCCATCATGGGGAGCCTCGACTTCGTGCTGGGAGACGTGGATAGATGAAGAACGTTCACGGTTCACCGTTCACCGTTCACCGTTCCAGTGCACCCGGCTTCTCTCAGGCCGTGCGTTACGAGAGCCGCATCCGATGATCGACGAGCTGCTCTCGAACTTCTGGGTCCTGCTGCTCCTGAAGGTGCTCATCATCGCCGCGGTGATCCCGGTGGCGGGGCTGCTCATCGGTTTCGCCGAGCTGAAGCTGTCGGCCAAGATGCAAAACCGGGTGGGGCCGTATTTCGCCGGTGGCCGCTGGGGTTGGGCGCAGCTGCTCGCCGACGGCTTCAAGTTCTTCCAGAAGGAGGACCTGGTGCCCGCCGAGGCGGATCGGGCCGTGTTCAAGTTGGCGCCGATGCTGGTGTTCATCAGCACGGTGGGACTGTTCGTGGTCATCCCCTTCAGCCCGACCCTGGTGGTCCAGGACCTCGATGTCGGCATCTTCTACGCGCTGGCGATCAGCTCCATCTCGACCATCGGCGTGCTGGTGGCGGGCTGGTCCTCGGCCAACAAGTACTCGCTGATGGGTGGCTTGCGGGCCGCCGGTCAGCTCATCGCCTACGAGCTCCCGCTGGTGCTGTCGGTGGTGGGCGTGGTGGTGATGGCGGGCACCATGAGCCTCAACGGCATCGTCGAGGCTCAGGCCGGATGGTTCTCCGAGCTGGGATGGCAGGGTGGTATGCCCTTCATCATCCCGCAGTTCATCGGGTTCGTGATCTTCATGATCGCTGCGTTGGCCGAGCTCAGCCGCATCCCATTCGACATGCCGATCGCCGAGTCCGAGCTGGTGATGGGCTACGTCACCGAGTACTCGGGCTTCCGATTCCTGTTCTTCTTCCTCGCCGAGTTCGCCAACATGTTCTCGATGTCGGCCATCGCCGCCACCCTGTTCCTGGGCGGCTACTGGGCACCGTTCGTCCCCGACAGCGTCCTCACCTTCGCCGGACCGTTCATCCTGGTCGCCAAGGTGTTCGTCCTGGTGTTCCTGATGATCTGGTTCCGTTGGACCTTCCCCCGCTTCCGTGAAGATCAGCTCCAGATGCTGGCCTGGAAGTGGTTGGTTCCGCTTTCGGTCGTCAACATCATGGTGACCGGCATCTTCAAGGTGGTGTTCTGATGCCAGCCCTCCCCGTCATCCCAGGCAAGGGCTTGTGGACAGGCTTGAAGATCACGTTCGTGACCATGATCAAGACCCTGTTCAACCCCAAGGACAACCTGGCCACGGTCATGTACCCGAAGGAGAAGGAGACACCCGTCTCCCGGGCACGGGGCGTCATCGCCCTCGACCAGGAAGCCTGCACCTCGTGCATGCTGTGCGCCCGCAACTGCCCCGACTGGTGCATCTACATCGAAGGTCACAAGGAAGAGAAGGCGCCTGACAAGCCGGGCGGCCGGGTCAAGGTGCGCGCAACCCTCGACCGCTTCGACATCGATTACGCCCTCTGCATGTACTGCGGGATCTGCGTCGAGGTGTGCCCGTTCGACGCCCTGTTCTGGAGCCCCGAATACGAGTTCTCCGAGTTCACCATGGGCAAGATGATGCACGACAAGGACCGACTCCAGGACTGGATGGATACCGTCCCGACGGCGCCGGAGCTGGAGAAGTGACGATACCCCTCGACGTAAAGCATCGATTGGGGTGCGTTGTGCGTGAACGGCGCCGAGGTGAGCCCGGGGGAGCCCGCTCATGACGTCCGATTCCTGGATCTCCGCTCCGGTCAACTGGATGTTCATCGTGCTGGCCGTGGTCGTGCTGGTGGCCGGTCTGCGGGTGGTGACGTCGCAGAACGTCGTGCACGCCGCCCTGTTCCTGGTGGCGACGCTGGCCGGATCGGCCGGTCTGATCCTGATGTTGTCGGCTGAGTTCGTGGCGTGGACGGTGGTGTTGGTCTCGATCGGGGCCGTCCTCGTGCTGTTCCTGTTCGGAATCATGATCACCCGGGCACCGGTGATCAGAGACGTCGGACTCGACAACAAGAAGGCCCGGCCGGTGGCGGCGATCGTTGCTCTCGCCACCTTTGCCGTGCTCTCCTACACATCGGTCCTGGCCTTCGACGGTGTCGAGATCCAGGACGTGGGCGTTCCGACCCCAACCGAGACGCTCGCCGTGAGCCTGCTCGGGCGGTTCGTGCTGCCCTTCGAACTGGTCGGTTTCATCCTGCTGGCGGCGCTCATCGGCGGCATCACCCTGGCCCGCCGCGACCTGACACCCAAGGAAGAGGAAGAGAGGGGATCGGTCTGATGCTCGTCAACCAGTTCCTCGTGCTGTCGGCTGCCCTGTTCTCGATGGGCGTCTACGGTCTGCTCGTCCGGCGCAACGCCGTGATGGTGCTGCTGGCCGTCGAGCTCATGCTCAACGCCGTCAACATCAACCTGATCGCTTTCGAAGCGGTGCTCCGCACCCCGGAGGCGCTGGGCCAGGTCTTCTCGATCTTCGTGATCGCCGTCGCCGCCGCCGAAGTCGGTATCGGCCTGGCGATCATCCTGCTCATCTTCCGCAACCGCCACTCGGCCAACGTCGACGACTTCGACCTCATGAAGCTCTAGGAATGGAATCGATGGTGAAACCGGCCGCCCGTCACACCCAACGCAGCGCACTCGGCGCCCAACGCCCCACAGGCGTTCTGCGTTCTGCGTTCTGCGTTCTGCAATTGCTCGGGGGCTCGCTCTGATGACCACCTCGTTCATCCTCGCAGCCGAAGTGGGCCCGCTCTCCGACGGCGGTGTGCTCGCCGACTGGGCCGGGATCATGCTGATCTCGCCGTTCATCTCGTTCCTGCTGATCATCTGGCTCGGCAAGAAGATGAAGTACCAGGGCGGCGAGTTCGCGGTGGCTGCCATGGCGGTGAACCTGGTGCTCGCCACCGGGCTGTTCTTCCAGAACATGCGGGAGGGGATCCTCCACGAGGTCACCTTCGAGATCGCCAAGATCGGCCTGTTCGAGGGCCGGGAGCTGGTGTTCGAGCTGGGCTGGATCGTCGACGGCCTCTCCATCATGATGTACTGGGTGGTGGCCTTCGTCGGCCTGCTCGTGTTCCTGTACGCCATCGGGTACATGCACGGCGACGTCCGGGTCACGATGTTCTTCGCCTCGTTCTCGCTGTTCGCCGGGTCGATGCTGCTGCTGGTGGGTTCGCCCAACCTGATCCAGCTCATCATCGGATGGGAGGGTGTCGGCCTTGCCTCCTACCTCCTGATCGGTCACTACTGGGAGGGTCTCGACAACGTTCGGGCCGGCAACAAGGCGTTCTTGGTCAACAAGGTCGCCGACGTCGGACTCATCCTGGGCGCCATCTTCCTCGGAATGGGTATCGGCGACTTCGGCTTCCAGGCCATCAACGTCGCCGCCGAGTCGGGTGACGAAGGTCTG
>JBHJOH010000236.1:0-33707 GCA_050329955.1 Acidimicrobiia bacterium | reverse complement strand
AGGCGTGTGCGTTGTGGGGCGAACCGTTCCCGGGTCTCGGGTACCTCCCGCCCTTCGATGCCGTGACCTCCGAGCTGCGTGAGGCGGGTGCCCGGGCCGAGGAGCTGTTGAGCGAGGCGCGTCTGGCGGCGGGCCGGGCTGATGTGGGCCGGCTTCGTCGCCTGGTCGACGAAGCGCCGACGCGGGAGGTTCGGTGGCAGCATCTGATGCTGGCGTTGTACCGGGACGGCCGCCAGGCCGACGCGTTGCGGGTGTTCCGCGAGGCCGCCGACCAGCTGGCCGAGGTCGGTCTGGAACCGTCCCGGGCCCTGGTCGACCTCGAGGACGGGATCCTGTCGCAGGATCCAGGTCTGGACGCGATCTCGCGGCTACGGCTGCCGGCCGAGATCAGCACGTTCGTGGGACGCCGCACCGAGGTCGAGACTCTGGTCGAGCTGCTGGGCAGACGCCGCATCGTGTGCGTGACCGGGCCGGGGGGTGTCGGCAAGTCGCGATTGGCGCTTCGGGTCGCCCACCAGGTTGCTTCCGGCTACCAGGATGGCGCCGCCTTCGTGTCGCTCGCCCACGTATCCGAACCGGGCACCGTTCCCCATTTCCTCGCCGGAACCCTGGGTGCCGGCGAACGGCCCGGCGTGTCGGTGTCGGACGCCATCGTCACCGCCATCGAGGGCCGGTCGCTGCTGATCGTGCTCGACAACTGCGAGCACGTGGCCGCCGACGCTGCAGAGATGGCCCGGCTGCTGGCGGCCTCCTCCGACCGTGTGACGGTCATCACGACATCCCAACACGACCTCCGTATCCCCGGTTCGGCGGTTTGGAATCTGGGGCCCCTGGCGCTGCCGACCACGGATTGGCGCACCGAGCTGGCTGACAACGACGCCGTCAAGCTGTTCGTCGAGCGCGGCTCCGAACGAACCCGGGCCCGACTCGACCACCAACTGGTGGCGATCGGGTCGTTGTGCCGTCGGCTCGATGGGATCCCGCTGGCCATCGAATTGGCCGCCACGTTGTGCTCGTCGCGTTCGGTAGCCGAGATCGTCGAGATGCTGGAAACCGATCAGCGGGTCCGGGTACAGGCGACCGCCGACGGCGTCGAGCATCATCGGAGCTGGCACGACTCGATCTCCTGGAGCCTCGGGCTGCTCGACGAGGTGGAGCGGACGGCGCTCGGGCGGCTGGCGGTGTTCCGGGGCGGATTCGATCGCCGTGCCGCCCTCGACGTGTGCAGTGGAGGGTCGATCGACCGGCAGAGGCTGGATGAGCTGATCGACCGGCTGGTCGACAAGTCGCTGCTTCTCGTGACGCATGCGGATCAGGGGGTCAGGCTCGGAATGCTCGAGAGTGTCCGTCTCGCCTCGCTCGAGCTGGTCGACCCCGCTGAGCGCGGCAGGATGTCGGTGGCGCACCGGGGGTACTTCGCCGGGCGGGCACTCGAGGAGGGGGCACGCATCTACCTTGCAACCGCTTCGGCAGCGGCAGCCATCGAGGCGGATCACGACAACATCAGGTCGGCGCTCTCCGCTGCCCTGACGGGAGATCGCGAGCTGGCCATCACGTCCGACGCAGAGCTGGCCGCCACCATGGTGGGCGTGCTGATGCCCTACTGGACCACCCAGGGCCACGCGAGTGAGGCGCAGCGTTGGGCGGATGAGGTGGCGGCGCTGGTGGACCCGGCGACTGCGCCCCACGTTGCCCTCTCCGCCGGTATCGCCGCCGCCTACAACGCCCACTACGGCCAATCGCTCGCCTACCTCGACACGGCGCAGCGTTCACTGGAAGCTGCCGGTCGCAAGACCCTGCTCTCCTGGGCGCGTTTCCAGGGGGGCCGTGCCCTCACGGTCGGGGTGATCGCCGGTGTCATCGACAGCGACGCCCTGGAGCGGGGCTCCGAGCTGTTGGCGCTGGCACGGGAGCGTTTCGCAGAGAAGGGCGACCACCACGGCGCCGCCCTGGCGGGCATGTTCGCCGGGGTCAACGCCTTCCTGCGTCTGCATGTCGACGCCGACCGGCTGCTGTTCGCCGCGCTGGAAGACGCCCGTCAGGTGACGGCGGTCGATGTGGAGGCGATGGCACTGGCCATGACGGCTCTGCCCCGACTGCGCGACGGCGAGTACCGCCAGGCGTGTGAACGGTTCATGGAGTCGGCGGCGGCGTTGCGCCGCGACCGCAACTGGCTCAACACCCAGATCTGCACGTCCCTGGCCGCTTACGCCGCCGCCGGGTGCGGGTCCGCCGAAGCGGGTCGGTTGGCTGGCGAGGCCTGTCGGCTCCAGATCGCATTCGGCAGTCGCGAATGGGATGCGCTCACCCTGGCCGTCGCCGCCTTCGTTGTCCTCCCGATCGACCGCGCGGTCGACACCAGGGTCGTGCGCAGCCTCGACCACCACTATCCGAAGTGGCGCCAGCTGGTGAAGGGCGGGTTCTCAGAGCTGGCCCCGCTGCTCGAGGTGGGCCCGGGAACTCCGGCGGTCATCCTGTCGCCCGTCGAGGCGTTGCGACTGGCCGCCGAGCTACTCGGTTGAGTCAGCAGATCATCTGAACGTCGGCGTCGAGCATCGCCCGGGCGATCTCGTCGTCGATGAGTGGCAGCAGTTCCCGGGCGGCCAGCACGTGTTGATCCCGGGTTTGCAGGTCGTCCATCACATCGGCGGCGCGGGCGATCGCCTCGTGGGCGTAGCCCCGGTAGAACGGTGGGAGGTCGTGGCTCTCGCACAACTCCAGTGAGTGTCGGCCGAACCGGTCGGCCAGTTCGGCATCGCCCAGGGTCGCCGCCACCCGGGAGACCTGCCAATCGGCAATGGCCTTGTTGAGCTCGGTGCCCACCTGGTACCAGTGGAAACGCTGGCCGAAGGAAGCCGCCAGCAGCTCGTCGTCCTCGGCGTCACTGCGTTCCGCCAGGTCGAGCAGCTCCCAGGCGCGGTGGAACAGGAGCGGTCCCATGGTGCGGTGCCACCGGGCGATGTCCTCGGTGGTGGGATCGTGGATGGGCTCGATCATCCGATCACCGTACCCCCCGGTGATCGGCCGTGTCGCTCAGACCTCGGTCGGGATCGGGAACCACCGCAGCGCCTCGGCGGCAGCTGGAAGTGCCTCATCCGGATCGCATGGGTGACGGCGTTCACGCAGGATGTCCCGAGCCTCGGCGAGATAGCCTTCGAACGAGTCGGTCGAGTGGCGGATCCGGCTGTGATCGAACACGGCGCCCACCGGCGAGAAGGTCACCTCGCTCAGCGACATCGGGGGCTCCGGGGTGCCGTCGCGATGTATCCACATGGCGCTGCCCGGCTCGAACACGTAGTCGGGGAGCAGCCTCCAACCTTCCCGGGCGATCAGATCGACCGCATCGATGATGAAGGTGAACTCCTCTTCGGAGATGAAGTAGTTGAAGTTGACGCGGACCCAGCCCGGCTTGATCAGCTCGCAGCCGGCGGCGCTCGCCTCGTCGATGAGCCGGCTGGTCTCCTCGTCGATACCGAGCAGGCGGTGTCCATAGGGTCCGGCGCACGAGCATCCGCCCCGGGCCTGGATACCGAACAGGTCGTTGAGGAGGGCGACCACGAAGTTGTGGTGCAGGTTGCGGGCGGCGCCGAGATGCTGGGGGGAGTGCACCACGAACGAGACGATCGAGAGCCGCTCGGCCTGCGGGTTGCCGAGGATCCTGATGAAGGGGTTGGCCGACCAGGCTTCGATCGCCCGCTGAATGAAGCCTTCTTCGCGCCGGCGGATCTCGTCGATCCCCACCTGATCCTTCAGCTTGAACACCAGCCCGGCCCGGATCGACTCGACGATGGCGGGGGTGCCGCCCTCTTCGCGGTGCTCGGGGTCGGACAGATAGCGGTGGCGACCGGCGTTGACGTAGGCCACCGTCCCGCCGCCCGGCACCGACGGAACCCGGTTGTGGAGGATGTCCTTGCGGACCACCAGCACGCCCGGTGTGCCCGGACCGCCGATGAACTTGTGCGGTGAGATGAACACGGCGTCCATGTAGTCGCCACCGGTGGCGGGCGAACGCATGTCGATGCCCACATAGGGGGCGGCGGCGGCGAAGTCCCAGAACGACAACGCACCGTGGCGGTGGAGCACCGATGCCACCTCGGCGGTGTTGGTGAGGATGCCGGTCACATTCGACGCCGCCGAGAAGCTCCCGATCCGGAGCGGTCGGGCGGCGTACTCCACCAGTCTTCGTTCCAGATCGGCCAGGTCGACGTGGCCGTCGGAGTTCTCGGCGATCTCGACCACCGTGGCGATCGACTCACGCCAGGGGAGCTCGTTGGAATGATGTTCGTAGGGCCCGACGAACACCACCGGCCGTTCCTCGAGCGGGATCACCGATGACAGGTCGTAGCGGTCCTCCAGCTCGGCCGGGACCCGGAGACCGAGAATCGAGACCAGCCGGTCGATGGCCCCGGTCGAGCCCGACCCGGCGAAGATCACCGCATGCTCCTCGATCGTGCCACCGACGTGGGTGCGGATGATCGAGCGGGCGTCCTCGCGGAAGCGAGTGGTCTGACGACCCGTCCCCGAGGTCTCGGTGTGGGTGTTGGCGTAGAGCGGAAGCACCTCGCCCCGGATGAAATCCTCGATGAATCCGAGCGAGCGACCCGAGGCGGTGTAGTCGGCGTAGGTGACCCGCCGCACGCCGTAGGGCGTGACCATGGCGGTGTCGGATCCGATCACCGAGTCGCGAATCGTGTCGACGAGGCTGGGCGACTGCATGGGTCCAGGCTACCGGCGCCTGGCCTGGGCACAACGGGTCGACACCTCCACGGGGCGAGATGTCGCTCTGTTCGCTTGGCGAGCGTGCGACCCGGTTCAGCCGTTGGTGATGGTGGCCTCGTCGATGAGCGCCCGCATGGTGGTCTCGACCACCTGGCGCAACTCGTCGGGGTCGGTGCTCGGGGGGAACTCGACGAAACCGACCCGGATGCTGATCAGCGGCCGGCGACGGCCCAGGCGGAGCGTGGGCCGAAGACGGTCGGGGGGCCAGACGTCGTCGGTGCCGACCATCCCCACTGCCAGCACCGCCGGTCGGAACATCTTCACGATCGTGCCAACCCCGCGCTGGGCCGGACCCATCCCGTCGGGGCGTTCGGGGGGCCGAACCACAGTGCCTTCCGGCATGATCAACACCGGATGGCCCTCCCCGTAGAGGGTCCGAATCTGACGCATCAGGGTCAGCGACGAGCCCTTCGACCCCGCCGGAAGACAGCCGGTGGCGTCGAGCAGTCGCTTCAGCACGGGGTGTCCGAAGTATCGCTCCTGGACCAGGAAGCGCGGCTCGATGCCCCATCGGTAGAACGAGTGAAACCCGACCACCGAGTCGAGCAGCGACCGGTGGTTGACCACGATCAGGAGCGGGGTGTCGGCGGGGAAGTCGGGCCGCGCCGGCAAGGCCAGCCGGTACAAGAGCACCGAGACGACCGCGGCCACTCGTCCCGCCGCCCGGAAGCCGAACCTCATGGCGCCGCCAGGTCGAAGCGGGGCAGGAAGAACTGGACGATGGGTCCGATACCCAGAGCGAACACCAGGGTCCCCACCCCCACCGTCCCGCCCAGCGCCCACCCGGCGGCCAGCACCAGTGCCTCGACAGCGGTGCGAGCCAGTCGGATCGACGGACCCCGCTTGGCGATACCTGTCATCAGCCCGTCGCGTGGACCCGGTCCGAGCCGGGCCCCGATGTACAGGCCCGACCCGATGCCCACCACCGCCAACCCGCCCAGCAGCAGTCCCCAGCGCTCCCAGTTGTTGGCGGGCTCGCCGACCAGCGCCAGGAACACGTCCACCACGATCCCGATGGTGACGGCGTTGGCCAGGGTCCCCACCCCCGGGCGCTCCCGGAGCGGTATCCAGGCGAGCAGCACCACGAAGCTGGTGACGATGGTGGCGGTCCCGATCGTCAGCGGCGTTCGGAACGAGACCCCCTGGTGGAACACGTCCCAGGGCGGCAGCCCCAGGTCGGAACGGATCATCGCCCCGATGCCGGAACCGAACACGGTGAGACCCACCATGAGCTGGGCATACCGAAACCAGGGGGCTGATCGCATGCCGGTACTTAACCACGGCGCCAACCCCACACCGGACTACCGTCGGAACATGGCCGATGAGACGACCGTGGACGTCGGCGGTGAGCGCATTCGGATCAGCTCGCCGTCGCGGGTGGTGTTCCCCGAGCAGGGGTGGACCAAGCTGATGGTCGTGGAGCACTTCGTGGGATGTGTCGAGGGGGCTCTGCGCGGCATCGCCAACCGTCCCACCATGCTCAAGCGCTACATGAAAGGCGTCGGGGAGCCTCCCGTCTATCAGAAGCGGGCCGACGACAAGTCCCCCTTCGACAGCGTCGACATGCACTTCCCGTCGCAGCGGCCCGGGCGCATGAACGTCCCCCGGACCCCGGCCGATGTGATCCGCCTGGCCCAGTTGGGATGCCTCGACTTCCACCCCTGGCCCGCCCGGGCCGACGACATCGACCACCCCGACGAGTGGCGCATCGACTTCGACCCCACTCCGGGCTACGACTTCGAGCACGTGCGAGCGGCGGTGAAAGGCGCCAAGGAGTTGCTCGACGAACTGGGACTGGTGGCCTGGCCCAAGACGTCGGGAAGCCGGGGCATCCACGTGTACATCCGCATCGAGCCGATCTGGGACTTCATCCAGGTGCGTCGGGCAGGTCTCGCCTTCGCCCGCGAACTGGAGCGGCGCCACCCCGACCTGGTCACCACCAAGTGGTGGAAGGAGGAGCGCCACGGCATCTTCATCGACTTCAACCAGATGGCGCCCGACAAGACCGTCTCGTCGGCCTACGGCGTCCGTCCCACCGGCTACGTGTCGGCACCGTTCCGCTGGGACGAGATCGATGACGTTCACATCGAGGACTTCCCGCTCGATCGTTACGTCGCCGAACGTTATTCCAAGGTGGGCGATCTCAGTGCTGGCATCGACGACACCGAATGCCGCATCGACACCCTGCTCGAATGGGTGGTGAGAGACCACGAGCAGTACGGCCAGGGCGACGCCCCCTGGCCGCCGCACTACCCCAAACAGCCGGGCGAACCCCCACGGGTGCAGCCGAGCAAGCAGCGGCGGGCGGACGGCGACTACTGACCGATCACCCGCCTGAAGCGCGAGGCCGGAGGCAGGAGGCTTCCTGCTTCCTGCCTCCGGCCTCCTGCCAAACCGAAGAGGCTGCGTCTGCTCCGGTCACGATGGCGCTTCCGTCCGCTCGGACCCATATGTTGTGGCCTCGTAACGAGCGACGATTGCCGCCGCCCGGTCTCCGATGATCGTGCGCAACCACTGTGGAGCCAGGACTTCGGCGTTGGTGGCGAGTTGCCACAACGCCCACTGGGCGTGTCTCGAGTCCTGGAACGACACCTCCATCCGTATCCAGCCGTTCGCCTCCTCGGCTTCCTCGCTGTGGGCGGCCAGAGCGGTGTCCACCAGGTCCTGTCGCCGCTCCGGGTTCACCCGGGCCAGAACCGTCACCTGGTCGCCTCCGGTCCTGAACGCGCTGCTGCGTTCCCGCCACGCCTGGTCGAGGTCCACTCCGTCCGGTCGTTGGGCGGGTTCGTCGAGTTCGGCGGCGGCCAGGATCCGGGACAGGCGATAGGTGCGGTCGGCACCCGACCTCGTTGCCAGCAGATAGCCCAAGCCGCGGACGGTGACCAGGCCGATCGGGTCCACCGTGCGCCACTTCGGAGCCTGGTCCAGAGCGGCGTAGCGGATGCGGAGCTTGTGCCCGGCGAACACCGCTCTCCGAACCTCGGTCATGATGGCGTCGGGTACCTCCTCGGCGTCGGTTCGGCGCGACAGGAGGTCGATGTCGGGGTCGACCAGCAGTCGTTGCGTTGCTCCGGCCGCTGCTGCCCGATTGCTCTCGGGGAGCGCGTCCACCACTTTCAGCATCGCCGAAGCGAGCGCCGAGCCGAGTCCGAATGCCTGTGCGCCGCTCCGCGATCCGGCGACTAGCAAGGCCAGGGCTTCGTCGTGATTCAACCCGGTCAGCTCGGTCCGGAATCCGGGGAGCAGAGCGAACCCGCCGTAGCGGCCGCGGTCGGCGTACACCGGGACACCGGCTGCGCCCAGCGCCTCGATGTCGCGCAGGACGGTGCGAGTGGAGACCTCCAACTCGCGGGCCAACGCGGCCGCCGTCATTCGGTCCCGTTGCCGCAGGAGAAGCACCAGCGAGACGAGCCGATCTGCACGCACGCAGAAACCCTACAAATACATGACAGAGGATGTCGTGATTTGTCGAGATGCTCATCTCCACGCCGCCGAATCTGGCGGTCGAGCCCGGGACGTCCGGGTGGCGACGAATGGAGCTGACATGACAATGGAACGAACGGCGCTCAACCCGTGGACGTGGTCGGTGGCGATGGGGTACAACCAGGGCGAGCTGGTCTCCGGACACGGCCGGACCCTGTACTGCGCCGGCCAGACTGCGATGAGCGGCGACGGTGAACCGCAGCATGCCGGTGACATGGCAGCGCAGTTGCAGCTGACCCTCGACAACCTCGAGGCCGTGCTCGGTGAAGCCGGGATGACCCTATCCAACCTGGTCCGGCTCAACGTCTACACGGTCGATGTCGACCTGCTCTTCCAGCACTACGACGTCCTGGCTTCGCGTCTCGGTGCGAGCGGGGCCGCACCTGCCACCACCATGCTCGGGGTGTCACGGTTGGCGATCCCCGATCTGATGGTCGAGCTCGAGGCGACCGCTGTGGCGTGATGCAAGCATCGGGTGAGGAGATCCAGATGCTCAGGGTCGTGACGATCGGTGTCTACGGCTTCACGAACGCAGTCTTCCTGGAGACGATCACCGGCGCCGGCGTGGGGTTGGTTGTCGACCTCCGCCAGCGCCGGGGCGTTCGGGGCCCCGACTACTCGTGGGCGAATTCACAGCGACTCCAGCGGATGCTCGCCGAAGCCGGCATCGGGTACCGGCATGTGAAGGCGCTGGCACCCACGACCGAGCTTCGCCATCTCCAGTACCGCGAGGACGACCGCAACGGTGTGGGCAAGCGCAACCGCGTGGCGCTGGCGCCCGAGTACGCCGAGCGCTACACCCGGGAGATTCTCGATCCGTTCGACCTCGGTGCGCTCGCGGCGGAGTTCCCGCACCACTCCGCCACCGCCCTCCTGTGCGTCGAGCTCGATCCGGAGGCGTGCCACCGGTCGCTCGTGGCCGGGCGTTTGCGCGCCCATCCCGGGCTGTCGGTTGCGAACCTTCGCACTGGAGCGCCACGCGCCTGATGTCAGGCGGTTCAGGGGATGGGGTTCATGAGTTGGTGCTTTCGGACGAAGCCACCAGTCGCTCCAGGTGATAGTGCCAACCCTGCTCATGTGCGTCGAGCTGGGCGGGGTCGCCGGTGGCGCGAGCCAGATCGGTCTCGACAACCGTGACGAGCGAGCCTGCCTCGTCGGGCACGATGCGGATCGCCACCGTGGCGTACCCGTGCGGCCACTCCGGTTGAGTCCAACGAAACGTGAGCTGGAAGGGCGGCTCGGCGATCACCACATTCCCGATCGCCGCGCGTGTCGCTCCGTCCTCTTCCCAGGTCTCGCGCAGCGAGGCTCCCGGGCGGGCGTCGAACTCCATCTCCGGCCACCACGCCGCCCTTCCCGCGGTGAGCGTCCGCCACACGACCTCTGTGGCGGCACGCGATGGGCGACTCACCTCGACCCGGTCGGAGCTGGCCTGTGTCACCACGACGAGTGTACGAGGCCGCCGAGCATGGTTTCATCGGAACTTGCCGCGGTTCGGCGCGTAGCGTTGCAGCCATGTCGCTCCTGAACGCTGCCGCCCGTACTGTCCTCTCTTCCGGCCGGCTCGCCCATCTCGCCACCATCGATCCTGACGGGTCGCCTCAGATGAGTGCGGTGTGGGTGGGCCTCGACGGCGACGACATCGTCACCGCCCACCTCATGGGTGGGCGCAAGGTGCAGAACATCGCCCGGGATCCGAGGGTGGCGCTCACCATCGAGGCCGAGGGCGACAACGGGATCGGGATGGCGAACTACCTGACTGTCCGGGGGACGGCCACCCTCGACGAGGGTGGGGCGCCCGAGCTGCTGCAACGGTTGGCCTGGATCTACATCGGTCCCGGGGCCACGTTCCCACCGATGGAGAACCCGCCGCCCGGCAACCTCATCCGGATCACGCCCACCAGGGTGGGGGGTTCAGGGCCGTGGACCTGACGGACCCGCCGGCCGACCACGTCGCCGAGAACCGGCGCCAGTGGGATGCCGACGCCGCCAACTGGGTGGCCGACGGCGAGCGGAACTGGGCGCAGGTCGAACCGACCTGGGGAATGTGGAACATCCCCCAGTCGGAGCTGGCGCTGCTTCCCGATGACATGGCGGGTCTCGATGCCATCGAGCTGGGTTGTGGCACCGGATATGTCGCGGCGTGGATGTGTCGGCTCGGAGCCGCCGTCACCGGTGTCGACAACAGCGAGGGTCAGCTCGCCACCGCCCGCCGCCTCGCCGACCAGCACGGACTCGACATCAGTTGGATCCACGGCAACGCCGAGGCGGTCCCGCGTCCCGACCGGAGCTTCGACTTCGCCATCAGCGAGTACGGGGCGGTGTTGTGGTGCGACCCGTACCTGTGGGTGGCCGAAGCCCACCGGCTGCTCCGGCCCGGGGGACGGCTCGTCACCCTCAGCATGTCCAGTCTGGCCCACGCCTGCATGCCGGTCGACGGCTCGCTCCCGGCCCGCCACACCCTGCAGCGCCCCTCCTTCGGGATGCACCGTTTCGACTGGCGGGATGCGGTCGACGAACCGGGTGGGATCGAGTTCAACCTCACGATCTCGGACTGGTTCCGCCTGTTCAAGGACACCGGCTTCGCCGTCGACGATTTCGTCGAGGTCCGGGCACCCAACCGGGGCCCTGAGGTGAGGTTCTTCGCCAGCGCCGACTGGGCGAACGACCATCCCTCGGAACAGGTGTGGATGCTGACCCGGCTGTGATGGCGGAGGGGTAGTCTCTGTTCGGTGGGGAGGCCTTGGTCGGTACCTCTCACCGAAGGCGCCTCCCGGGAGATTCGTCCCAGGGAGTGTCATCCGAAGTTCGCGGGATCGGTCATCGGGGTCGTCGGGCCACCGGTCACTTCGTGACGCAGTGGCAGCGACGCATGATCGAGACAAGGAGTTCGTTTGATGACTGAGGAATTCTTCGGCGATGTGACCGGCCCGATCGGATTCGGAGGACCCGAGTCCACCGACCCGCTCTCGTACAAGGTGTACGACCCCGACCGCATGGTGTTGGGCAAGCGGATGGAAGACCACCTCCGCATCGCCGTGTGCTACTGGCACTCGTTCAACTGGCCGGGGTCTGACGTGTTCGGGTCGGGCACCTTCGACCGCCCGTGGCTGAAACCCAGCGACGACCCGTTGGGAGCCGCCCACCAGAAGATGGACGCCGCCTTCGAGTTCTTCACCAAACTCGGCACGCCGTTCTTCTGTTTCCACGACGTTGACATCGCACCGGAAGGCGCCACCTTTGCCGAGTCGGCGTCGAACCTCGATGCAATGGTGGCCTACGCCGAGGAGAAGATGGCTGCCAGCGGAGTGAAGGTGCTGTGGGGCACCGCCAACGCCTTCAGCCACCCCCGCTACGCCGCCGGAGCCTCCACCAACCCCGATCCCGAGGTGTTCGCCTACGCCGCCGCCCAGGTCAAGCACGCACTCGAGGCCACCCATCGTCTCGGTGGTGAGAACTACGTGCTGTGGGGCGGACGCGAGGGCTACGAGACCCTGCTCAACACCGACCTGCGCCGGGAGGCCGACCAGTTGGGTCGCTTCCTGACCCTGGTCGCCGAGCACAAGCGAAAGATCGGGTTCACCGGGACCCTACTGCTGGAGCCGAAGCCGCAGGAGCCGACCAAGCACCAGTACGACTACGACTGTCAGTCGGTGCACTCGTTCCTGCAGCGCTACGACCTGGTGGACGAGTACCGGGTCAACATCGAGGTCAACCACGCCACCCTGGCCGGTCACAGCTTCCACCACGAGGTGGCCTACGCCGTCGACAACGGCATCTTCGGATCGGTCGACGCCAACAGGGGCGACTACCAGAACGGGTGGGACACCGACCAGTTCCCGAACTCGGTCGACGAACTGTCGGTCGCCATGTTCGAGATCCTGCGGGGTGGCGGCCTCACCACCGGTGGCTTCAACTTCGATTCCAAGCTGCGACGCCAGTCGATGGCCCGCAACGACCTGTTCCACGGCCACATCGGTGCAATCGACACCCTGGCCCGCGCCTTGCTGGTGGGCGCCAGGCTGTTGGAGGAGAAGACCCTTTCGGGGGCCCGGGCCGAACGCTACGCCCGCTGGGATGACAGCCTCGGTTCGGCCATCCTGGGTGGGTCCGAGTCGCTCGATTCGCTCGAGGCCAAGGTCCTGTCGGGTGAGATCGACCCCGTGCCGGTGTCCGGTCGCCAGGAGCAGATCGAGAACGCCGTCAACCGGGTCATCTGGACCACCAACTGATCGTGGCCGGCTACGTCCTCGGGATCGACTCGTCCACCACCGCCACCAAAGCCGTCCTGATCGCCCGGGACGGCACGGTGGCGGGGGTGGGTGTGTCGGAGTACGGATACCACACCCCGCAGCCGTTGTGGTCCGAACAGCATCCGCACCTGTGGTGGGACGGAACCGTGCAGGCCATCCGATCGGTGCTGGCCTCGACCGGCGTCCCGGGAGAGGCCGTGGCGGCGGTCGGTCTCACCGGTCAGATGCACGGCTCGGTGCTGCTCGACACCTCCGGCGAAGTTCTGCGGCCGGCGTTGCTGTGGAACGACCAGCGCACCGGCGCCGAGTGCGATCAGATCAGAGCGGTGCTGGGCGAGCGGCTCGTGCCGATCACCGGTAACGACGCCCTCACCGGGTTCACCGCCCCCAAGCTGGTGTGGGTTCGGGACCACGAGCCCGACGTGTGGAAGCAGGTCAAGCATGTGCTGCTGCCCAAGGACTACGTCCGGTACCGGCTCACGGGCGACTTTGCCACCGACGTGGCCGACGGCGCCGGCACGCTGCTGTTCGACATCTCCGCCCGGACCTGGTCGCCCGAGGTGTTGGACGCGCTCGGGATCGACCCGGCGTGGATGCCGACCACCCACGAAGGCCCCGACATCACCGGAGTACTGCACGCCGTCGCCGCCGAGGCCACCGGGCTGCCCGCCGGCACCCCGGTGATCGCCGGAGGCGGCGACCAGGCCGCCAACGCGGTGGGGGTGGGGGCGGTCGGTCCTGGTGTCATGGCACTGTCGCTCGGTACCTCCGGGGTGGTGTTCGCCGCCACCGACACTCCCGTGATCGAACCGCACGGGCGGGTGCACTCGTTCTGTCATTCGGTTCCCGGGAAATGGCATCTGATGGGCGTGATGCTGTCGGCGGCCGGGAGTCTCCGCTGGTTCCGGGACGCGCTGGCGCCCGGCATCGACTTCGACGACCTGGTCCCGCCCACCGCCCACGTTCCGGCCGGAAGCGAGGGCCTGTTCTTCCTTCCCTACCTGACAGGGGAACGAACTCCCCACCCCGATCCGCTCGCCCGAGCCGCCTTCGTGGGGCTGACCGTGCGGCACGATCGGCGCCACCTCACCAGAGCCGTGCTCGAGGGTGTCTCC
Source organism: Acidimicrobiia bacterium (assembly GCA_050329955.1). Taxonomy (GTDB): domain Bacteria; phylum Actinomycetota; class Acidimicrobiia; order Spongiisociales; family ZC4RG35; genus JAOUGY01. The sequence continues at coordinate 20,077 of JBHJOH010000236.1, read as the reverse complement.
TTCGGGTTGAAGGATGGTCTCGACCTGATGATCGCCGCCGGTATGCCCGCCCCCGATCAGATTCGCGCCTCCGGCGGCGGTTTGAAGAGCCCGGTGTGGACCCAGATCCTCGCCGACGTGCTCGGCGCCGAGATCGCCACCGTCAACACCACCGAGGGCGCCGCCTACGGCGCAGGGCTGCTCGCCATGGTCGGAGCCGGCTGGCACCGGACCGTGGAGGAAGCCGTGGCCCAGACCGTCACCGTGAGACCCGTCGCAGTCCCCGGAGCCGACACCGACGTATATGCACAGGCCCACGAGCTGTACCGGGGGTTGTATCCGGCGCTGGTGGATACGTTCCATCGGACGGGGTAGCGGGCCGGCGGCGAGGCCACGAGAGGCAGAAGCCGCAGCCGGAACGTCGGACTCTCTGACCCCTTGGCGTCAGCGGTCTGCCTGGGCGTTCTGCGTTCTGCCTTCTGCGTTCTGCTCTCGGACCGCTCCTCGGAAGTGAGGTAGCAGCCCTACCCATCCTCCGAGGTTGCGGTCGCGCCGTTCCTGGGCATTCGAGCCCAGTCGTTCCCATCCGGAGTGGACGATCCGCACCCGTGCCCCTTCCGGATCGGGGTGGAACGTGACCTCGACGTCGGTGGCGTCGGAGCGGTCGAAGGCGATGTGCCAGAGGTAGGCGAGCCGGGTGGGTGGCTCCCAGGCGACGATCTCGCCCCAATCGTGTTCGGTCCCGGTCGGAGTGCGCTCGAAGATGCGGCCGCCGACCCTCGGTTCGAAGGTGACGAGGTCGGGGTCGCCCGACATGGAGTGGCTGTTCGGCCACCACATCGAGGTCCGGTTCGCCCACACGTCGAAGGCGTGCTCGGGGGAACAGCCCACGGTGAACTCGATCTCGATCGGCTCCATCAGCCCTCCGACGTGTTCTCTGCGGCGATGGTGAAGCGGATGGCGGCGTCGCCCCACACCTGGCGGATGTAGGCCTCGACCGCGGCGAGGCCCTCCGCATGGAGACGATAGACCCGACGCGTCCCCTCGGGCCGGTCATCCACGAGGCCGGCGTCTTTCAGCAGCCTCAGATGCCTGGACACCGCCGGGCGGCTGATGGGCAGTTGGTCGGCGATCTCCTGGACCGACATGTCTCCTGTGCCCAGCATCGAGAGGATCCGGCGGCGCTGATCGTCGGCGAGTGCGTCGAAGGCGGTGCTCATGACCGAGAGAGTAACGCATGTGTTACCGTAACTCGACGGTTACGAATAGCGGAGGGTAAGCATGGAGTTCTTCGAGACCAGCGCTTCGATCGAGGCGACGCCAGACGTGATCTGGCCGATCCTCATCGACGGCGCCGGGTTCCTGCGGTGGGATTCGGGTGTGGTCGGGTTCGAGGGGACGATCGCTCCGGGCGCCAAGCTCAAGGTGACGTCGTCGGCGCAGCCTGGTCGGGCGTTCCCTCTGAAGGTCTCCGACTTCCAGGCTGGTCGATCGATGACATGGACAGGCGGCATGCCGTTGGGGCTGTTCAAGGGTGAGCGCACGTACTCGCTCCACCCCGACGGGTCGACGACCACGTTCAGGATGCGCGAGGAGTACACGGGCCTCTTCCTGCCGATGATCTGGAAGTCCATCCCCAACCTCCAGCCCTTGTTCGACCAGTTCGCCCGAGGGCTCAAAGCGGAAGCGGAACGCCGGGCAGCCGGCTGACACGGAGGGAGACGGACATGGCTGGAGAAGGAACACCCGAGAGCCCATGGCAGCTGAAGACGCCGCCGCTCACGTCGGGGTACACGATGCATCGTGAAACGCGGGACGGCACGGACGTCATCGTGTGCACGGTCGGAAAGACGGTGCTGCTGTACGACGCCCGCTGCCTGGAGGACCTCCACGACATGCTGAGGGCCCACGGCGACTGGATGGAACTCGGCTCCGCCGACGAACAAAAGCCCGCCAAGGAAGCAACGATCGAGGCGTGGGGCCGGTCGGAGTCGAACCCGGTGGGCGGATGGTACGGCCTCAAGAAGGGCCTGCGTGGTCGATTCGGCATGTACATCCCGCCGCTGATGGAGGAGCTGGGCCTGGCCGAGGTCGAGCACAACGCCCGTGGCAATCGCATGCGCGCCATCTGATCGTCGCTCGTCGCTTCAACGTGGGACCACAACCAGGTCCAGCGGACGGGATGGCTGACCGCAGCTTGTCCGGGATGGTCGACAGCAGAACAGGTACAGACGTCAACAGACCAGGCCCGGGATGCAGTTCCGGTGGCCCCAGTGGACCCGGTCACCTCGGAGCGAGAGCAGTTCTGCCGTTCGTCCTCTATCCGCGACCTCGGTGGACGGCGCCCGATGTTCCTGTCGTGCTCACCGAGGTCGCGGATAGGGAATCGGGCGGAGGGGATCCTCTCGGCGGAGCGGTCAACAGGTCCACGGTTCAACGGGTCGACAGGACCGGAATCCCGGGCTTGGCCTGTTGACTTGTCGACCTGTTGACTTGTTGACCATCCCTGGACAGGTCCGGTCAGCTGGCCCTATCCCCTGAGCATCACCAGCTATCCCAACGCCGACGTGACGTCTCCGATGATGTCGTCCACCGCTTCCAGTCCCACCGAGATGCGGATGATTCCGTCGGTGATGCCCATGGCGGCGCGTACGTCGGGGCCGAGTCGGCGGTGGGTGGTGGAGGCGGGGTGGGTGACGAGGCTCTTGGAGTCGCCCAGGTTGTTGGAGATGTCGACCAGTTCGAGGCGGTCGAGGACCTGGAAGGCCCGGTTTTTGCCGCCGGGGACTTCGAAGGTAACGACGGTGCCTCCCGCTGTCATCTGGCGTCGGGCCAGTTCGTGCTGGGGGTGGGAGGCGAGGAACGGGTAGAGCACCCGGTCGACACCGGGATGCGCCTCCAGTGCGGTGGCCAGGGCCACGGCACTCTCCACCTGGCGCCCCACGCGCAGGCTCATCGTTTCGAGCGACTTGGCGAGCACCCAGGCGGTGAACGGGCTCATCGAGGGGCCGGTGTGGCGCATGAGCGGCTGCACCTTGGTGTCGATGAATTTTTTGGTCCCGAGGATGGCTCCGCCGAGGGTGCGGCCCTGACCGTCGATGTGTTTGGTGGCGGAGTACACCACGACGTCGGCGCCCAACTCGAGCGGCTTCTGCAGGAGCGGGGTGGCGAAGACGTTGTCGACGATCACGAGTGCCCCGGCGCCGTGGGCCAGCTCGGCGACGGCGGCTAGGTCGATCAACTCGAGCATCGGATTCGATGGCGTCTCGAAGAACACCGCCTTGGCCGGTGTCGACAGCGCCCGCTCCCACTCGGCCAGGTCGGTTCCGTCCACGAACTCGGTGGTGATGCCCCAGCGGGGGAGCAACTCGTCGAGGATCACGAAGCAGGATCCGAACAGCCCCCGGGCGGCAACCACCCGATCACCCGCCACCAGCGTGGCGGAGAGGGCGTTGAACACCGCCGCCATCCCGGTGGCGGTGGCGAAACACGCCTCTGCCCCCTCCATCAGCCGGAGCCGCTCCTCGAAGGTGGCGATGGTGGGGTTGCCGTAGCGGGAGTAGACGTAGCGGTCGATGTCGCCGGCGAAAGCGGCTTCGGCTTCGGCCGCCGATGCGTACACGTATCCGGATGTGAGGAACAGCGCTTCGGCGGTCTCGTCGAAACCGGTTCGGGACAGCCCGCCGCGAACGGCCAGGGTGTCCGGCGCCCATTCGGTCATGGCTGTTTCCAGGGGAGCCCGGCAACCTTCCATCCGCTCTTCGTTCCACGATGACCCGACTCGTCGGGGGGTCCTTCGAAGCCGTCCGAGATGTTGTAGGCGGCGGTCCAGCCGGCGGCGGTGGCTGCCGTTGCGGCTGCGACCGAACGCACGCCTGAGCGGCACAGGAAGAACACCGGCACCTCCCGGTCGGCCCCGGCCTCTTCGAGCTGGGTTATGAAGTCGGCGTTGACGGCGCCGTCGGGGAACCGCGACCATTCGATCGGGATGACCGACTTGCCGATGGAGGCCAGGTCGGGCCCGCCCACATAGGACCATTCGGCCTGGGTACGACAGTCCACCAGCATGGCCCGGTCGTCACCCGTCAGAATCTCGAAGGTGTCGGAAGGCGTCATGTCTCCGGCGTAGTTCATCGGCGTCTCCTGGTTGCGTTCGCCGCCAGGGTAGGAGCGTTTGGACCCGCCCAACGAGAGAGCCTTCGAGCGGTCACGCCGGGGCGGCGGCGCCCTGACCGGTGTGGAGGTTGGTGCGGCGGCCGCCCCAGGCTGCTCCCACCAGCAGCGCTCCGACGATGGCGATGCCGCCTCCGATCACCCCCAGGATGCCACCGGCGAGGCGGAGCGGACCCGAGGGCACGCTGGCCTGGACGGTGGCGTCGACTCCCGGCGATCCGTCGGCGTTCATCACCACCGCCGTCCAGCGGCCGGGCTCGATGTCCCAATCCACCGCAGCGGAGGTACCGCCGGCGGATTGCACCCAGAAGGTCTGCTCGTCGGGGGCGCCCTCACCCGAGGCGAGGTAGCCAGCCACGGCACTGGCGGGTCCGACCCCCACGAACAGCGCTTCGTCGTCGGTTGCCCGGATCGAGGCGTCGCCGATCTCGGGGAGGAACATCTCGCGGTCGCCGGCGAAGACGTCGATGTCGCCCGCTACCACCGCCCGGTCAACCGTGGCCAGCGAGACCGTGGGGAGAGTGGTGGTGTCGTTGGCGGCCGCCCACGAGAAGAGGGCGACCCCCGTGACCAGCACGGGGACGGACACGAATACGGCGAGCAGGCCGGCCAGGCCCGAGAGGAGTTTGATGATGCGCATGGGTTCTCCTGGATGGTTCGGTGCAGGGAGCGACGTGTGGTGTGCTCAGTGGTGATCAGGGCTGGGACGGGTGAGCGCCAGTCCGGCCACCACCAACAGGGCGGCGAGAGCGAGCGGCGACGACAGGATCCCGGTGGTGCCGAGGGCGATGACCACACCCAGGGCGATGAGCCCCAGGCCCAGCTTCTTGCTGGGCGAGTCCGCCTGGTCGAAGCGCTCTTTCCACCCGTCGGCCGCCGCCTCCCGTTCGCCCTCCTGGGGCATGAGCGCCCAGGCGGCCAGATAGGCGGCGAGACCGAAGCCGCCGGCGATGGCGGTCACCACGAACACGGCCCGCACGAACCAGAGGGGAAGTTCGGTGCGTTGGGCGACGCCGGCCGCAACCCCGGCCAGGATGCGCCCGTGGCGGGGCCTTGTCCAGCGATCGCCTCGGGTGGGGGGTGCGAGGAGCGGCGGCACATGGGCTGCGGCCTCCACGGGTTGGGTCGACTCGTCCGCAGACGGTGTGGTCTCGGCGGGGACATCGACGGGGACGGCGACGACAGGGGTCGCTTCGAGATCGATCGAGTCGAGTTCCCCGGAGGGTGCGCCCTCGTCGTTGGTGGGGGTGGTGTTCGTGTCTTCCATGGATCCAGCATCTCTGAACCGTCGGTTGCCGCCCATTGGGAAAGGCCCTGCGCAAACCCCGAGGCCCTCAGGGTCGTCTCGGGGAGAGTGCGGCCTAGGCTCAGGTGATGGAGGGAACCGATCTGGCCGCCCACAAGAAGCTGTTCGAAATTCTGAAGGCGGCCGCCAAGGAGTTCGGATCCGACCAGGCCGCCCGGATGGGTGCCGCCCTCAGCTACTACACGATCTTCTCGCTGGTGCCGCTGCTTTTCCTGCTGCTGGCGGTGGCGGGGTTCGTGTTCACCGACCCGGAGGTGGTCGATGATCTGGTGGCCGGCGCCGGTGACGTCGCCGGGGCGGAGGTGGCGGAGATTCTCGATGAACTGCTGGTCACGGTCACCGAGCAACGCAGCGGTGCTCTCGGTGTGGGTCTGCTGCTGGCGGCCTGGTCGGCGTCGGGGATCTTCCAGCAGGTGCAGGGGGTGCTGGCCGAGCTCTTTCAGGTCCCCAAGGACGATCGTCGTGGCGGTGCGCTCGGCTGGCTGATCCGCCGGGGTGTGGCCCTCGCTTCGGCTCTGGTGCTGGCGGTGCTGGCCTTCACCCCGATCGTGGCGGTGGCTGCGGTGGGGTGGATCTCGAGCCTCGTGGATGACATCCCCGGGCTTTCCGTAGTGGTGCCGTTCGGGGTGCCGGTGGTGTCACTGCTGGTGCTGATGGCGGTGGTGGCGCTGTCGTTCCAGGTTCTCACGGCGGTCGACATCCCGTGGAGGGCGGCCTTGCGGGGTGGAGCGGCCACCGCCGTCGTTGGACTGGTCGCCGCTTGGGGCGTCGGCATGTACCTGAGCCGGGCTGGTTCCACCGGCACGCTGGGCGCGCTCGGTGGATTGGCGGTGTTGCTGCTCTTCTTCAACCTGATGTGGATGGTGTTCCTGCTCGGAGCCGAAGTCACCAAGACCTATGCGGACTACCTGACCTTCGGCGACATCAGGGCGCCTTCCGAGCGGACGGAGCCCAAGCCGCCACCGCCGGTGGTGGCCGCGGCCGGAGGGCCGGTGAGCGTCGGCGCCGCATGGGCCCTGTTCGTGGGGCTGGCGCTCGGAGTGCTCGGGCGGCGGAGGCGCTGATGGTGGCCAAGCGCCGGCGACGCAGTGGCTGACGTCAGATCAGCTTGCGCATGATCCTGCTGCTGATCCGCCCGTACGGCGGATAGGCCAACCGGAGGTCCGGTTTCATCGGCCGGTCGAGGATCGACTTCGGATTCGACAGCCGATCGACCCCGGTGAGACCGCGATAGCGACCGTGGCCACTCTCGCCCACCCCTCCGAACGGGAGCCCGGGAACGCCGGCGTGGTACATGGTCTGGTTGACCCCCACGCCGCCCGAACTGGTCCGCGCCAGGATCCGCTCGGTCACGTCGTCGTCCTCCGAGAACACGTACAGCACCAGTGGCTTGGGGCGGGCGTTGACGAAGGCGATGGCGTCGTCGATGTCGTCGACGCTCACCACCGCCAGCACCGGTCCGAAGATCTCCTCGGTCATCAGCGGTGAGTCGTGCTCGGGGTCGACCACCACGGTGGGCTCGATGAACCGGTCGAAGTGGTCGTGGTTTCCGCCCGACGCCACCTTGTCGATCGGGATGAGGCCCACCACCCGGTCGTGGTGGCGTTCGGAGATGATGCGCCCGTACGAGGTGCTCGTGCGGGCGTCGCTTTTCGTCATTACCTTGAACGCCCGGTCGAGTTGGTCGACCAGCTCGTCCCGCAACGGACGCGGCACCAGCACGTAGTCGGGTGCGATGCAGGTCTGCCCGGCGTTGATCAACTTGCCCTGGGCGATGCGGCGGGCGGTCACGGCCAGGTCGGCTGACTGGTCAACGATGGTTGGACTCTTGCCCCCCAGTTCCAGGGTGACGGGGGTGAGATGCACCGCCGCCGCCGCCATCACCTTGCGGGCCACCCCGGGGCCGCCGGTGAAGAAGATATGGTCGAGAGGATGGCGCAGCAGCTCGGTGGCGACCTCGGGACCGCCCGTCAGCACCCGCACCGCCTCGTCGTCGACGTAGCGGGGGAGGATCTCGGCCAGTGCGGCCGATGTGGCTTCGCTCAGCTCGGAGGGTTTGAGGACCACGGCGTTGCCGGCTGCAACGGCTGCCGCCAGCGGAGACAACGCCAGGTTCAGCGGGTAGTTCCACGGGGCCAGCACCGCCACCACCCCGAGCGGTTCCAACCTGATCTCGGCGGTGCCCGGCTTCATGAAGAGCGGCACCGACACCCTTCGTGGCCGGATGTGGCGCTCGAGGTGCTTGCGGATGTGCTTGAACTCGGAGATGAGGGCGCCGATGTCGGTCGCCCACCCCTCGAAGGGAGGTTTGCGGAGGTCGGCGGCCATGGCCTCGATCAGCTTCGGCTCCTCGGTCCGAAGCATGGCGATCAGCCCTTCGAGCTGATGGTTGCGCCAGCGGATCGACCGGGTCCGCCCGGTGGCGAAGGCGGCTCGCGCCCTCCCGATTTCCTCTTCGACCAGTGCTGCCACGTCCACGTGACGAGTATGCCAGGAACGCCGGAATGTGGAGCCGGCGGAGGCGAAACGGCGGATGGGCCGGCGGGGCATCTAGGCTCGTGAAGTCATGTCTGTCGACATTCCGGGCTTCGTCGCCGACTTCAAAGAACATGCCATCGAGCACGGCTTTCACGTGCACGACGAGCGCCACTTCGTGGAGACGTACTCGCTCCGCCAGTCGTGGGAGGTCGATCTGCACCCTGAGGAGGCCTGTAGCGGCCCCATCGATCTCCACGTCGCTCTCGATGTCGATCCCCGGGTGCTGCTCGGTTTCCAGGACCGTCTCGAGGAGATGGGCGACGACTTCGAAGAGCCCGAGGACACCTACGCACTCCAGCTGTTCTTCAACTGGGGGATGCCTCCCCTCACGGATCCCCCCGACCTGCTGATCCTGGCAACCGACCTGGCCGGCGTGGCCGGGGCCGATCTGCCGGTCGAGGTCTCTGCCATCGACTCGTTCGCCGCCGTCACCGACGCCCCCGAACGCAGCCTGCAACTGGTGGGCAAGACCAGCGTCAGCCTGGTCGACATCATCATGGGTCGCGAACAGCTGTGCGGCGCCCTCGACGCCGCCAAAGACATCAGCCTCTACCTCGTCGACCGCACCGAAAGCTGGATGTAGCGCGGCTCGCCTGGCGGCTCGCCCGTATTCGCTCGCCCTGGCGGGCTCGCTGTATTCGCCGGCTCGCAGGGCGAGCCGAGCTGTACTGGGTACAGGCCACCGCACGCCTTCAGACGTGTGCGAAGCCCCACGTAACTCTGCGTGTGCTGGGTGGCCGACGGCTCGTTACTCCACGACGGAATGGCCTTCATACGTAGGGGCGGCCGAGGCTTTGCGAGGACGCCCAGTCTCCTGCGGGACAGCCCGTGGTATTGGGGTGGGACCCGGCTTCGGGCGCGTGTAAAGCCGCGATACCTGGGATCTTGATGGTTTGGGCGTGCCGAGTTTGGGCGTCCGGTCGCTTCGACCGGCCTCGTACCTCACCCGCCCCTACGCGTCCCAACCCGACGGCCTGGGAGCAAACGCCCGAACGCGTGACGTCACGTGGGGCGTCGAGGCCCTCAGTCCGCGTGCGGGTGGCCTGTACAGGGAGCGAGCCCCTGGGCGAGCGACCGAATACAGCTCGGCGAGTGCAACGAGCCGGCGCATACAGCGAGCCGCCAGGCGAGCGGATACGTGAGAGCCCCCGAGCAGCGCCCACACGCGCAGAGTTACGTGGGGCGCCGAGGCCCTCAGTCCGCGTGCGGGTGGCCTGTACAGGGAGCGAGCCCCTGGGCGAGCGACCGAATACAGCTCGGCGAGCTCTGCGAGCCGGCGCATACAGCGAGCGTCAGCGAGCGGATACGTGAAAGCCCCCGAGCGGCGCGATCCCTGGCCGGCTATCCGGGCGGTCGGCCGGTGGAGCCGCCGATCACGAGGTCGGGTTCGAACATGTGGACGGTGGGTCCGCCGTTCTGGGGGGTGGTGAGCATGGAGACGACGGTCTGGGCCATGCGGTCGACCGGTTGGCGGACGCTGGTGAGGGAGGGGTCGGTGTAGGAGACGAAGGTGGTGCCGTCGAAGCCGACCACCGAGACGTCTTTGGGGACCTGGTATCCCCACGAGCGGAGACCGGCGACGGCACCGAGCGCCATCAGGTCTCCGCCGGTGATGATGGCGGTGGCTTCGGCTTCGATCAGGCGGACCGCGCCGGCTCGGCCGCCTTCGATGGTGAACAGGGTTTCTGAGATGTACTCGTCGGACTGCGGGAGGCCCGCCTTTCCCATCCCGGCCCGATAGCCGGCGAGGAGTTGGAGACTGCTGGTGTAGCGCTGGGGCCCGATCAGGCAGCCGATCCGCTTGTGGCCGAGGGTGGCGAGGTGCCGCACCCCCATCTCGCCACCGCTCTTGATGTCGACGGCGACCGACGGGATGGGTGCGTCGAGGTCGACTCCGTTCACGAGCACGGTGGGGATGTTGCGCCGCCGCAGCTGCTCGTAGGGCTCGAAACCGACACCGACCCCGGCGTAACGGCCGTTGATCACCACCACGCCGGTGGCGGCGGTGGCGATGAAGTGATCGAGGTATTCCTGCTCGTTGACGGTGTCGGAGGTGGCGGGGCAGATCATGGCGAGCATGCCCTGGCGGGCCAGCCGGGACTCGATGGTCTGGGCAATGAGAGGAAAGATCGGATTGTCGAGCTCAGGGGTGACGATGCCGACCACCCCGCTGGTGGTGGGTCGGATCGGAAGATCGCGGTATCCGAGTTCTGCAAGAACGTCGAGAATTTTCTGACGGGTGGGATGCGCGACGCCTTGTTTGCCGTTGAGTACGCGGCTGACCGTGGCGAGGGATACCCCGGCAATGTCGGCTACCTCATTGAGCTTGGGACGTGCGGCCACGATCAAAGGGTATCAGTTCCCTTGCGGCCATCCGCCCGATTGCCTGAAAATTTGCAGCAATCGACCGCAAGCTTGCGGAAGGTATGTAATACTCGTGTCACATTGATGGTGGGTTCGGCTTCTCGAACCACCGTGGATGCCCCAGATAGACCCAGAGGAGGAAACGGTGAAGACCAAGCGCTTCAGCTTGCTCGCCCTACTCGCAGCGCTCGCCATGATCGTGGCGGCATGCGGCGGGGATGACGCATCGACTGAGACAACAGTTGGAGAGACGGCCGAGACGACCGTCGCAGCAGAGACCACCACCACGGTGGCCGAGGAGACCACCACCACCGAAGCGGCCCCGGCCGCCGAGTTGCTGGTGTGGGCGGACGAGAACAGGGCCGCCGTCATCGAGAGCGTCGCCCCCGCCTTCACCGAGGCCACGGGAGTGGGCGTGACGGTGGAGATCGTCGACTTCGGCCAGATCAAGGATCAGGTCGGTGTTGCGGGCCCCGCCGGGGAAGGTCCCGACGTCTTCGTGGGCGCTCATGACTGGACCGGCGAGTTGGCGGCCAACGGTGCCATCGATCCGATCGATCTGAGCGGCAAGAGCGAAGACTTCGTCGATGTGGCGCTCGCCGCCTTCAACTTCGAAGGAAACCTGTACGCGGTTCCCTACGCCACCGAGGCCGTCGCCGTGTACTACAACACCGATCTCGTTGCCGAAGCGCCGGCCACCTTCGAGGAGTTGGGCGATGTTTGCGAGACCGCCGGTGCCGCCAACTGCATGGTGATCCCTGGCGGCGGTGACGCCGGTGATGCCTATCACAACTACCCGTTCGTGTCGGCCCTGGGCGGCTACATCTTCGCCTACGACCCCGCCACCGGGTACGACGCCAGCGACGTGGGACTCGACAGCGAAGCCGCAGTCGCCGGTGTGCAGTTCCTGGCCGACCAGGTCGAGGCCGGAGTGGTGGAGTCCACCAACTACGACAACGCTGCCAACCTGTTCCTCGAAGGCAACGCCGCCTTCTGGGTCACCGGCCCCTGGGAGCTCGGACGACTCAACGAGCAGACCACGGTGAACTGGTCGGTTGCCAAGCTTCCCACCATCGCAGGTGAGACGCCGAAGCCGTTCGTGGGCGCCCAGGGCATGTTCCTGTCGGCGTTCTCCGAGAACAAGCTGGTCGCCACTTCGTTCCTGCTCGATTTCGTCGCCACCGAGGAGACGATGACGGCGCTCTACGAGGCCGACCCCCGCAACCCCGCCTTCGTGCCGACCTTCGACACGTTGTCGGACAACCCGGTCGCCCAGACCTTCGCCGCCTCGGCGGCGGACGGCAACCCGATGCCGAACATCCCGCAGATGGGATCGGTGTGGGGCCCGTTGGGTGACAACATCCTGCTGGTTCGCAACGGCGAAGCCACCGCAGCAGATGCCATGGGTGCGGCCGCCGAGGCCGTCCGGGCAGCGCTGGCCGGCTGAGCCGTAACGACACGGAACAGACAGGTAGATTCAGAGCATGAGTGACAGAGAGGGCAGAGTCCGAACCGGGACTCTGTCCTCTCTGTCCATTGGTCGCACGTTCTGGTTGCGGCTGGCCGCGGTGGGGCTGTTCGACGCCTTCATCGTCTTCGCCATCCCGGTGATCGTGGCCAACGAGAGTTGGGTGCTCCTGGCGGCGTTCATCGGCGCCGCCATCCTCGTCAACTGGGCCTATCTCAGCCCACGTGCCCAGGCTTCCAAGTGGCTGACCCCGGGGCTCATCTTCATGACCCTGTTCGTGGTCTTCCCGGTCATCTACACCTTCTACGTCTCGCTCACCAACTGGGCGACGGGCAACGTGCTCGCCAAGGACGATGCCATCGAACAGCTCGAACGTCGCGAGATCGCCTCGGAGTCGGCGACGCTCATCCTCGATCTGTCCGTGTACCGCAGCGGTGCGGGTGAGATCGCATTTCTGGTGTACGGCCCCGAGTTCGACCCGTTCTTCGGCGTGGCCCGCCCCAGCGGCACCGACCCCGTGGCGGATCCGGGTACCGATTCCGGCGTTGCAATCGACCCGGCGTCTCCCCCGGAGGTGATCGGCGATTTCGAGCTTCTCGGACCGCTCCAACTCACGGGCATTGCGAACCAGCTCGAAACGTTGGTACTCGACATCCCCGACCGGGGAATCGCCGAGCTCGAGACCTTCGGCACCGTCCGAGTGGTCGAGTCCGGCCGTCGGTTCATCTACGACCCGGAAACCGACACACTCTTCGACGCCCAGACCGACCGCACGTGCGTTGCCGGGGTGGGGACGTTCGTCTGCGACGACGTCCCGGAGGGAGAGGTGAGCCGGCTGTCGATCCAGCAGACGGCGTCGGAGATCCGATGCGAGGGTGGCGTCTGCGACAATGTGCCGCTCTCGGCCATCGACGCCAGCCTCTCCGGCTGGATCTCGGTGATCGGGTCGGACAACTACAGCATCATCTTCACCAACGAGCGGATCCGGGAACCGTTCGTGGGAGTGTTCATCTGGAACGTGATGTTCGCCCTGGGCTCTGTGTTCGGCACATTCGCCCTCGGGCTGGCCCTCGCCAACGCCCTCCAGGATGAACGGCTCAAGGGCCGAGCCATCTACCGCTCCATCTACATCCTTCCCTACGCCATCCCCGCCTTCCTCTCGGCCCTGGTGTGGCGCGGCCTGCTCAACGATCAGTTCGGCCAGGTGAACCGGGTGCTCGACAACTTCGGCATCGAGGCCATCCCATGGCTCAGCGACCCCACCTGGGCCAAAGCGGCGGTCCTGCTGGTGAACCTGTGGCTGGGCTTCCCTTACATGTTCCTCATCACGGCCGGGGCGCTCACCTCCATTCCGACGGAGCTGAAGGAAGCAGCCAGGGTCGACGGGGCCAGCGCCTGGACGGTGTTCCGGAGCATCACCCTGCCCCTGCTGCTGGTGTCTACGGCGCCGCTGCTGATCGGCTCGTTCGCCTTCAACTTCAACAACTTCGTGCTGATCTTCCTGCTCACCAATGGCGGCCCGCCCCTCACCGGGTTCGACGTGCCGGTGGGCGCTACCGACATCCTCATCAGCTTCACCTTCGACATCGCCCAGAACTCGGGGCGCGGCAACCAGTTCGCCCTCGCCTCCGCCATCGTCGTGTTGATCTTCCTGGTAGTGGCAGTCATCTCGGCGGTCAGCTTCAAGTACACCAAGCGTCTGGAAGAGGTCTATGGCAACTGAGCAGTACGCAGGCGCCGTTCCGCGGGTGGCGTCGACGACGGCCCATGCCGGAGCGAAGCGGATGAAGCCGGGCAAGTGGATGCGCGAGCTGGGATGGCGGCACGTTCTGTTGACGGCCGCCGCCCTGTTCTCGCTGTTTCCGGTGGTGTGGATCATCTCGGCGTCGTTCAATGAGGTCGACAACCTCTCCGGAGCACGGATCATCCCCCGTGACTTCACCACCGAGAACTTCACGTCGTTGTTCACCGAGCCGCGCACCCCGGTGGGCACGTGGATGTGGAACACGTGGAAGGTCGCCGTGATCGCGGCGGTCTTCAACGTGCTGCTGGCTGCCTTCGCCGCCTACGCCTTCAGCCGGCTCAAGTTCAAGGGCCGGCGCGCCGGACTTCTCACACTGTTGCTGGTGCAAGTGTTCCCCCAGTTCCTCGGGTTCATCGCCCTTTTCCTGCTCGCCCAGCAGATCGGGCAGGTGTTCCCGGCCGCCGGGCTCGACACCCACCTGTTCCTGATCATGGTCTACATGGGTGGCGCAATCGGCTTCAACGCCTTCCTCATCAAGGGGTTCATGGACACGATTCCGGTCTCGCTCGACGAGTCGGCCCGGGTCGACGGTGCCGGGCCGAGCGCCATCTTCTTCCGGATCGTGCTGCCGCTGGCCCGCCCGGTGCTGGCGGTGATCTTCATCATCACCTTCGTCAACCTGTATTCGGAGTTCATCCTCGCCCGCTTTCTGCTCTCCAGCACCGAGCAGTTCACGTTGGCGGTCGGGCTGCAGTTGTTCGTTCAGTCCGAGTACACCGCCAAGTGGGGCCAGCTCACCGCTGCGGCCCTGCTCGGTGCCCTCCCGATCGTCATCACCTTCCTGGTCGCCCAGAAGCAGATCATCGGCGGGCTCACCCAGGGCTCCGTCAAGGGATGAGGGTCGCCGTCGCCGGGGTTGCGCTGGCGCTGGCGCTCGCCGCCTGTACCCCCGCCGCCGAACCGCCGGCCACCACCACTGCGCCGGCGACCACCACGGTGCAGGACACCACCACCAGCACCGAGCCTCTCGACCAGAGCCTGGGGCCGGTCGCCGAGCCGGTTCGACACCCCGCCGCCGCTCGCCCCATCTACTTCGTGATGCCCGACCGCTTCGCCAACGGCGATCCTGCCAACGACACCGGCGGTGTCGAAGGCGGCCCTCTCGACCACGGCTTCCTCCCCGAGAACCGGGCGTTCCACCACGGAGGGGATCTGGTGGGGCTCACCGGGAAGCTGCCATATCTCGCCGACCTGGGTATCGGCGCCATCTGGATCACCCCGCCGTTCACCAACAACTTCGTGCAGGGCAACGGCACGACCGAAGGCTCGTCGTCGAGCTATCACGGCTACTGGCAGATCGACTGGACGCAGATCGACCCGCACCTGGGCACCGAAGAGGAGATGCTGGCGTTCATCGCCGCCGCCCACGACCGGGGCATGCACGTCTACTTCGACGTGGTGTTGAACCACACCGGCGACGTGATCCAGTTCGCCGAGGACAGCTACGTGTACTTCAGTCAGTCGGCCAGCCCGTTCCTCACCGCCGCCGGCGAGCCGTTCGACCCCTCCAACCTCGGTGACGAGCCGTTCCCCGAGCTCGACCCGGCGGTGTCGTTCCCCTACACACCAACCTTCGCCGACCCATCCGACGCCACCATCAAGGGACCGGACTGGCTCAACGACGTCACCCTCTATCACAATCGGGGCAACTCCACCTTCCAGGGGGAGAGTGAGCTGTACGGCGACTTCTTCGGTCTCGACGACCTGTTCACCGAGCATCCCCGGGTCCGTGAAGGCCTGACCGAGCTCCATGCCGACATCGTCCGCCGCTACGGCATCGATGGCTTCCGGGTCGACACCATGAAGCACGTCGACTCGGCCTTCTGGGAGTACTTCGCTCCCCGTATCCGGGAGGCGGCGGCCGAGGCCGGCCGGCCCGATTTCTTCTTCTTCGGCGAGGTGTTCAACACCGACCCGATCACCCAGTCGGCCTATGTGAACCTGGGCGTCCCCGCCACGCTCGACTTCATTCTCGCCGCCGGGCTCGAACGCTACGTGGCCCAGGGCGCCACCGGGGAAGCCCTCGCCCAGGCCTTCGACCAGGACGACTGGTTCATCGACACCGACGGCAACGCCTATCAGCAGGTCACCTTCTTCGGCAACCACGACATGGGACGGATGGGCCTTCAGATCGACAACGCCAACCCGGCCGCCGACGAAGAGGGACTGTTGGCACGGATGCAGCTCGGGTTCGACCTGCTGTTCACGGCACGCGGCGTGCCCACCGTCTACTACGGCGACGAGCAGGGCTTCGTCGGTGACGGCGGTGACCAGCTCGCCCGCCAGGACATGTTCCCTTCGGTCACCCCCGAGTACATCGACGATGACAACATCGGCACCGACGCCACCCCCGCCGACGACAACTTCGATCAGAGCCACCCGCTCTACCTCTGGGTCTCGGAGCTGACGGCGTTCCGAAGCTCCCACCCCACCCTCCAGACCGGCGCCCAGTACGTCCACCTGGCCGAAGGCCCGCTGTTCGTCTTCTCCCGTATCGACCGCACCGACCGTATCGAGCATGTGGTGGTGGCGAACAACTCCACGCTGACGGTCCCGGCCCGGTTCCAGGTGCTGACCCCGGGGACCGCGTTCACTGCATTGCGGCCCGAATCGGCCGGGGCGGTCACATCCGATGCGAACGGGGAAGTGGTGGTGGAGGTCCCGCCGCTGAGCACAGTTGTGCTGGTGGCCGGCGACCCGGTTCCCATCCCCCAAGACCAGCCACAGGTTTCGCTCGTCCGTCCCAGCGGCCAGGAGATTCCCACCTTCCGCTACCGGGTCGAGGCCGAACTCGCCGACCGCCGCTACGCCGAGGTCACCTTCTCCGTTGCAGTCGATGGTGCGCCCCCGGTTGTGATCGGCACCGACGACAACCCGCCGTATCGCCTCTACTGGGACAACACCGACGTGGCGGATGGGGCGGTGGTCGAGATCATCGCCACCGTCGACGACGGCTCCGGGCGGCTTCGCTCGGACGTGAAACAGGTGACCATGGGGGTCCGACGATGAGGTCGGCCCGCCACCTCGAAGACCTCGGCATCTTCGGGCTCCCCGGTGACGTCTCCCCGTGGGACCTCCGCTTCGATCCATCCGACATCAAGCACCTGGAACGTCTCGACGGTGACAGGGTCCGATTCAGCTTGTGGGCCGAGCCCGATCTGGTCGAGGCGTGGGTGGTGCTGCGACACGGGGACGGCACGGTGATCGCCCACCAGATGGGGGCGTGGTCGCAGAGCGGCCGTTTCTCGTTCTGGGCGGCGGAGTTGGAGATCGCCGCCCGGTGTGATTTCAGCTTTGCGCTGCGCTCCGTGGACGGGTCGCCCGTGTACTTCGTACCGAGCGGGGTGACCGCCAGCGTGGAACGGCTCGATCGATGGCCGCTCGACCCGGCTGTGATCAATCACATCGACACCCCGGTGTGGGCGCAGGGTGGCGTCATCTATCAGATCTTCCCCGACAGGTTCGCCAACGGTGACACCCGCCTCGACCCGCCCGACCTCGACCCGTGGGGGAGCGAACCGAAACCCCGCCGGTTCCAGGGTGGGGATCTGATCGGCGTCGCCGACCGCATCGGCTATCTCGCCGATCTCGGTATCGATGCCATCTACCTCAACCCCATCTTCGCCTCACCCTCCAACCACCGCTACGACACGGTGGACTACCACCAGGTGGACCCGGCGCTGGGAGGAAACGAAGCCCTCGCCACGCTGGTCGACACAGCACACGGCCACGACATCAAAGTGATCCTCGATGCGTCCTTCAACCACGTGCACCCCCGCTTCTTCGCCTTCGACGACCTCATTCGCCGGGGAAGGCGCTCGGCCTACCGCGACTGGTTCGTGGTGCACGACTGGCCGGTGCGGCTCAAGTACCGGGCGTCCGGCCGGGGGTCGTCGTGGATGAAGCAGATGATTCCGGTATGGGCCGCCGAGATCGGAATGCCGATCGAGGAGGTGGTCGGCGACGGCCGCATGATCGAACCCACCTATGAAGCCTGGTACTCGGTGCCTACCATGCCGAGGGTCGACCTGGCCCACCCCGAAGCCCGCAACTACATGCTGGAGGTCGCCGCCCGCTGGGTGCGCGACTTCGGTATCGACGGCTGGCGCATGGACGTGGCCCGCTACGTGGACCCGGACTTCTGGAACGACTTCCGGCGGGTTGTGAAGGCGGTCAAGCCGGACGCCTACCTGCTGGCCGAGATCATGGGTGACACCGGCAACTGGCTGCAGGGGGACCGCTTCGACGCCACCATGAACTACACGTTCCGCTCGATCGCCCTCCGTTACCTGGCCCGCGACACCCTGGATGGGGCAGGCATGCTCGACGAGGCCAGCCGACTGCTCGCCCAGTATCCATGGGCGGTGACCCTGGCCAACCAGAACCTGATCGGCAGCCACGACACCCCGCGCTTTCTCACCGAGGCGGGAGGCGAGGGGTGGCGACTCCGACTCGCCACCATCCTGCAGCTCACCTTCCCCGGTGCGCCGGGCATCTACTACGGCGACGAGGTGGGCCTGGCCGGTGCCAACGACCCCGGGTGCCGGGGTGCCTTCCCCTGGGAGGTCGACCCGAAGCAGCATCCGGTGCACCGCACCATTCGCCAACTCTCCGCGCTGCGCCGTTCCCGGGTCTCGCTCTGCACCGGTCACCTGGTACCCGTCGAGGGTCGGGGCGGTCTGGTGGTGTTCGAACGGGTCGAGGGCCGCCAGCGGACCGTGGTGGCGATCAACCGTGGATCCCGCGCTGCCTCGTTCCACGCCTCCGGAGCTGTCAAGCCCCGCTGGGGTGGGGCGACGGTGGTCGGGGACCGGGTCACGGTCCCGGCCCGGGATGCCGCCCTGCTGTGGTGAGCTGCCTGCGCTAAGCGAGCGGCTGCGAGGACGGCCAGGCGCGACCGGTGACGGGACACCCGTTGAACGCCGGTACCTCCCACGACCACGGATCGACGCCCCACTCGGGCAGTTCCACCCCGCGCCGGCCCTTGTACTCCGGATCTGTGGAGGCGAAACGCGGCAGCACCGGCACCTTGACCCGGTCGTTGATCTCGTCGTTGTACCCGGTGTTGACAACCGCCCAGGGTCCCCACCCGCCCCATCCATGACCGCGCCGGACGCCCGACATGAAGTACGTTGCGGCCGAGTAGACGTTGTCGACCGGGTCGAACTTGCTCGCCCCGGGGAAGCCGTACATGCGCATCTCGCGGTTGCCCATCTGGAACCCGCCCCCGTCCCCCCACGGGTTGTTCCCGCCGATGGCGCTGGGAGCGAAAGCCACCGACTCGCAGTAGCCGACCACCACCGCCTCGGCCGCCACCAGCTGGCTCATGTTCTCGAATCCCCATATGGCGGCGGCGTTCCAGCCACTCGTCGTGGCGGTGACGTCGTTGAGGCCGCCGGTCGAAGCGACGCACTCGAAGAGCGAATGGGTCATCTGGGCCACCAGGTTGCGGTCGTACACGCCGTTGTCGTCCCTCAGGGGCAGCTCGCCGGCACGCTCGTGACATTCGAACGGATCGTCCGGGATCGGCTGGACGACCACCGCTTGGGCGCTCGCCTCGGCCCGTCCGGCCGCACCGACCAGGTCGATGGTGGCGGCCCCGGAGAACTCGATCGACTCGAACCCCTCGGCGGGATCCTCCTCGACCACCGTGGTCTCCACGAACTCGACCCCGGCCACCTGCGGTGCCACTTCGGGCCGAATGGGCCGATCCGCCAGGGCGAGGATCTCGGACCCCGACGAGTCGAACCGGTCCTCCCCGAGGGTCGGCCGGGTCGTGCTCGACGGTCCCATCGAGGTGGGAGGGATGGCGAGCCGGATCGTGGTCTCGGGCGCCACGAGAGCAGTCACGATCGGCATCGCAACCGGCCGCGGCCCCGGAACCACCACCACCGCAGACAGGATCAGTGAGAACACCGACGTCAGCGCCCCCAAAACCCGCGACGAAGGCGACCACCCCGGCGTCCGGTGACGACCACGTGAGTACGAGCGCTTGGTTACAGGGATCCACGGATTGGACAGCATGATGTCCAACCCCCTGTCGACCGGAGAGAGTGCAGCTCAAGCTGCCAGAAACCAGCTGCCCAGCTTCCAGCCAGAACGCGTTCGGGCGTGTTGCGTGTTGCGTGTTGCGTCGGACGTTCCCAGCCGGAAGCCAGCAGCTCTTTGGATTGGCTGGAAGCTTCTCGTCGGTGCTGACCCCCAGGGTGCAGAACGCACGCGTTTCGCCCACCTTTTGCACAATGGGGTCGCGCGGATAGGGAGTAGCTTTGTCCCCCTCGAGCTTGCGAGAGGGGGAAGGGTCCGTCCGGCGCAAGCGCCGGGGCGAGGAACGAGCGGGGTAGATGCTCCTATAGATGTCTAGTGGGGTTGGGTGAGAATCCTGTAGACGTCTCGAGCGACGTAGCGTTTGAGGCAGCGGATGATTTCGCGTTTGGTTTTGCCT